>DASUFK010000172.1:0-7701 GCA_036274615.1 Gammaproteobacteria bacterium | reverse complement strand
GCTATCGGCGCGTCCTCATCAACGGCTACGCGAGCCCCGGCGCGAACCGACGCGAATATCCCGGCGATGGCGCCGGGCGCAGGCTCGAGGTCCCGCAGAGCTCGGCCGCGAGTCGCTAGGCATCGCGAGATCTCTTAAGTTCGCCGACGAGGGCTCGGGCGCGAGCTTCGCCCCGTACGTCGTAGTGTAGAATTCCGCGCAATTATGAGCGCAGAACACCAGACCCTTCCGTCTCGATCCACCGAACAGCTCGATCTCCGCGACCTCAAGCAGCTCGAAGACGTCGGCTTCATGACTTGCATGACGCTGGTGTTGCTCGGCAACTACGCGCAGACGGGGCACTTCGGCGGCCCGCTGGCCTATACGCCGTTCAACGTCGCCACGCATCTCGCCGGTCGCGAGCGGGGCGGGGTGCACTTCGACTATCGGCGCCCCAAGCACCCGTACGGTGACAAGTTCATGCTGGCGGCGGGCCACTGCGCGCCCACCTGCTACGCGCTCTGGATGGTCATGGGCGAGGCGCTCGCCCGCAGGTACAAGGCCACGGGCGACCGCCGCTACTACGTGGCGCCCGGCGACGCGATGCTCGGCATCGACGCGCTCGGCTTCCGCCGCGGCGCCGGCGCGCTCAAGACGCTGCTCGCCGACAACAAGCTGGCCGACCATCCGCTGTTCGCAGACGCCAAGGGCCGCGGCATCCGCTCGCTCTCGGGTCACATCGAGTCCACCGACGTCACCAACGACGTCAACGGCGGCCCCTCGGGCGTCGGCATCGCCACCGCGGCCGGCAAGGCCGCGTTCTGGGACATCGTGGGCGCGCAGATGGGCTCACCGAAGATCGTCGCGTTCGAGGGCGAGTTCGCGCTCTGCTCCGGCCACGCGCAGGAGCTCAAGACCCAGGCCATGGCGCTCCAGGCCGGCAAGCGGCTGCGGATCTTCTTCTCCGACAACAACGCCGGCATCGACGACGCGCTGATCGGCGGCGTGGTGCCCGCCAAGTTCGAAGGCTACAAGCTCATCGACCAGTGGACGTCGTACGGCTGGAACGTGCTGCCGGTGGCCGACGGCCACGACTACAAGCAGATCCTCCAGGCGTTGAAGACGATGGAGGACTGGGACCCGGCCGATCGCCGGCCGATGATCGTCATCGGCAAGACCACGAAGGGCTACTGGCCGGCCAAGGTCGAGAAGCAGATCGTCGGCTACCAGAGCCATCCGTACGGCTTCAAGATGAACGCCGACTACATCGTGGGTCTCGCGAAGACCTTCGAAGCGCGCTACGGCGTGAAGTTCGAGGGAATGTCCGGCGGCCCGGTCGGCGACATGCGCGAGCGCCTCGTGCAGTTCAAGACCAACGTCGACGTGGCGATGTCGGTGCTCGACAAGAACGGCTTGGGCGACTGGCTCGCGGACCGGCTCGTCGAGATCGGCGACAAGGTCGTCGACCGCGTGCAGCTGCGCATCGACCCCGCGCGCGATCCGTTCCTCGACCCCCGGCTCGAGGTCGAGAACCTGCCGCTCGAGCCGCAAGAGCTGCCGGTGAAGAACGCGGTGTCGGGCGCGAGCAAGACGCTCAAGGTGGCGCTGTTCCGCAAGCCGGGCGAGGCCGCCGGCGCGCGCCGCGCGATCTCCGAGATCGTGAAGTGGCTCAACTACGTCACCGGCAACCGCGCGCTCACGATCGCCGCGGATCTCTCGGAGTCGGTGAACCTCGAGCACGGCAGCATCTGGGGTCACTACGACCCCGAGACGAATCCGCTCGGCACGCGCCTCAAGGCCGCCATTCAAGAGGCCGGCAACGTGTCCACCGCGATCGGCCTCGTGAGCCAGAACGCGTCCGTCGATCCCGACAAGTTCGCCGGCGTCTGGGCGTTCAGCGGCACCTACGGCGCGTTCACGCCGCTCATGTACCTGCCGGCCCGCGTCTGGAGCCAGCAGAATCAGGACAGCAAGTTCCGCACCGGCGTGCTCAACATCCTCGCGGGGCACTCGGGCCCGGAGACCGCCGCCGACGCGCGCACGCACTTCGGCATCTTCTCGCCGCAGGTGTGGAAGCTGTTCCCGCGCGGCCAGGTGATCAACGTGAGCTTCTGGGACTACAACGACGTGGCGCCGGGCTACTTCGCCGCGGCGGAAGTCGCCGCACGCGACAAGAAGGTGGGCATCATCACGATCGAGGTGGCGCGCCCCGACTTGCCCGTGGCCGACCGCAACACGTTCGCCGACAAGGACATCCGCGCGGCCGCCAAGGGTCTCTACGTGATCCGCGACTTCGCGCCCGGCAAGCGTCATGGCTACGTGGTGGCGCAGGGCGCCTACGCCACGTTCAATCTCGTGAAGGTGCTGCCGAAGCTCGAGCAGGCCGGCGTCAACGTGAAGGTGATCGCCGCGGTGAGCGAGGAGCTGTTCGATCTGCAGCCCGAGGCGTATCGCCGCTCGGTACTGCCGCCCGGTGCCCGTCAGGACATGATGTTCATCATGGGCGGCACGCGGCGCGTGTGGCCGCTGCGTAACGTCGGCGCTGAAGCGGACGAGTACTCGCTCACGGCCGACTGGGACGACCAGTGGCTCACCGGCGGCCTCGAGGCCGACGTGATCGCCGAGGCGCATCTCGATCCCGACTCGGTATTCGCGGGCGTGAAGCGTTTCGCCGACGAGCACGACGCGCGCGTCGAGCGGCAGCGCGCGGAGCTCGCCTCGCTCTAGCGCGGCGGCGCGGTTTTGCTCGTCAGCCGGTCGCGGCGCGCGAGGATCGCCGCGCGCTGGCGCTCGTCGAGCACGTCGCCCATGCTCTCCGCCAGTGCCGCGCGGTCGAGCTGCTCGAGCCGCGACGCGAGCCACTCGGGAACGTCGATGCGCACGTCGCGCAAGTATTTCGGCAGGTCGGCCCCCGCGCCGAACGAGTCGCGGTTGTCCACGAGCACGAGCTGCCAGCTCGAGGGCTCGTAGCGGATTCCCGCGGGCAAGCGGCCCTCGTGGCGCGCGAGGGAGTCGAACACGTACATCAGGTTGATCTGGTCGGTGAGCGGGCAAAATGCGTCCGACCGCTGCTCGGCCGTGCGCTGCCGGTCGTCGGGCAGATTGTCCACCGGCAGCTGCAGCGAGCCGGCGCGGCCGTCGAGCTCGCGGCGCACGGTTACGGGCACGAGGTCGAGATCGAGCAGACGGTCGAGCCGATACGCGGCGACTTCGGGCAATGCGGCCGCGGCTCCGCGCCGCGGCGCGTCGGCCGGCCTGAAGACCGCGTCCGCGCTCAGGCCGCCCCGCTCGAGGCGCACGCGCTCCGCGCCGTCCTCGAGCGGCGCGCGGGCCGTGACCGACGCGGTGGCCAGGAAATCCGCCAACGCGTCGTCGTCGAGGCCGCGAACGCGCGGGCCCACGGTGCGCGGCTGCGGCTCGGGTGCTAGCTCCTCGCCGCTGTCGCCGTAGAGCACGCGTACCTCATCGCCGCGAATCACCACCGCCGACGCGCGGCCGCGGAAGTACGCCGCGAGCATGCCGGTATCCGCGCGCACCACCGCGCCGTCGAAGCGGGTTTGCACGCGCGCGTCCGACGTCGGCGTATGACCGATGATCACGCGGTCCACGCCGAGCGTGCGGAGCTCGCGCTGGAGCCGGCCGCGCTCGAGCGCGGGGTTGCACGCGGCGGTGCCGCGATACCAGAAGACGGCGTCGCCGCCGAGCAGCGGCGAGCGCCCGAAGTCGCGCACCCGTTCCGCCGCTCGACGCACCGGATCGGCCGCAATACGGGCGCGCACCTCGAGAAACGCCGTCGCGGCCGCCAGCTCGTCGGCGAACGGCATCTCCACCTGCAGCACTCCGGCCTCGCGCAGCGTGTCGACGGCCGCGAGATACTCGCGGAGCGCGCTGCCCACGGCACGATTGATCTCGTCCGCCGTCTTGCCGACGACGGCCGGGGGCAGCCCGCCGTGCACGAACGCCGTGCGCCCGGCTACCGCGAGCACGGGCCGCTGCAACAGCCACGCGCCGATCCGGCCGCGCGGCGCGAACGCTGCGCGGTGCCCGAAGAAGCCGGGTGGATAGCGCTCGGCGAACGCGGCGGCGAGCCGCGCCTCGTCGCCCGCCGGCTGCGCCGAGCGAAACCTCTGCCAGGCCGCCTCGCGCTCCGCGGGCTCCTCGTCGGCGACATAGGCCGCGAGCTCCGCCGGCGTGACGTAGGCGAGATCGCCGAGCAGGTTCATCACCTCGTGATTGCCGAGCACGAGCTGCGCGTCGCCGCCGGCCCGCGCCGCCTGCTCGCGCAAGCGGATCAGGAGCTCGAGCGCGCGGCGCGAGCCGGGCCCGCGGTCGAGCACGTCGCCGAGCATCACGAGCCGTGCGTCCCCGCCGCTCCAATCGAGCGACCCGTCGACGAGGCCGGCGGCCGCGAGCAGCGCCACGAACGCGTCGTAGGCGCCGTGCACGTCGCCGATCGCGACGATGCGGGGCTCGTCGGCGTGGGCGGGCGCCACCACGGCGCCCGCGCCGAGCGCGAGCACGCCGCCGGCGCAGGCGGCGAGGAGCCGTTCACGGAGCGGGGGGACCCCGAATCTCATCGCATCGTTCTACCACGAGCGGCCCGGATAAGGCATGGCGTTCGTGCGCTCCGCTTTACGCTCGTTGCGGCGCTGCGCGATGATGCCGGCGGCAATCCGTTTCGTTGGGGGGGATGACATGTCAAGCGGCCGTATGTCCTTGCGGATGACCTGGCTCGCGCTCGCGGCCGTGGCAGCCACCGTGGCGCAAGCGGCCACGCCCACGGTTCGGCCCGAGAGCGTCGGCCTGTCGGCGGCAAGGCTCGCGCGCGTGACCGAGCTCATGCAGCGGCAGATCGACGCCGGCATGTTCTCGGGCGCCGTGACGCTGATCGCCCGCAACGGCCGCGTCGCGCTGCTCACGGCGCAGGGCGTGATGGATCTCGAGTCGAAGACGCCGATGCGCACCGATGCCGTGTTCCGGATCATGTCGATGACCAAACCGGTGGTCGCCGTGTCGATCCTGATGCTGGCCGAGGAGGGCAAGCTGCGGCTCACGGACCCCGTCGGCGCGTTCCTGCCCGAGCTCGCGGCGCTGAAGGTGACCGTGCCGAACAGCGACGGCTTCTCGCCGCCGTCGCCGGCGTTCACGGCATCCGCGCCGTTGCCGGGGCGCGTGGTCGAGGCGCAGCGCCCGATCACGATTCGCGATCTCTTGACGCACACGTCCGGGCTCATGAGCGCCGGAGCGAGCGCCGGCTATCCGTTCGCCGTCGGCCCCGGCGAGACGCTCGCGCAGGTGCTGCCGCGGCTCCAAGCCGTCCCGCTCGATTTCCAGCCGGGCTCTCGCTGGGCGTACAGCCCGCAATTCGGGTTCGACGTGCTCGCGCGCATCGTGGAAGTAGCTGCGAAGCTGCCGTTCGACCGGTTCGTGGAGCAGCGGATCTTCGCGCCGCTCGGCATGAAGGACACGTTCTTCTATCGCGACGGGCTCGAGGCGCGCAAGCCGGCGCTGTACCAGCGAATCGACGGCAAGCTACAGAAGGTGCCGGATGCGGCGTGGATGAACGGCGTCTATTTCTCGGGCGGCGGCGGGCTGTCGAGCACGGCCGAGGATTACCTGCGCTTCGCGCTCCTGCTCGAGAATCGCGGCGAGCTCGACGGCGTGCGTCTGTTGAGCCCGCGCTCCGTGGATCTCATGGCGTCGGCGTTCGCGCCCGACACGCTGCCGGGCCGCAATCCCGGCGAAGGGTTCGGCCTCGGCGTGCGAGTGGTGAGCGACCCCGCCACGCGCAACACCTGGCTCTCGCAAGGCAGCTACGGTTGGAGCGGCGCGTACAACACGCACTTCTTCGTCGATCCGAAGGAGCGCGTGATCGGCATCTTCATGACCGCCGCGCCGTACCTCGAGACGCGCGGGCAGCTGCGCGACGACTTCGAGAACGCCGTGATGCAGGCGGTGATCGACGACTGAGCGGCGTCGCCTGCGGCGAGGCGCCGAGCCTATCGCCGGCCGCCGAGCAGCCGCAGAATCATCAGGAACAGGTTCACGAAGTCCAAGTACAGCGCGAGCGCGCCGCCGATCGCGTACGAACGCGATTGATCTCCTTCGATTTGCAACGCCATGGCCTTGAGCCGCTGCGCGTCCCACGCCGTGAGCCCGGTGAAGACGATCACGCCGCAGGCCGAGATCAGGAACTGCAGCGCGTCGTTGTGCCAGAAGAGCCCGATCAGCGACGCGATCACGATGCCGATGAGGCCCATGAACGCGAACTGACCGACTCCCGCGAGGCTGCGCTTGGTGACCGTGCCGAACAGCGCGAGCGCGCCGAACATGCCGGCCGTCGTCAAGAACGCGGTCGCGATCGACTCGCCCGTGTACGCCAGCAGGATCATCGAGAAGATCACGCCGTTCAGGCCGGCATAGAGTAGAAACAGCCCGGCCGCCGTGGACGGCGCGAGCGTTGCCTGGCGCGCGGAGATCCACCACACCAGGCCGAGCTGCGCGATGATCATGCCGAAGAACAGGAAGCCGCTCCGGGCAATGGCTTGCACGAGCGTGGGCTGCCCCGCCACGAACAGCGCGACGCCGGCCGTGACCAGCAAGCCCACGAACATCCAGCCGTAAACGCGCCGCAAGAAGCTCGTGACGCGCTCGTCCGCGACGGCGCCGGCGGCTTGCGCTCCAAAGGACCGGAAATCGGGGCCTTGTGCCATGGACCGTTCTCCAAAAAGGTTGACGGCTAGTGTACCCCGCGATCCTCCGGCGGCTAAAGGAGGGCGCTTGGAGCGCGTCCCCACTTGGTCACGGTACCGCGTGCCGGACGAACTCTTCGGGCGGCGGGTCGCCCCATTGGTTGCTGAGCCCGATCTCGATCGGATGCAGGCCGGCGGTCGCGGACGCGTTCAGCACGTCGCTGTCGGTCCAGTGCTCGTGCACGCGCCGCCAGGGGTCTTCCCAGTAGTCGAAGATCTGACTGCCGAGCAGATGCCGGCCGATGCCCCAGACGTGAGCGTACTTGCCGGCCTTCTTCAGGTGCTCGTGGCCCATCATGAGGTCGTCGAACGTCTGCACCTCGAACGACACGTGATTCAAGCCGGCGACCGGCGACTCGAAGCAGAGCAGCGTGTGATGGTCGACGAACCGCTCGCCGCGGTCGCAGCGCGTGAACCATGCGACGACGCGGTCGGGGGCGCCGTCGTAGACACGATCGGACGCGAGCAGCCCGAGCGTCTCGCGATACCAGCGCACCGTCTCCGCCGCATTCGGCGCCATCAGCACGGCGTGCGCGATGCGCTTCACTCGCGACGGCCCTCGCGGGCCGAGCCGCAGGAACTCGCCGCGGCGCCGGACCTTGTCCGAGCCCGTGTTCAGCACGAGCGCCGGAGTGGGCAGCGGCGCGAGCTGCTGCATCCCGCAAATCACCTCCACCGGGTAGCCGAGCGGGTCCGTGAGCCGCACCCGCACCCCGCCGCCGGGCTCGTCCACGGTTTCGAAGCCGCTCGCTCCGGGCGCTCGCGCGAGCCGCCGCAAGTCGTCCTCTCCGTCGACGTAGAACGCGAGCCCGCGAAAGCGCGACGGGCCGAGCTCGGTGACGTGGATGTGATGCGGCGCGTCGGTGCCGCGCATGTAGAGCCGCTCGCGGGTGCGTTCCGAGCGCACGAGCCCGAACGTCGTTAGGAACTCCTCGGCCTCGTCGAGGGACGGCGATTGCAGCCGCACGTA
>DASUFK010000171.1:0-25211 GCA_036274615.1 Gammaproteobacteria bacterium | reverse complement strand
GGCGAGCGGCGCGATGCGCCGGCATCACATGATCGCCGGCGGCGCCAAGCGCTGGGTGGACGTGGTGCTGCACCCGTCCACTGAGGCCGCGCTCGCGCGGCTGCGCGCGGACGGCTGGCGGCTCGTGGCCGCGCACGCGAGCTCGCGCGCGTGCGACTTCCGCGAGGTGGATTACACGGCGAAGGTGGCGGTCCTGCTCGGCGCCGAGCTCGTGGGACTCAGCGCCGTGGCCATCGAGCAGGCCGACGTGCACGTGGCGATCCCGATGCACGGCCTCGGCCAGTCGCTCAACGTGTCGGTGGCAGCGGCCGTGATCCTGTTCGAAGCGGAGCGCCAACGCGCCGCCGCCGGCCTCTACGAGCGGTCGCGGCTGCCGCCCGACGAGCTCGAGCGCACGCTGTTCGAGTGGTGCTATCCCGAGGTCGCCGCCCGCTGCCGCGAGCTCGGCCGCGCGTACCCGAAGCTCACCGCGGACGGCATGCTCACGGAGAACCCGCTACTCGCGGTCACGAAGTAGAAAATAGGGACATGTTACTTTTTCGGCGGTCGCGACCTTCGACCGGCAAAGTGGGTCGCGCCGAAAAAGTAACATGTCCCTATTTTCTACGGCGCGCCGTTGAGCGGCGGGGGCTCGGCGTTCGAGAGCTGGGTCGCGGGCGGCGGCTCCGGGTAGCGCAAGCGCAGCGTCTTCACCCTGCCGTAGTTCGGCACGGTGACGATGTAGACCTCGCTGTAGTCGTCGTCGGTGATCGGCGGCAGCTTCTTGCTGCCGTGCAGCTCGTCGATGAGCGGCGCGATCGTGTCCGCATACGACACCACCAGCACGATCTCGCCGTTGCGGTCGCGCTTGATCCGATGAATCAGGCGCTCGGTGCGGTGCGGGTCGTCGATGTGCGGCGTCAAGCCGAGCCGCTTCGCGAGCGGCGCGGCCGTCTCCTGAGTGCGCTTGTCCGCGGCCGCGTAGATGTTGTCCACTCCGCGGACCACGTCGATGTCCTGCAGAAAGTCCGCCAGCAGCTCGGCACGCTGCCGGCCGCGAGCGTTCAGCGGCGGATCGGGATCCGTGCTGCCCGGGTCGACGTCGGCGTGCCGCACGAAGATGATCGTGGTGGTCGGCCGCTCCTGGAAGAACCACGCGAGCGCGAGCGCCGCGAGCACGTAGCCCACCACGAGAAGTATTCGCGAGCGCCAGTGGCGAGGCTTGGGCCTGGGCCGGTTCTGCGATTGTTCCATTCGGTGCGGGCGCGCGCCGATCGTTATCGCGACGCGCGGCGGTTGGCGCGCTCGCGCGCCTCGCGCGCCTCGCGCTCGCCGGCTTTGGCCGGGTCGGCATCGGGCGGGTCCCGCTCGGACACGACCGTGTATTCCGCCTCGATGAGCTGCGGTTCATGCCGTTCCGCCGCGCCCTCGCCCGATGGCCCGGGGCTTGCGCCGAACGCGCCCTCGCGCTCGAGCTTGCGCCGCAGCCACCACACCCGAACCGCAAACACGGCCGCGGCGACGACGCCGACCGCGAGCAACACCGTGACCACCAGCGCGCCCATGATCACGGCCGCGACGAGCAAGGCGATCCCGACGACCATCCACAACGCCTGAACGAGCGGATTGCCCGACGTGCGAAACGTGAATTGCCGCGTGCTCATCGTCGAATTTTAACCTTCGCGCCGCGCGGGGGTCATTCGATCCGGCGATAAAACCCGTCGAACCACACGATCCACGTCTGTGCCGTGAGGTCGAACTCTTCGAGCCTCTGGCGCACGCGGCCGTCGTCGGCCTTGGTCCACGTGCCGCGGAACGCGACCACGTTGTGCGTATCGACGTACTCGATCTGACCTTCCAGGTGCATGCCCGTGTCGGTGGGCTTGCCCGTGATGTCGAACAACGTGCCGCCGGAGCCCGTCCAGATCTGCCGCCACTCGCCGCGGCTCGGCAGATAGAAGCTCACGCTCGTGCCCGACGAGCCGCCCGCGCCTTCCCAGCGTTCCTGGATCGAGCAGCCGCCGTCGCGCTTGGTGATGGTGTTGGTACCGACGATCGTGCCGTCGGGCTGGCGCACTTCCCAGCGGCCGAGCCAGAAGTCGAACGCGCTCGCCTCCGGGATCCCTTCGCACGGATAGACCCGCGCGCGCACCTGACGATGCACGCGCTCGAATCGGCTGCTGCCGCGGAACCGGTCGAGCTCCTTCGCGCCTTCGACGAGGCCGAGCGCGCGTAGACCGTTGTGGTCGGACGCGTCGAGCGCGGCGAGCGCGTCATCGTCGCGGCGGAGCAGAGCGAGGTTGCGCGCGCGCTCGAAGTCGATCATCGCCTCCGGCGCGTTCGCGGTGCGCGCCTGCTCGAGCGTGGCGAGCGCCTCGTCGTAGCGCTTGAGCTCGCGCTGCGCCTGCGCGATGCGCAGCAGGCTCAGCCGATCCTCGGCGTAGTCGGCGAGAATCGCGCGGTATTCGCGGATCGCGTCTTCCCAGCGGCCTTGCTCGAAGGCGAGCTCGGCGGGGTCGGCGACCGCGGACGGCTCGTCGGCGTCGGCGGCAGCGGTGGGCGGCGTGGCAGCCCGAGCGGTGCCCTGAGCGTGGATGCTGCCCGCGGCGCCGGTGAGCGCGAGGAACAAAGTAATGAACGACGGTCGTAGCGGCATCGAATCTCCCTTTCCGTGGGTGCATGGTCCTAAGTCTGAGCGGCGGAGGCAAGGCGGCTAGCGGCCTACGGCCTGGCTGCGGATGCGGACCCGCCGGCAGGGGCGCTGGCCGGGCAGTCGATCAAGTCGCTCGTCGGTTGCACCCCCGACCACGCGCCGGGAGAATGCTCCGACCGGAGAGGTGGCAGAGCGGTCGAATGCGGCGGTCTTGAAAACCGTTGAACCGAAAGGTTCCGGGGGTTCGAATCCCTCCCTCTCCGCCATCTCCCCTGTAACTGCGCGGGTCGCGCGGGTTTTCGGTTCCGCTCCCTCAGAGTGACTACGCGGCTCCCTCTCGCGGCAACACCCGATGGCCACCGCCTTGAGATAGCAAAATGAGACGACGGCCCGTTGTTCTCCTTGGGTTGGTCATCTTGACTGCCGCTGCTGCGGTCGTCATCTCCAGTCCGAAGAGTCATCCGGTGCCGGATGCCAAGCCGCAATCGACGACCGCAGACGAGAGCGAACCAGTGTCACCGCCGCCCGCGCAACCGCCTGCGCAACAGGCCGTTGCGGCGACGAGCGCTGTCGGTGACGCGCCAACCCGCCGTCGCTATTCCGCCGTCGATCCCGACTGCGCTCAGCACAACGATAAGGAAGCGCTCATTGATTGCGTGGGATTGGCGATTTCGAAGCGATTCGATTCGGAAGGGAGGGATGACACGTGGGCCGACGCAACCGAGCGCACGATCATGGACGGGTTGATAGAGCTCTCGAACGTCACTGTCGTTACAGCCTTGACCGTGGAATGCCGGGAGACGACGTGTCGTCTTCAAATGGGCTTTCCAACGGTGAGCGATGTTCCAACCCAGGGCTCACGTGAGCGCGATACCGCCCTCGTGTCGAGGGTCTTCGACCCGATAATCCAGCGAGCCGGCTTGCAGCCTGCGATCGTGCCGTACCCGTACAAGGTCGACCTTCCGGAGCGGACCTACTACTTTGGAAGGTAGGGGGGTAAAGCACCGAGTGCCGGCGCAATCGCCGTTGCCGGCGCCGCGTTCGAGACTCACTACTTCGTCGGATGGCTTCAACCGCAGATGGGATTTCGGCGACCTGAAGGGCGACGGAAAACACACGCTCCGCTTCGTGATCGAACCGAACGGCGCTGCTACCTACTACGATTTCCGTAGCATTGTCGACGACGGCCGATCCCACCCGCAGCAGCACTACGGCGGTTGGCTGCGCCGTCAGGCCTGCGGCGGCTTCGCGCTCTTCCAAATCGACTGCACCAGCGGCACCAGCTTCGTTTGCTCGATCTGCATCCGCTCGCCAATGGCGACCGTGGCTTCTGCGTCGCCGCGGTTGATGGCGCCCTCCAGGTTTTCGAACAGGGCCACGATTCGCTCGATCAGCGGCTGGTACTGCCGCACGAGCGCCTCCGCACACCCGGCGGCCCGCATGCGGGCCAGCGCTCGAGGCACGTCGTCCCGCAGCCTGTCCAGATTCTCGGCTCCGGCTCTCACGGAGGCGAGCACGTCATCGGTCATATCTCACCTAGCCTCGACTTTGCAGCTCACTGGCAAGGCAACGCCAATGCGCTGACATTCTTCCGCGGAAATGCTCAGCAGTCTCTCCCCGAATTCTAAGCCCAGGTGCTTTTCCGCTACGCGGCCGCATCTCGGTGTCGATTTCGGGACCCGCGTGCGGGGGCGACGCACGGCGCACTCGACATCGAACGGGCTCGAGCTCGTGTTGCGGCGAGGGATGGCGATGGTCTCGATCGGCGTCACCGCAGACGTGCTCGGCCGCTCGGGCTCGCGAGCTCTACGTCGCGGGGATGCGGTTAATGCTTCGCGTCGCCGTCATTCATCGAAGCCGGCGTTGGTGAGCCGGCGCGTGAGCGTGTCGATCGTGCTCGCGAGCCTGCGGTGTGCGCGTGCCTCGGCGTCGATGTGCTCGATCGTGAGAACGCGACTCTGCACGATGAGCGCATCGAGCTCGCTCTTGATGCGTATGAAATCCGCTTGTGCAGCCTCGCACGCAGCAACTGCCTCGGCGATGGCCGCAGTGAGTGCTGCGAAATCTTCTCGCGTGCTCACCAAGAAGACTCCCGTCGGGGCCGATAGGACAGCAGTCTAACCCCAGGAGAATCTACCCGCTTGCTCACGGCGGGGCCGGCTCGCGGGCTCCCGGCCGGCGCCTTCGTCACCGGTATGCGTTAGCGACTCTCGGCCACGTGCGTGCTCGACTTCACGCGCCACTGCCCGGGGCCGGTCTTCTCGTAGGCCTGATCGTCGTAGCCGCCGTCCTTGAGATAGGCGCGGCCCGTGACCTCGCCGTCCTTCACGGTGACCTGCACGCCCACGTTCATCAACCGCTCGACGCCGCTCTGATCGGCCACGTAGTGATCGCCGAGCTTGGCCCCGCCGAGCCGGTTGATCGCGAGCAAGTCGGCGGCGCCGATACCGGCTGCTTTCTCCGCCGCGATGATCACCGTACGCGACGCGAACCGCCAACCCTGCGGCGTCTTCGCGTATTCGTCCTGGTATACGGCCTGGCCGAGATCCGCGGTGCCGCGTACGCCGCTCGGCGTGACCTCGATCGCCACGGTGGGGACGTTCGCTCCGCCGGGACGCGCCGCCTGCGGCGTGCCCGCGGGCGCGGTGCAGTGCCGCTCGCTCTGCACGAGCAGGACGAGCTGCTTGCGCCCGACGAAGTGACCGCGAAATCCGCTCGCGAAGTAGCCGGTGTCGGGCGCGAACAGATCGGCGAATTCTTCTGCCCGACAACCCGACAGCGCTTGCAAGTAGGTCGCGGTGAGCGCTTGGATCGCGGCGCGGTCATCGGCGCTCAAGGTCGCCGGCGCTTGCGCGGAGGCGCCGAAGGCGCAGAACGACGCCGCGATCAGCGCCATGAAGATCTTGCTGGACGTTCCCATACGGCTCGAGGCCCCATTTGGAGAGTGATGCGCCAATGTACGGCACTCCCGAGGGCCGCGCCACGCTCTGCGCCGCCGCGATCAGCGCGGCAGCCAGATCACTCTGCGCCCGTCGCGACCGTTCACGGACGCGTGCTGGAAGCCGTTCTGTTCGGCGAACACGTCGAGCTCGAGGTCGTAGACCGGGACGTCGTCGCCTTCCAGAACGACCGAGCAACCGCGCGCGTTACAGCGCGCGTCGAGACTTGTGAGCACGACGGCCGGGTAGCGTGCGACGTGGGCGCGAATGGCGGCCTCCATCGCTCTTGCCCATTGCGGCGGTAGCGGATCCGGAGGGTCCTCCGGGCGTGTCGCGCCGGCGCCCGCCTCGAGCGCCGCGTAACGGGCCATGAGGTCGGGTGGCAGCGCGATTGCGGCGCGCTGCGCCGCGTCGGCGACGCACGGCATCGCGAGCAACGCGACAGACGCCACGGTGATATCGGTGTCTTCGGGGGCCGAGCTCCACACGAGCTCGGCGACCGCGAGGTATTGGCCGTAGGGCGTGCCTTGGATCTCCGCTCGGCCTCTCGCATCCTCGAAGGCGCACTTTGCGACGTCGGCGTAAAACCGGGCGACCATTGCCTCGCTGTCGATTCGCGACAATCCGCTACGCACCAGGCCGTCCGCGTAAACATTGTCGCCGTGCAGCTCGAGTCGGGCTGCCATCTTCGCGATGACGGCCGCAGCGCGCTGCTCGAGCGGCGGCGGCTCGCCGTGGAAGTCTTGCGCGGAAGCCGAAGTCGCGTCGGCGCGATCGGCGACGCCGCCCGGAGGCCCGCTCGCAGCCGACTGATCGCGCGCGGCTGCATCTGCTCGCGCGGCCGGCGACGCCACGGATGCCGTGCTCGCGCGCTGGCGCGCGGCAGCCGGAACGCGGCCCCATACGCCCAGCCGAGAGGCGAGCGCGACGATCAGAGCGCCCGCGAGCGCAATCATCAAGAGCTGCCTTCCGACGCGCCTAGCTGCCACCACCGGAGCCGTCCCAGCAATCCGACGCCGCAGAGTATTCCACGCCCAGCGCTCCCGAGCACGGCACCGAGCGCGTCAGCGGCCGCCGCCGAGCTCGATCCGCCCGCTACGCTTGCCGCAGCGGCGGCACTTCACCCGCTTCGCGAGCTCGCGCAGCGTCAGGAACGCCCCGTGCTCCTCGACGAGCGCCGCAACGTCCAGCCGCGTCCTTCGGTCGCAGCTCGCGCACACCGCCCAGAGACTCTGGCCGGTTCCGAGCTGGCCGATCGTGTCGACGCGGGTTTCGGGCACGGGGACACCTTACTTATTTCGGCAGAGAGCCGGAACGGCGGCGCGGGCTGTGAACCGCGTCCTACTCTCCGCATCGGGGCGGCACCTATGATCGACCCGAGTCCTGCGGAATCCCGCGGGGCCGCTACCGAGTCGACATAAGACATGAATTCCACGCTGGTCATCAACGCCAAGGGGGGAGTCGGCAAGACCACCCTCGTCACCAACCTCGCCAGCTATTTCGCGTCGCGCCAGGTGCCCACGACGATCGCGGACGTGGATCCGCAAGGGTCGAGCTTGAATTGGCTCCAGCAGCGGCCCACCGACGCGTTCAAGATTCACGGCGCGGACCTCTCGCCGCGCGGGGCGCCCGGCGCGCCCATCACGCGGCGGCAGATCCCGCGCGAGACCAAGCAGCTCATCATCGACGCGCCGGCCGGCCCGTCGCGGCTGATGCTGCAAGACCTGCTCGCGCGCACGCAGGCGATCCTGATTCCGGTGGCGCCGTCGGCGATCGACGTGCACGCCACGGCGAACTTCATCAAGGAGCTGCTGCTCGTGGGCCAGGTGCGGTTCCGCGACATCCGCGTGGCGGTCGTCGCGAACCGGGTGCGGACCAGCCGGCCCGTCTACGCGCCGCTCGAGAAGTTCGTGGCGGCGCTCAAGATCTCGTTCCTCACCAAGGTGAGCGACTCCGACGCGTACGTGGACGCCGCCGAGCGCGGCCTCGGCGTGTTCGAGATGCCCGAGGACCAGTGCGCCGCGGAGCGGCGCGAGCTCCAGCCGATCGTCGACTGGCTGCAAGGCGGTGCGGCCGCCGCCGGTGCGCCCGCGACCGCGGCGCCCGAGCCGAGCAACGTCGTGCCGCTGTTCGCGCCGCTCACCGAGGCGGCGGCCGGCGCCGCTTAGTTCGGCTATCCACCGCACCAAGTCGGCGCACTAGCCGGCCGACTTCGTTAGCCGCGCCACACAAACCCGCCCGTCCTTTCCTTACCGACCCGCGGCCGGGTATCCTTCCCGTGCCGGAGACTATTGCTGCGCTCAGGGAGCCGAACAACATGCCAGTGGCACCACAAGACCGCCCGATCGCATCCGTCCGCGAGGAAACGATCGACCGGCTGATCGTCAACTACGGTCACGGCAAGCTGTCGCTCGAGGCGTTCGAGCGCCGGCTCGATCAGGCGCTCGACGCGAAGACCGCGGATCAGCTGCTGGCCCTGGTCGCGGACCTCGATCTCACCGCCGACAGGGCTTACGCCGACGCCAAGCGCCGGGAGCTCGCGCCGCACGAGCCGCCGGAAGGCGCCCAAGACGTGGAGCACATGATCCACGTCTTCGGCGGCAGCAAGCGCAGCGGCGCTTGGACGGTGCCGCACGAGATCCGGATGGTCAATGTCTTCGGCGGCGGCGACCTCGACTTCAGCAAGGCGCAGTTCACGCGGCCGCTCACCCGGATCAAGATGTTGTGCGTGTTCGGCGGCGCCGACATCCGCGTGGCCGAGGACCACAACGTGATCTCGAAGGCGGTGTGCATTTTCGGCGGCGTGGACAATCGCGCCGGCGCGGTGCAGCGCCCCGGCGCGCCGACGATCGTCATCGAGGGATTCATGCTGTTCGGCGGCGCCACCATCCGCGTGAAGAAGGCGTTGCGCGAGCGCTGGCTCGAGTTCGCCGAGCAGATCAAGACGGCGATCGGCCCCACCCTCCACGACCGCTACTAAAAAATAGGGACAGGTTACTTTTCGGCGGCCACCGGCACTCGAGACGGCGCGTCGATCTCGCCGAAAAGTAACCTGTCCCTATTTTTCGGGGGGTTCGGGGAAGCGGGCGCTCAGCAGACCGTCGAGCTTCTCGGTGCTCACGGGCGGGCTGTAGAAGTAGCCCTGGACCACGGAGCAACGCGCCTCGGCCACCGTCGCGAGCTCGTTCGGCGTCTCCACACCTTCCGCCACCACGGTTAGACCCAGCTCGCGCGCCATCGCCACCACGTTCGCGAACAGCTTCTTCGAACGCTCGTCGCGGCTCTGCGGCAGCAGCGAGCGATCGATCTTGAGCTTCTTGAACGCGAAGCGCGTGAGGTTGCTCAGGTTCGCGTAGCCCGTGCCGAAATCGTCGATCGCGAGCGTTACCCCGAGCTCGCGGAGATCGGCGAGACAGCTGCTGATCTCCTCGTTGTGCTCGATCGCGGCCGACTCGGTGATCTCGAGCACGAGGCAGTGCGGCGGCAGCGCGTGCCACGCGAGCGCCGCCACCACCTTGTCGACGAACGACGCGCGGTTGCGGAGCTGCACCGGCGAAACGTTGATCGCCACTTCCTGCGGCGCGAGACCTCTCTCGCGCCAGCGCATCAACTGCGCGATGACCTCGTTCAAGATCCAGCCGCCGAGCTCGTTGATGAGCCCGAGCTCCTCGGCCAGCGGAATGAACTCCTTCGGGCTCACGAGGCCGCGCTCCGGATGCTGCCAGCGCAGCAGCGCCTCGAGCCCCACGATCTGCCCCGAGGCGATTTCCACCTGCGGCTGATAGACGAGATGGAACGCGCTCGCGGCAACCGCGTCGCGCAAATCCGACTCGAGCTGCAGCTTGCCGCGCATGGCGCTCACGAGCTGCTGCTGATAGAGCTGCATCGTGGCCCCGCCCCGGCCGCTCGCGCTCATCATCGCGGCATGCGCCTGGTCCACGAGCTCGTCGAACTGCGGCTCGCTCTCGGACGAAACGGTGGCGCCGACGCTCGCGGTGACGGTGATCCGATGGTCGAGCACGGGGATCGGGCGCGAGAACAGCTCGTCGAGGCTCCGTTCGATGTGCGCGATGCGGTCGAACGGATCGTCGTCGGTGGTGAGCACGAGAAAGTTGCCCGGCGCGTCGGGACAGAGGAAGTAGTGCTGCGCGAGACCGCGCTGCAACACGCCCGCGACGGCGCGGGAGAACTCCTCGCCGAACTGATGACCGAAGCTCGCGAGGATGTTCGGGTGCTGGTCCACGCGCAGCATGAGCATGCAGATCGAGGCGCCCTCGGAGCGCGCACCCGACAGAAGACTCGGGAAGATTCGCTTGAGATACGCGCGCGTCGGCAGCCCCGTGGCGGCGTCACGCGCCGCGAACCCCGGCGACTCCGTGGCGCGCAACGACGCGGCGCGCGAGAACGCCTCCGCGATGTTCGCACGCAGCAGGGCGGGGTCGATCGGCTTGGTGAGGAACTTGTAGATCGCGCCCGAGCCCATCGCGCCCGTGATGTCCTGGATCTCGGCGGCGCCGGACAAGATCAGCCGCACCGTGTTCGGATAGAGGTCGCGCACCGCGGCCAGGAGCTCCGTGCCCTTCTTGCCGGGCATCCGCTGGTCGGAGAGCACCACGTCCACGGCGTTCTTCGCGAGCACGTCGAGCGCCTCCTCGGCGCTGTTCGCCGTGAGCACGCGGTAGTTGTCGCGCCGCAAGATGCGCGCGAGCGACGAGCACACGTGCGGCTCGTCGTCGACCAAGAGCAGCGTGTCGGCGCGCGGGCCGGCCTGCGCGTCGAGAGCCGCGACGGGTGCGAATCCTTCGCTCAAGCGCCCTCCTCCTCGTCCGCGGCGAGCTTCGCCACGAGCACCCGCTTGGTGAGCTCGCCGCTCTTCTGAAACATCACGAGGTGCTCGCGAGTGGCGGGCGTGATCTCCGCGCCGTGCATCAGCAGCATCACTCCGTGATCGGTCACGATGTCCTCTTGTACGACCATGCCGAGCTCGAGCTCCTGGGGGAACACGCGCAGCACCTCGCGCGCGCTGGCGAACCGGTCGGACTTGGCAAGCGCCTCGAGCACGAGCGGGTCCACCTTGCCGGGCGCCTTCTTGAGCTTGTCGACGATCGCGGCCTCGGAGAGGCCTTGCCGCTGCAGCTCGTCGTGCTGCAAGACCACGCGCAGGAGCCGCGCCTCGAGCGGAATGCGGTCCTTCTTCACGTCGTCGGCCGGAAACCCCGTGCCGTCGTAGTTCTTGTTCTGGTAGAGGATGATCTTCGCCACGCGGCCGAGCCGCGGGATGCGGCCGATCAGCTCGGCGCCGAGCAGCGGATGTGCCGCGAACTCGCCGGCCTCCTCGTCCGTGAGCGGCTCGCCGTGTGCGAGCTTCTCGAGGATTTCGTGCGGCATGGTCACGCAGCCGAGCTGCGAGAGCAGCGCCGCCGCGTCGAGCTCCCAGCCCTTGACGCCGGGCAGGTGCTTCGCGAGCTCGCGCGCCTTGCGGCGCAGGCGTGCAGTACGGCCGAACGCCTCGGGCTTCACCACGGCGAGCAAGTCCGCGAGCACCTTGATGCTGCCCTTGAGCGTCTGCTCGAGGAGCTCCTTCTCGGCGGTCACGAGCTCGTACTGGCGCGCCGCGAGGCTCACCACGTGCTTGAGCGCGTCGACCTCGCACGGCTTGTTCAAGAACTTGAACACCTCGCCGGCGTTGACCGCCTGCACGGCGGTCTCCTGGTCGGTGTTGCCCGTGAGCATGATGCGCACGGACAGCGGCGAGAGCTCGCTCACGCGCTGCAGCAGCTCGATGCCGTCCATGCCGGGCATTCGGCAGTCCGACACGATCACGCCGAACGTCTCGCTGCCCTCTAGCAATTGCAGGGCCTCGGCGCCCGACAGCGCGGTGTGAACGTCGAACTCGCCGCGCAGACTGCGGCGCACGCCGTTCAGCACGTTCGGCTCGTCGTCGACGAACAGAACTCTCGCTTTACTCGATTTGCTCATCGCCCTCGGCCACGATGCGCGCGGCCTCCTCGCGCCACTTCGACAGGCTGCCGGCGCAGCCCACGGTCTCGAGATAGCCCATGTCGAGCTTGGTCTCGAACCCCTCCCTTCCCATCGCCTCGAGCACGAGCGCGCTCGCGGCGTGCACCGCGGTCAACGGGGCCACCTTCTGGTACGAGCAGCTGCTCGGCCGGTCGTGATAGGCGATCGCCTCCACGATCCGGTCCGACAGTCCCCACAGGCCCATCAAATAGGCGCCGATGCGGCCATGATCGCAGCCGAACGTCTCGAGCTCGCGCGCGGCGAGCGAGCCCTCGCCGCTTTCGGCGAACCGGCGCACGTCGCGATACTCGTTCGGCAGACGCGCCGCATACACGAGCACGCCGATGTCGTGGAGCATGCCGGCCTGGAACGACTCGGCGTGCACGAGCGGATCGCGGCTCTCGAGCCTCGCGATCGCCTTCGCGAGCGCCGCGGTGAGCGAGCTGTGCCGCCACAGCTGCTGGAAAAACGGGAGGTCGTTGGCCTCGAACGACGCGAACGCCGAGTGCGACACCACCAGCGAGCGAATGACGTCCACGCCCAGGTAGCTCACCGCCTCGCCGATGTTCGCCACTCGCCGGCCGAGACCAAAGAAGGCGGAGTTCACGAGCTGCAGCACCTTGGCGGTCATCGCCAGGTCCTGCCCCATGATCGCCGACACGCGCGCGAGTGACGCGTCCTCGCGCGCCATCTCCTCGGTGATGGCCTGATAGAGCTTCGGCAGGCTCGGCAGCCGGCCGAGCTGCCCGACGGTGTCCGCGAGCCCGGCCTCCACGAGAAAGCCGCGGAGCTCGCACGCGCGGGCCACCGTGGCACGCAAGGTGTCGGCGTCGCACGGCTTCGCGAGAAACTGATGCGCGAGGCCCACGGAGCGCATCGCACCTTCGCGCTCCGCGTGACCCGACAGCACGATCCGGGCGATCCCCGGCTTGCGCTGCTTGACCTGCGCGAGCAGCTCGGCGCCGTCCATCTGCGGCATCTTCATGTCGACGACGATCGCGTCGTAGGACTGCTGCTCGAGGAGCTCGAGCACCTTGCGCGGATCCTCGACGAAGGTCATGTCCCACTCGTTGCGCATCGGGCGCAACATGCGGGTGAGGCCCTGGAGGACCTTGACCTCGTCGTCCACGAAGAGAACCTGTCTCACGCCGTCAACCGCTCCAGCGTCCCGACTCTGCCTTCGATCGGCAAACGCACGCGGAAGCGCGTGCCCTCGCCGATCTTCGACTGCACGTCGATCGTGCCGCCATGCCGGTCGATGACCACGCGCCGGACGATCGCAAGCCCCTGGCCCGTGCCCTTGCCCACCTTCTTGGTGGTGAAGAACGGGTCGAAGATCCGCGCCACGTTCTCCTGCGGAATGCCGCAGCCCGTATCGGCAATCGAGAGCTCCACGAACTCGCCGTCGCGCCGGGTGGCGATGGTGATCTTGCCCTTCGCGGCGCCGGCGCCCCTGGCGTCCTCGATCGCGTGGGCAGCGTTGACGACGAGGTTGAGCACCACCTGGTTCATCGCCGAAGGAATCGCCTCGATCACGGGGATCGACTCGCCGAGCTGGAGGTCCACGTCCGCGACGTACTTCCACTCGTTGCGCGCCACCATCACCGTGGCCTCCACGGCGCGGTTCAAGTCCACCGGCTCCTTCTCGTCGGCGCCGGGATGCGAGAACTCCTTCATCGCCAGCACGATCTTCTTGATCTGGGCCACGCCGTCGCGCGACTGCTGGATCGCGAGCGGTATCTCGCTGCGGATGTACTCGAGATCGGCGTCCTTGAGGAGCGCGCGGTAGTCGTCGATCGCGCCGAGCGGGGCCACTTTGGCTTCCACCGACTTGGCCGCGAGCTCGAGCAGCGGCTGGAATGCGGCGAGCAGCGGCAACAGATTGGTCACCGCGTCCTGAAGGAAGCTCAGGTTGTCGCTCACGTACTGCGACGGTGTGTTGATCTCGTGCGCTATGCCGGCCGCGAGCTGGCCGATGGCCTCGAGCTTCTGGCTCAACCGGAGCTCTGTCTCGAGCTGATCGCGCGCCCGCTCCGCGGCGCGGAGCTCCGTTACGTCGAACACCGTAGCGATGGCGCCCTGGAGCTCGAGCTTGGCGTTGAGCACCGGCGCGCCGTAGAGCAGCCCGTCCACGACCTCGCCCGCAGCGCTCACGTACTGCATCGGCCAATCGGTGACTTCTTCGCCGCGCATGAGCTGCGCCCAGACGGCGCGGCGCTCTTGGCTGTCGCCGGCCGGCATGAAGTCGGCCGACGACCGGCCGAGCACCTGGTCCTTCTTGTAGCCGAGCCGCTTGAGCCAATAGGTATTGACGTCGACGATCCTGCCGGCCGAGTTGGCGGCGTACATCATCACGGGCAAGCGCTCGTAGACTCGCTCCAGCGTACGCTGGGCGTCGGCCTCGAGGTTGATACCCAGGCTCGTGGAAACGTCCACCGAATCCCCTTCGGTTACTTCAAATCGGGGAGTCGGGCGGAATGGGCCATTCTTGAGCAAAGCTAAACGGTAGTGTGAGTCGTCTCACACTCCAGACTGCTTAGCGCCTCGAATCGATAGGGGAACCTCGTCGGCCGCGAGAGCATCAGTAGGCCGGGCTGAGCCGCCGGGTCTATTCCGTGGGGTATATGCCGTCGGCAAACGGTCTCGTGTGATAGCCCTTGAAGCCGACCGACTTGGCGAGCGGGCTGCGCCCGTCGCGGCCCGCCTCCAAGTCCGCGAGCACGGTGCCGTAGTCGTAGCGCGGCCGCCAGTCGAGCTCCGCGCGGGCGCGGGCATTGACGTACACGCGGTCGATGCCCGGGAACATTCTCCAGCCGCGGCGCGCGTACGCGTCCTCGTAACCCGCGAATAGGCGGCGCACGACAGCGGGCGCATTCGCGCGCAGCTCCGCCGTGTCGGCGCGCTCGAACGGCGTGGTCGCGCTCACGATGTACCGTGCGAACCCGAGCAACGGCGCACGGTCGAGCGCGCACAGATGCGCCGTGACGACGTCCTCGAGGTCGACGCGGCGATACAGGTATTCGTTTGCCTTCACGTTGTCGTCGGCGTAGGCGCCACGAACGCGCTCGTCGTCGTCCTCGTCGGGGAAGAAGCGGGACGTACGGAGCACGATGCAGGGCAACCCGAGCTTGCGCTGCATGAGCTCGCAAAGATCCTCCGCTGCCTTCTTCGTAACACGGCGGCATCCGCGATCGACCCGAGGATGGTGGTAAACGGCGACGGCTGCAAGTCGAGGCCCACGAATTCGCGGCCGGCGGCACGCAGCGTGCGCGCGAGCGCCTCGCCGAGGTGTCCGGCGCTGCCTGTGAGCAGGATGGTCATCCAAACGGTGCCGGCATAGAGTCCGCGCGAGCGTGCAGGCCGTTAGAACGCCGCGATGCGCTCGGCGACCCACCACATGGCTACGGTACCGATGCAGTATGCCGGAATCTCCGCGCTCCAACGCGGCAAGCGCGCGGAAAAGCCCGGCAAGCGCGACTACAACCGAGCGCAGAGCGCGACGGCGGCGACGACGGCCGCCACGAACAACAGCTGCCCGATCTCGACGCCGACGTTGAACGTGAACAACGCTCGTGATCGCTATTCGCTTGAAGCTGCGGACGATCAGCAGCAGCCGTCAAGAAAGCGCACGTCGACCGACAGCCGCGAACCGTCGCCTTGCGAGGGCACTCTCAAGGGCACGTCGTCCGAGCGGCAGTGCGCGCTTGCGCTGCCCGGCTCGAGTCCCATGACCTGCGTCTAGGTTTCCGTGCCACGGTTCTCGGTACAGTGAAGCGATGTCGAGCGGCGACCTCATCCAGGCGACCCCGGACCTGCTATTGCTCGTGAAACGGGACGGCATTCCGGTCGCGTACGCGGGCGGCAGCGCCGTTACGGAGCTCCGCGGCCGACCTGACTCGGGCACGAGCGGCTTCGTTCCATCATGGTCGGAGTCGACCGGAGCACTGATACGCCGTCTTGCCCAGAAGGCGATTGCCGACCGTGCCGCGGTGGACGCGCGCTTCGAGGAGCGCGGCAAGCAGTACGAGATCCGGGTCCACGCGCGGGGCCCAGACCGCGCGCTTTGCGTCATCCGCTGCGCCCTCGACGGGTCCGATCGCGACCCTCTCGAGGCGACGGGCGAGCAACGCCGATCAGAGCTGGATCGCCGAGGGTTCCTGCGTCGCTTCAAGGAGTCCGTCGCCCTCGCGGCGCTGCGCGAGCGACCGCTCGCGGTCGCGGTCGTCTACGTCGACGAGATCGCAGATATCGCGCAAATAGTTGCGACGAAGATGTCCGAGCAGGTCATGACCACCGCCCTCAGCCGCTTGCCGGCGGACGCCTCCGACTCGACGCACGACTCGCCCAAGTGGTATCTAGGGCAGCTCGCTGAGAACCTCCTCGCGCTCGTTGTCGAAAGCGCGAATCGCGAGGCGATCGAAGCGCGCGTCGGCGGCATTTGCGCGAGCCTGCGGGACCCGATCGTGCTCGGCGATGCCGAGTTTCGTCTCACGCCGTACGCGGGAGTGGGCATCCTGGGAGTCGATGCGTCGACGCCCCGTATTCTGCTCGACCACGCGCGCGCCGCCGCCGCCGAGGCCCGCCGGGCCGCGTCCCGCAACGTATTCTTCTTCAGCGATACGATGCAGCTGCGATCGCTTGCCCGCATCGACCTGGCGCGCGAGCTGCGCCAGGCGATCGCGCAGGGAGACATTCGCTTGCGCTACACCGGCCGGCACGACCTCCGGACGGGACGCAGGGTGGCGTGGGTCGGATATGTTCGCTGGATCCATCCGCTGCGGGGCGAAATACGGCCGGTCGAGTTTCTCCGCTTGGCGCAAACGATCGGCCTCGCTACGAGCCTGTCGCGCAGCGTGCTCGCGCGTCTGGCCGAAGACTTTGCGTCGCTTGCGGGACAAGGGCCTTCCGACCTGCGGATCTCGCTCGGCGCGCTGCGCGATCACGTCTTGCACGAGGACTTCGTGGCTGACCTGCATCGCCTCCTCGCGAACGGAGGAGTGCCGCCCGAGCGGCTCGAGCTGCGCATTGCGGAGAAAGTCTTCGCCGCGCGGGACTCCACGGACTTCCGGCTGCTGCATCGGCTCGGCGTGCGGTTCGTGGTGGACGAGGTGGGCCGCGGCGCGGGGTCGCTCGCGTCGCTTGCGAAGGCGCCCGTCTGGGGCTTGCAGCTCGATCGCGGCTGGACCCATGTGCTGCGCGGCGACGAGGTCGCTCGCAAGGTGTGCCGCGCGGGCATCGCGATGGCCACCGCTCTCGGCCTCGCGCCAATCGCCACCGGCGTCGACGACGAGCAGCAACGCGACGCGCTCCTCGAGCTCGGCTGCCCCTACGGCCTCGGCGACCTGTACCGGGGCGTCGACTCGAGCGTGTCCACGCCGCCCCGCGCCATCGCGGGCGCATAGCCCACCGCGCGCGTTTGACACCCGCGTTATGTGACGCGCGTCACAAAAACGCCCGTGGCGGGCGTCGGCATCACCCCGGCCTTTCGCACGCCGCCGTATTCAAATGCACGCAGCAAACCTGTCGTGAGAACAACCATGAAAAGCCTTATAGGCGTGGCCCGCTCGGTCCTGGTGCTGGCGATCGCATCGGTAACGACCGCAACGGTCGCCCAAACGGAGACACAGTCGTCGTATATCGTGCAGGGCTCCACCGCCGACGCGGCGCGCGCCCAGGTCGGCCGCGTGGGCGGCGAGACCGAGCGCGCCCTCGACATCATCCATGCGGTCTCTGCTCGCCTCACGGACGCGCAGCTCGCCCGCCTGCGCGCGGATTCGAGCGTGCGGGTGTATGAGGATCGCATGGTCCGGACGCGCGGCCTGCTCGACGGCTTGCAGACCATCACCAACGGGCTCAACTCGACGCTCGCGAAAACGCCGCTCGTCAAGACCGTGCAGACCGTTGCCGCGCCGGTTGTCTCGTCGTTGACGTGCAACCCGCTCCTGAGCGCGCTCACGTCGCCGATCGTGAGCACCGCCATGAATCTCCAGGACGCCACCGGCGCCGCCTCGCTCACGTTGGTCTACGACACGAACTACCCGGCGATGATCGGCGCCGACGACCTCCAGTGCGCCGGCGTCACCGGCCGCGGTGTCACGATCGCCGTGCTCGACACGGGCATCTGGCAAGACACGTTTCAGTTCTACGGCAACCGCATCCTCGCCAACATCGACGTGACCAACGGCGGCTCGCGCCCCGTGGCGGGCGACCCCTATGGCCACGGCACGCACGTGACGTCGATTGCCGCCAGCGGCGCCCAGGCGCTGAACGGCGCCTATCAGGGTATCGCCCCGGAGGCGAACCTCGTCGTCGTGCGCGCTTTCGACGGCGCGGGCGCCGGACGCTACGTCGACGTGATCGCGGGCCTCAACTGGATCGTCGCGAACCGCGTCAAGTACAAGATCCGTGTGCTGAACCTGTCGTTCGGCGCGCAACCGCAATCGTTCTACTGGGACGATCCGCTGAACCAGGCCGTGATGGCCGCCTGGCGCGCGGGCATCGTGGTGGTGGTGTCGGCGGGCAACGACGGTCCCGATCCGATGACCGTGAACGTGCCGGGCAACGTGCCGTACGTGATCACCGTCGGCGCGCTCACGGACAACAACACGCCGTACCAGTACAACGACGACCGGCTCGCGTCGTTCTCTTCCACGGGGCCCACCTTCGAAGGCTTCGTCAAGCCGGAGCTCGTTGCGCCCGGCGGCCACATCAAGGCGTCGATGTCGAGCAGCAGCTACCTCGCGTACATCGACCCGAAGTCGGTAAGCCTCGCTCAGCAGCTCTTCACGATGTCGGGCACGTCGCAGGCGGCGGCCGTGACTTCGGGCGTCGTGGCGCTGCTGCTGCAAGACGATCCGTCGCTCACTCCCGACGCGGTCAAGTGCCGGCTGCTCGCTTCGGCACGGCCGGCGGTGAAGACCACCGGCAAGCTCGCTTACAGCGTATTCCAGCAGGGCGCCGGCCTCTTGAACGCGTTCGATGCCGCGCACAGCGCGGCGGCCAATTGCGCGAACAACGGCCTCGACATCGACGCCGATCTCGCGGGCACGAAGCACTTCGGCGGTCCCGCGAACCAGGATGACGACGGCAACTACTACGTCATGGACATGGCCGGCACGACCTGGGGCGATCCGCTGGGCTCGGACGGCTACACCTGGTCCCGGGGCTATCCGTGGGGCGAGGGCTTCGCGTGGAGCGGCGGGTACACCTGGAGCCGCGGCTACACCTGGAGCCGTGGCTACACCTGGAGCAGGGGCTACACGTGGTCGCGCGGCTACACCTGGAGCCGCGGCTACACCTGGAGCCGCAGCGCCACGTGGTGGGACGGACCGGCCGTGAGACCCCCGCCGTACAAGCCGGCGTCGATCGCGACCTGGGTGCCGAACCAGTAGCCGCAGTGTGACGCAGTTCCGGGGCGGCGCGATCCGGGTTGAATTCCGGAACGCGAGTCAACGCGCCGCCCCGCGGGCGCTCGGATACTCCACTCGTGACAGCGACTGAACTGTCGAGCGGCCGCTGGCGCTCGATTGCCATCAACGGAATGTTATTGCTGCTCGGGGCGACGGCCACCGCGGCAGCCGATGCGCCGCCCCTCATCCTCGAGCACCTCACGACCTCCGACGGGCTGCCCCAGGGCACCGTGATGACCACCCTGCAAGACTCGCAGGGCTTCGTCTGGCTCGGCACGGAAGACGGCTTGGTGCGCTACGACGGGCGGGAGCTCCACCGCTACGCACGTTCGCGCGGCGAACCCGGCTCGCTGCCGGGCAATTACGTGTGGCAGATCGTCGAGGACGCGCACTCCGACCTGTGGATCGCGGTGGAAGGCGCCGGGCTCGCCAGGTGGGACCGCCGCACGGACCGCTTCACGAGCTATCGGCACGACCCGAACGACCCGAGCTCGCTCGCGAGCGACCGCGTGCGCACGGTGGCCGTCGACCGGAACGGCCTCGTCTGGATCGGCACGTTCGATGCGGGCGTCGACGTGCTCGACCCCACGAAAGGCAGCATCGAGCATTTGCGGCACGACCCGGGCGACGCCGATTCGCTCGCCAGCGATCACGTCTCGACGCTGGCGCTCGATCGCGCGGGCAACGTCTGGATCGGCACCGACCGTGGGCTCAGCCGCCGGGACGCCGCCACGGGCAGCGTGTCCCGCGTCGGCGAGCCGCAATCGCTCGGCGACAAAGAGATTTCGAGCGTGATCGAAGATCAGACGGGCACCTTCTGGGTCGGCTCGTTCAACGCGGGGCTCGTGCGCATCGATCGCGACGGCCACGTGCTCGAGACGTTCCGGCACGACTCCCGCAACGCAGCCTCGCTCGGCAGCGACGACGTGCGTGCGCTGCTCGAGGACGAGGGCGGACGCCTCTGGGTCGGCACGGCGAACGGGCTCGGGCTTCTCGACCGTGGCGCGGGCACGTTCAGCCAGTACCGCCACGACGCCAACGACGGCGCCTCGCTGCGCGACTCGTTCGTGATGTCGCTGTACCAAGATCCGGCCGGGCTCGTCTGGATCGGCACGCGCAACGGCGGCGTGAGCCGCTGGAACCCGCGTAGCTGGGAGCTCGGCGGGCATCGCCCGGCCTGGCTCGAAGGTCAGCCCGTGTTCGCGTTTGCCGATGCGCCGGACAATCGCGTGTGGATCGCGTCGCTCGGCGGGCTAGTGCGTTTCGACGCCGCCACGGGCACGGCCACCTCGCTCGACGCGATCGTCGGCCGCGACAACGCGCTCGGCGACAATCGCGTGTCGTCGCTGCGGCGCGATCGTCGCGGCGCGCTGTGGATCGGCACTATGGGTAACGGCCTGAAGGTGCTGACCCCCGACGGCAAGATCGAATCGATTCCGGTGGCGCCCGGCGATCCGCACTCGCTGAGCGCCGCCGGCGTAATGGCGATTCTCGAGTCGCGCAGCGGCGCAATCTGGATCGGCACCTACGGCGGCGGAGCAAACGTGCTGGACCCGGCTACCGGCACGGTGCGCCAGCTTCCCTACGGCTCCGACTCGGGTGCGGTGAGCGCGCCGAACGTGACGGCGATCGCCGAGGATGCGCACGGCAACATCTGGCTCGGGACCGAGGGCGGCGGGCTCGATCTCGCCCGCGCCGACGGCACCGTGATCCAGGTGTTCCGCAACGATCCGGCCAACGCCTCCACGCTGCCGGCCAACACCGTGTACGCTCTCGCCGTCGACGCCGACGGGCGCGTATGGGCCGGCACCGACGGGGGCGGCCTGGCGCGCGTCGTCAATCCGACCGCGGCTCCGGGCGCCATCGAGTTTCAGGTGTATTCGCGCTACGAAGGGCTGTCGAGCGACACGCTGTACGGTGTAGTGCCCGACGCACGGGGGCGTGTTTGGCTCAGCGGCAACGCGGGACTGATGCGCCTCGACCCGGCGACAGGCGCCGTGAAGACCTACCACCGCGAGCACGGCTTGCAGGGCGAGGAGTATTCCTTCGGCGCCTACTTCCGGCTGCGGGACGGACGAGTCTGCTTCGGCGGGCCCGGCGGCTTCAACATTTTCGATCCGGCGGCGCTGTCGGAAGAGCAACAACCGCCGCGCGTCGCGCTCACCAGTGTGGAAGTGCTCGGGGTACGGGCCGCCGGCGACACGCCGTTTTGGTTGCGCGACCGCGTCGATCTGGATTATCGCGGCACGATTCTCTCGCTCGACTTCGGCGTTCTCGATTTCACGTCCCCCGCGCACAATCGGCTGGCCTACCGCATGGTCGGTCTCACCGGGGAGTGGATCGATCTCGGCACGCAACGGCGCGTCACGCTCACGAATCTCGACCCCGGCGACCACGTTCTCGAGGTGCGGGCCGCGAGCGCCGACTCCATCTGGAGCGCCGAGCCGCTCAAGCTCACGATCCACCGCGATCCCGCGCCGTGGGCTTCGCCCATGGCCTACGCGGCGTACGCGCTCGCGCTGCTCGGTTTCGCGGTGCAGCGGATTCGCCGGCACCGCCGCAAGTTCGAGGAAGTCGTGCGGGCACGGGAACGCCTCGAGGCCGAAGTGGGCTTACGCACCCGCGAGCTCAGGGAGAGCAATCTGCAGCTCGCCGAAGCGGCGCAGGCGAAGAGCAACTTCCTGGACAGGATGAGCCACGAGCTGCGCACGCCCATGAACGGCGTGGTCGGCATGACGGAGCTTCTGTCCCGCACGACCCTGTCGCCGACGCAGTCGCATCTCACGAAAACGATCCGCTCGTCGGCGCAGATTCTTCTGCAAATCGTCAACGACCTGCTCGACCTGTCGAAGATCCGCGCGGGCAAGGTGTCGCTCGAGGCGCTGCCGATCGATCTCGGGCAAGTGCTCGAGGAATGCACAAGCCTGTTCGCGGGCGCGGCCGAGGCCAAGGGCATCGAGCTCGTCGTTTGTCCTCCCCCGCCCGTCGAGCGCTTGCTGCTCGGCGACCCGCTGCGAGTTCGCCAGATCCTCATGAATCTCGTCGGCAACGCGGTGAAGTTCACGGAGCAAGGCGAAGTCGTCGTGAGGGCGGACATCGAGCCGGAGGGTACGGACCGCGTCATCGTGCGGCTCGCCGTCGCGGACACCGGCGTCGGCATGGACGCGGCGCATACCACCAAGATATTCGAGCCGTTCGCGCAGGCCGACGAGACCACCACCCGCCGCTTCGGCGGTACAGGCTTGGGACTCGCGATTTGTCGCGAGCTCGCCGATCTCATGGGCGGCCACATCACGGTCGAGAGTCAGCCGCGGATCGGCTCGACGTTCCATCTCTCGCTGCCGCTCACGATCGGCGCGGGAGCCGCGCCGCAGCACGCCGCGGGCTTCGGTACGGGCCAGGTGTGCATACTGTCGCGCCGCCCGTCGCTGACGGAATCGCTCGCGCGGCACGCGTCGTCGTTGGGCCTTACGGTTCTGCCCGCCGACTCCGGCGTCGACGATGCCAACGTGATCTTGGTCGATGCGAGCAGCCACGCGAACACGCTCGCTTCGCTGCTCGCGCCGCGGAACGCTTGGGCTGCGCAGCTCGTGGTGATCGCCACGGCCGCCGAAGTCGAGGCGCGGCAGCTGCGAGCTCTGCTACCCGAAGTGCAGATCGTGCTGAAGCCGGTGCATCGCATCGCGCTGCACGAGGCGTTGGCCGCCGCGCTCGGCACGGAGCCGCTCTTAGGGCACGAGCAAGCGCCGGCGACCGCGCCCGATCGCTTCAACGGGCACGTGCTGCTCGTCGAGGATGAGCCGGTGAACGCGGCGGTAGCCGAAGGCTATCTCGCCGAGCTCGGCTGCACCTGCGTCTGGGTCGAGAGCGGCACGGAGGCCGTCGCACGTACGGCCGCCGAGCGCTTCGACCTGATCCTCATGGATCTGAACATGCCCGGCATCGACGGCTTCGCGACGGCGGCGCTGATCCGCCGGCAGCAATCGCGAGCCGCCGGCGACAACGGCGAGCGGCGCGTTCCGATCGTCGCGCTCACGGCGCACGACGCGGCCCACTATCGCGACAAATGCCTTGCCGCGGATATCGACGACATCTTGAGCAAACCCTACACGCTCGAGGATTGCACGCGTCTCTTGCGCCGCTGGCTCGTGAACGCGGAGCGCGCGCCGATTGGCAGCGATCGCGCCGGTCACGCGGCCGCCGTCGCGGCTACGGACCCCGCTACGCTCGCGAGCGTGGACGCGAGCACCGTCGCCGCGCTGCGGGAGCTGCGCCGCGGCGGACACACCGATCTCTACGCGAGGCTCGTCGAGCTGTTCCGCACGAGCTCGACGCAGTCGCTCGCCGCGCTGACGGAGGCGCTCGCGCTGGACGATCTCACCGCCGCCGCCGCCGTCTGCCACAAGCTTGCGTCCGCGGCCGCCAACGTCGGCGCGCTCGCGTTCGGGCAGCAGGCCAGGGAGCTCGAGCGGCACTGTCTCGCGAGCGAGCGTGCAAGCGCCCGCGAATCGTGTCAGGCGTTGCAGGCGGCGCACGCGCCGCTGCTCGAGACGTTGCAGGGTCAGCGTTTGAGGGCCACCGGATGACCGCGCCAGGTCCCAACGGCCGTCTCGCGATCATCGCGGACGACGAGGAGCTGGGACGCGTGCTGCTCGGCGAATCGGTCGCCGCGGCCGGCCTCGAGAGCCTCGCATTCGCCGACGGCCCGGAGGCGCTCGCCGCAGCGCTCGCCAACGACGTCGCGATGGTGCTCCTCGACGTCGACATGCCGGGCATGAACGGCAACGAGGTATGCCGGCGGTTGCGCGCCGAACCGCGCTTCAGCAGCGTGCCGATCGTCATGGTTACCGGGCACCAAGACTCGGAGGCCATCGGGCTTGCGTTCGCGGCCGGCGCAACCGATTTCGTGTCGAAGCCGGTGAACTGGGCGCTGCTGTCTCGCCGGCTGGAATACATCCTCCGCAATGCCGCGGCGGCCGAGCACATCGAGCGCCTCGCGTACTACGACACGCTGACGGGCTTGCCGAACCGGCAACGGAGCATCGATCTCATGGGCGCTGCGTTCGAGAAGGCAGCGGGCGCCGGAGAATCCGTTGCCGTGATCTATCTCGACTTGAACAGCTTCAAGCGCGTGAACGACACGTTCGGTCACTCGGTGGGCGACGACGTGCTGCGCACCGTCGCCGGCCGCCTCACGGCCGTGGTCGCGGCGTTCGCCGCGCGGCACCCGGATGTCGTCCTCGCGCGCTTTGGCGGCGACGAGTTCGTGATCGTGCTCCGGCACGCGGATGCGCGCGAGATCGGAATGCAGGTGGCAGACGCCTGCAACGCCGCGTTCGAGCAACCTATTGCCTACGACTCGCTCGAGTTCTATTCGGCGCCGAGCATCGGCGTTGCCGTGTTCCCGGACGACGGTGCTGACGTCGCCACCGTGCTCAAGCATGCCGACACGGCGATGTATCAGGCGAAGTCCGGCGCGGTGGGGCCGGTCGCGGTTTACGCGCCTGCCATGAGCACGCGCTTGCGCGACTGGCTGCAGCTCGAGGCGAGGTTGCGCCACGCCGTCCAGAACGATCAGCTGACCCTGATGTATCAGCCGAAGTTCGATCTGCAAGAGAACCGGATCGTCGGCGTCGAAGCGTTGCTGCGCTGGTGCGACGAGCACTACGGCGACATCTCACCGAACCGCTTCGTGGAGATCGCGGAGGACAGCGGTCTGATTCTGGACTTGAGCGCGTGGGTCATGCGCACCGCCTGCCGGCAATTGCGCAAGTGGCTCGATCGCGGTTTGCCGATTCCGGTGGCCATAAACTGCTCGGCGAAAGAGTTGTTGCACGGCGATCCGGCGCGCGTGATCGAGACGGAAGCGGCGGCCGCCGGCGTGCCGACGTCGCTGATCGAGATCGAGATCACGGAGTCTTTGCTCGTGAAGGACTCGTCCACGGTCAGGAGCGTGTTGCAGCGATTTCGCCAGCTCGGTTGCCGCATCGCGCTCGACGATTTCGGCACCGGCTACTCGTCACTCGCCTACATCGCGCGCTTTCCGCCGGACCGCATCAAGATCGACAAGGCATTCGTGCGCGACGTCGACCGTTCGGCCCGCGATGCCGCGATCGCAAGCGCGATTCTGTCCTTGGCTACGAGCCTGAACCTCAAGGTCACTGCGGAGGGTGTCGAGCGCCACGGTCAGCTCGATTGGCTGCGCGCGCG
>DASUFK010000170.1:0-9997 GCA_036274615.1 Gammaproteobacteria bacterium | reverse complement strand
AGCTCGTCGGAGCAGGTGTACTCGATGAGCGCGAGGTCGGGCCGCAGCTGCAGCGTGCCCTTGATCTTCACGGGCTCGGTGTAGACCTTGGGATCGGTGAGCGTGACCTCGTCCACGAGGAACTTCTCCTTCTTGCCGTTCACCTCGCGCTCCTCGAGGTGCATGCGCTCGCTCACGTGCGCGGCGGACGACGTGGCCATGCGCGTCATGTACGGATACGGCTTCAAGTTCGAGGTCTCGATCACGAGCGTGTTGCCTTCCCAGTGCGCCACCGAGTGCCCCATCGCGGCCGGCAGCACCGGCTTCGGCGGGTTGTGGTCGGCCATGTAGATCTTGCGATACATGCCGTAGCCTTCCCAGTAGATCGACACGTCTTGCGCGCGCTGGTTGATCTCAACCGTGAACGGCGCGCCCCAGATCGCGCGCGGCATGCCCGGCCAGATGCAGTAGCGGCCCGGATCGTCGTCGAGCGTGAAATGCGCCGCGTACTCGTCGGCGAGCTTCTTCGCCGCAGGGGTGTAGGGCAGGGGGTTCGGCGTCTGGCTCCGGGTGCCGGGGCCGGTGGCCGGGAAGTACAGCCCGCTGAAGTCGGGATGCGACTGCGCCTGCGCGAGCCCGGCAGAGCCGAGCGCGATCGTGACGGCGAGCAATCGCCAACCCGCGGTGGGCCAACCCGAAATCGTCATGCATTCCCCCTTCCAAACAACGTGCCGTGCAAGCAGGCTCTTGGTGCCAGAAGGAGCGTATTCCGTCAAGTTTGGACGGGGTTGCGGCTCCAGGCGCCGGTCCGGTGCTAGTATCGCACCCGAATCAAGCGCCCGAACCGACCATGGCCAGAATTTTTCTCTACGACACCACGTTGCGCGACGGCACCCAGGCCGAGGACGTGGCGTTCACGCTCGACGACAAGCTCCGCGTGGCGGAAGAACTGGCCGCGTCGGGCATCGCCTATATCGAGGGCGGCTGGCCCGGCTCGAACCCGCGCGACGAGGAGTTCTTCGCCCGCGTGCGCAAGCTCGCGCTGGGCCAGGCGAAGGTAACGGCGTTCGGCTCCACGCGCCGCGCGAACGTGGCAGCGGCCGACGATCTCAATCTCAGGCAGCTGCTCAAGGCCGAGACGCCGGTGGTCACGATCGTGGGCAAGACCTGGAACCTGCACGTCCGCGACGACCTCCGGATCTCGAACGAGGCGAACCTTGAGGTCATCGCCGACTCCGTGGCCTATCTCAAGCAGCGCGTCGACGAGGTGATCTTCGACGCCGAGCACTTCTTCGACGGCTACCGCGCCGACCCCGAGCAATCGCTCGCGTGTCTGCGCGCGGCAGCGCAGGCCGGCGCCGACGTGCTCGTGCTCTGCGACACGCGCGGCGGCAGCATGCCGCACGAGATCGCGGCCGGCGTCGCGGCCGCGAAGACCGTGGGCGCGAAGGCGTACGGCATCCACTGTCACAACGACTGCGAGCTCGCAGTGGCGAACTCACTCGCGGCCGTCGCCGCAGGCGTCACGCAGGTGCAGGGCACGATCAACGGCTTCGGCGAGCGCTGCGGCAACGCCAACCTGTGCTCCGTGATCCCGAATTTGCAGATCAAGCTCGGCTACGAATGCGTGAGCGAGGAGCAGCTGCGCAAGCTCGCGCACCTGTCGCGCACCGTGTACGAGCTCGCGAACATCGAGCCCTACAAGCGCCAGGCTTATGTCGGCGACAGCGCGTTCGCGCACAAGGGCGGCTTGCACGTCGCCGCGGTGCAGAAGAATCGCGAGACCTACGAGCACATCGTGCCCGAGCGCGTGGGCAACCGGCAGCGCGTGCTCGTGTCGGATTTGTCGGGGCGGAGCAGCGTCGTCTACAAGGCGAAGCAATTCGGCATCGACGTCGACACCGCGAGCCCGGCCGTCAAAGCCGTGCTCGACAAGGTCAAGCAGCTCGAGAACACCGGCTTCCAGTACGAAGGCGCCGAGGCGTCGTTCGAGCTGCTGATGCAGGAGGCGCTGCACGGCAAGGTGCAGCACTTCAAGCTCGTGTCGTTCCGCGTGAGCGACGAGAAGCTCGAAGAGGGCAGGCCGCCGTTGTCCGAGGCCACCGTGAGGATCGAAGGCCCCGACGGCAGCACGCAGCACACCGTCGCGAACGGCAACGGTCCGCTGAACGCGCTCGACCGCGCGCTGCGCAAGGCGCTCACGCCGTACTACCCGCAGCTCGAGGGTCTCGAGCTTCGCGATTACAAGGTGCGCGTGCTCGGCGGCGCCGAGGGCACGGAGGCTACGGTGCGCGTGCTCATCGAGTCGGGCGACGCGAACGGCGTTTGGGGCACGGTGGGCGTGTCGCCGAACGTGATCGACGCGAGCTGGCAGGCGCTCGTCGACAGCTTCGAGTACAAGCTCTACAAGGACGAGAAGGCGCAGAGCAAGGCCGCCACCACTGACGCCGCGCCGCGCAAGAAGAGCAGCTGACGCGGCGCCGGCTTCGCCGGGCTCCCGGGTGGCCGGACTGCCGTCAGGGCCGCGGTCATCGCCGGCTCCGGTCTGTTACGATCCGCAAATGACCTCCGGCATCTCCGTAGCCACTCGAAACGCGTTGCAGGCGCTGGCGCGAGCGACGCCGGATCTCGATTTGCTGCTGCTGCACGGTTCGCGTGCTCGCGGCGATGTGCACGCCGGATCGGATTGGGATTTCGCCTACCTCGGCGGTGCCCGGCTCGACGTCGCCGCGCTGCTCGCGGCCATCGTCGAAGCGATCCACGACGACCGCCTCGATCTCGCGGACCTCGCTACCGCCGGCGGCCTCTTGCGCTACCGGGCCGCACCCGCCAATTACGGCGATGCCTTCCGCCTGCTCCAGAGCGCCGGCGTCATCGAGGCCGGCCTTGCCGGCCGGCTGGTGAGAGAGGCCGGCTTTCGCAACATCGTCGCGCATGCCTATGGATCGCTCGACATGGCCCGCGTGTACGACGCAGCGACGAACGGGCCGGATGACCTCCGAGCTTTCCTCAGGCACGTGCGCGACCGCACGGCCTAGGACGATGACGACCGCGTGCTCGTGGCGGAAACTCTTCTACTCCGCTCTGAGGGTCTCCATCGGGTCGATGGATGCGGCGCGCCGCGCCGGCAGCCAGCTCGCGAGCCCCGCGGCTGCGATCGTCACGACGAGCGCGCCGGCGTAGGCAGCAATGTCCGTAGGCGCGACGCCGAACAGCAGGGACGACATCAAACGCCCCAACGCGACGGCCGCCACGAGACCCGCAACCGCGCCTGCTCCGCTCAAGGCGAGCCCGCGTAGCAGGAACATTCTTCTCAGTTGACGCGGCTCGGCGCCGAGCGCCGCGCGGATGCCGATCTCCCGGGTTCTTTGCGCCACTACGTAGGCGAGAACACCGTAGATCCCCACGACACCGAGCACGAGGGCCATCGTGCCGGCGATCGCGAGCATCACGAGGATGAACGACGTGCGCGCGAGCGAGCCCGAGTGGAGATCTTGCATCGTGCGCTCTTCTCCGATCGGAAAGCTCGAGTCGACCAACCGGATGGCCTGCCGGACGTCCGCCAAGAGGCTGGCCGTGCCGGCGCGCTCGCTGCGGATCACGAATGCGGGGGACGGAGTGCCGGCGCCGGGGCCGCCGTACATGTTGGCCGCGAACGCAGGCCAGTACACGAAGGTCGGTGCTGCCTCGTACAAACCCATCTCGTGCACGTTCTGCACGACGCCTACCACTTCGCGCCACGCGCGCTCGTCTTCGTTGTCCGCAGCCAGCCGGACACGTTTGCCGAGCGCGCCGGCAGGCTCGGCGGCGAGCTCGCGCGCGAAATTCTCCGAGATCAGCGCGACGCGCCCGCCCGTTTCGATATCGCTCCAAGTGAGGTCGCGTCCCGCGATGATTCTCGTTCCCGTCGCCGCGAAGTATCCTGGCGAGACGAACTTGTTTCGACGCGGCGGCGGAGTGGTTCCGGGCTGCAGCGGCTGTCCTTCGACCATTAGCGACGAGTAGTCGGGGGACCCTGCTAGCGGCAGCCGGCTCGCAAAGCCGACGGCAGCGACGCCCGGAATCGCCGCGATCTTGTCGAGCATCTCGTGCTCCATGCGTGTGGCGCGCATCGCGTCCGAATAGAACACGTTGAGTGGAATCCAGACCCGTGCCGTCTGAATCGTTGCGGGGTCCGAAAAGCCGGGGTCGACGTCGTGCAACGCCTGAAACGTTCGGGTCATGAGCGCCGCGCCCACCACCAGCACGAGTGCGAGCGCAACCTGTATGACGACCAAAGCGTCGCGCGTCCGGCTCCGCTCCCGAGTGACGCCCGCCCCACGCGAGGACACGTTCTGAGCCTTGCCGACGTGCAGCGCGTGCTTTAGCGCGTTGATCGAGCCGAACAGTAGCGTCACCGCGAGCGAGATCGCCACGGTGAATGCGAGCACGGGCGGATAGACGGCGATCTCTTGCAGGCGCGGCAAATCCGTGGGGCCGATCGCCACGACGATCCCGACTCCAACGTAGGCGAGCGCCAAGCCGAGCACGCTGCCGGCTGCGCCCAAAACCAGGCTCTCGACGAGCAGTTCGCGCGCGATGCGTGCGGGCACGGCGCCGAGCGCTGCGCGCATCGAGAGCTCCGGGCGTCGAGCGTCCGTTCTCACCAACATCAAGTTGGCGATATTGGCGCAGGCGACGAGTAGCACCGCGCCGATGGCACCCATGAGCACCCACAAGGTGCCGGCGATGCCTCCGACCAAGTCGTCCTTCAGGGGTCGGATGACGGGAGCCAACTTCCAGCCCGCAATGGTTTCGCGCGTCACGCCGGCGACGGGCGGGAGCTCCCACGTCTCGCGCCAGATCTTCAACATGCGTTCCACATCCGCATGAGCTTCTACCTGCGTGACACCCGGCTTGAGCCGTGCGAGGGCGTTGTAGCTGAAATTGCCGGTGATCACTGTCCACTGGGGCGCCGGGAACCGCACGGCGACGATCACGTCAGGCTGCGGGTTCATATCCAGGAATCTGAAGCCGGGAGGCATGATGCCGACGACCTGCGACGGCGCCGAGTCGACGGAGATCGGGCGGCCGAGCGCCGCTTCGTCGCCGCCGAAGCGCCGTTGCCAGTACCCGTGTGTGAGGATGACCGGCAACGGCCCTTCGGCTGCGGTGCCTTGCTCCTGCTCCGTGAACCAGCGGCCGCGCAGCGGCTGGACGCCGAGCGCCTCCAGTGTGCCGTCCGTGACTCGCAGCGCGCGCACGCGCTCGGGCTCGTCGCCGCCGCCGGCCAGCGTCGCGGAGCCTTCCTGCCACACGCCGACGGCGGCGAACGTTCGGTTCTCGTTCCGGTAGGTGAGGTACATCGACGGGTCGGGGCCGGCGTCGCTCGCAAATGCGGAGCTATGTTTGAGCCGCACGAGTTCGTCCGCGTTCGGGTAGGGCAGTGGCTTGATGAGCACCGAGTAGACGACGCTGAAGATCGCGGTCGTCGCGCCGATGCCGAGCGCGAGCGTGAGCACGGCGGCGGATGTGAACGCAGGGCGCCGAGCCAAGCCGCGCAGCGCGTAGCGCAAGTCACGGCCTAGGGAGTCGAGTAAGCCTACGATGTTCATGCAGAGGTCTCCCGTTCGCTGCGGAGCAAATGCGCCTCACTCCGCGCGCAGCGTTTCGGCCGGATCGAGCTTCGCCGCGCGCCGGGCAGGCAGATACGCCGCGAGCAGCACGGCGCCTACGAGCACGCCGAGCACCGCGGCGTACGTTGCCGGATCGAGCGGCCGCACCTCGAAGAGCAGCGAAGTCATCCAGCGGCTCAAGGCCGCAGCGCCGGCAAGCCCCGCGGCGATGCCGATCGCGGACACCGCGAGCGCGTAGCGCACGAACAGGCCCTTCACGGCGTCCGCTTGCGCGCCGAGCGCGAGCCGAATGCCGATCTCGCGCGTGCGCTGCGACACGATGTAGGAGATCACGCCGTAGATCCCGACCACGCTCAAGATGAGCGCCATCGCGCCCGAGATCGCGAGCAGCACGAGCACGAACGAAGTGCGCGCGAGCGAATCGCGATAGCGGTCCGCGAGCGTGCGCACCTCGTACACGGTCAAGTCGGGATTGCTGGCCCACACGGCCTCGCGGATCTCGTTCGCTAGGCTCTCGGTGCCGGCGCGGTCGCTGCGAATCACGTAGGTGGTCGTGCGCAGGCCGTTGCGCACGGGCACGATCGGCGTCGACACGTGCGGCGCAGGCGGCTGGTACAGAGACCAAAATACGTCCTGTGTGACCCCGACGACCTCGCTCCACTCGTCCGCAGCGTTGGTTCGAATTCGTTTGCCGAGCGCCGCCCGCGGCTCGCCCCACACCTCGCGCGCCAGATTCTCGGTGACAAGGGCAACTCTGGCGCGCCGGTCGACGTCGGTCCACGCGAGGTCGCGGCCCGCCACGAAGCGCGTGCCGAGCGCTGCGAAGTAGCCCGGCGAGAAGCCGCCGACACTCACGGGCACCGACTCGCCCGTTTCGGGCCGGTCCTCGACGGAGAGCGCCGGTCCCGTGAATACTCCGCCCGAGCCGCCGCCGCCCGGCAGGCCGCCGCCGAAGCCCACTGCGCTCACGCCCGGCAGCGCGGCGATGCGCTCGCCGATCTCGCGGTAGACGCCTGTCCAGCGCTCCGCATCCAATATCAGCGCGGGCGGGATCCAGATCTGAGCGAGCTGAATTTTGGCCGGATCGCGAAAGCCGGGGTCGACGGCGATCAGCGCGACGAACGTGCGGATCATGAGACCCGCGCCCACGAGCAGCACGAGCGCGAACGCCACCTGCACGGCGATTAGAACGCCGCGTGTGCGGTTGTGCTCGCGGCTCGCGCTCGCGTTGCGCGTGGCCGGGCCGACGCGCGAGCCGCTGGCGAGCGCGTGCTTCAGGGCCGGGATCGCGCCGAAGGCGAGGCTCGACACGAGCGAGGCCGCCGCCGCGAACGCGAGCACTGCCGGGCCGAGGCCGATGTCCTCGACTCGCGGCAGGTGCGGCGGGGCGAAGGCCGCGAGCAGCTCGAGTGCCGCACTCGCCAGCGCGAGTCCGGCCGCGCCCCCGAGCGCGCCGAGCACCAAGCTCTCGCGCAACAGCTCCGCCGCGATCTTTCCTCGGCCGGCGCCGAGCGCGGCGCGAATCGCGAGCTCGTGCCGGCGCGCGTCGGCTCGCGCGAGCAGCAGATTGGCGATGTTGGCGCACGCGATCAGCAGCACGGTGCCCACCGTGCCCATCACCACCCACAACATTCCGGCCACTCCGCCCACGACCTCGTCCTTCAGAGGCCTCACCGCGGGGACGATCCTCCAGCCGATCACTTCGTCGCGAAAGCCGGGACGGGGCTCCGGCCACGCATCGAGCCAGATCGGCAGCATCCGCGCGAGGTCCGCGTTCGCTTCCGCCACCGTCACGCCCGGCTTGAGCCGCGCGATGCCGGGCGCATTCAGGCGGCCCAGCGTCAGCGGCCGAGCAGGGGCCGCATCCCTGCGAGGCCCGAGGATGACGTCCGGCGTCGAGCTCAGGAAGCGGAAACCTTTCGGCATCACGCCCACGACCTGCGCCGGCTCCGAGTTCAGCGACAGCGTGCGGCCGAGCACGGACGGGTCGCCGCCGAAGCGGCGCTGCCACAATCCGTACGACAGGATCACGAGATTCACTCCCGCCGCACCGGATGCGTACTCGTCCGCGGAGAACCAACGGCCGAGCACCGGCTGCACGCCAAGCGCCTCCAGTACGCCTTCCCCTACGCTAACGCTGCGGATTTGCTCTGGCTCGCCCGCTCCGGTCAGCGCCAGCGTGTTCTCGCCCCATCCCCCGAGGTACTCGAACACGCGGTTCTCTTGGGCGTACGTGACGAACATGCTGTCCGCGATGCCGACCAGGGTCGAGGTTAGGCCGTTCGTGTGCCGCACGCTCACGAGGCGGTCCGGGTCCGGGTAGGGCAGCGGCTTGAGCAGCACGCCGTAGACGACGCTGAAGATCGCGGTGGTGGCACCGATGCCGAGCGCGAGCGTGAGCACGGCGGCGAACGTGAATGCAGGTCGCCGCGCGAGGCCGCGCAGCGTGTAGCGCAAATCGCGCGCCGCGGAATCGAGGCCGATGATGCTCATGCGTTACCCCCCGACCGGCCGCCGAAGCGGGCGGCTTCAGACTGCGACTAGCGATAAGCATGCCAAGCATAGGCCGCGCCAAGCTCTTGACAGGACTGGAACGCCGCCGGCCGTGCGGGGCGGGGTAGTCCCGAATCCGTGCAGGCGTTCCCGCGCATGGGACCGGAGGCTAGCGGCGCTTGTCTATTGCTCGGGGACTACCGCAGCTCATTGACCGCCCTATATCTGTCTCAGGCGACGAGCGGATTGCTCGTGATGAGCGCAGGGAACCGGCCGAAATCGCGGTCCGCCGTCCAGAGCTCGCGAACGCCGTGCTGTAAACAAAGCACCGCCACTCGGGCGTCGTGAACCTGCGGTCCGACAACTCGGCTCATGGTCAGGCCACCTCTCAAGACCGTCCAATGGATCGGCGATTCCGTGAGTAGCACGATGCTCGGTGACTCGAGCCACGCGTCGACTTGATCGATGGCGGCAGCGAGGGGGCTAGGTGGAGAGAAGATTCGAGGATGTGTTGCTACAGCGAGGAACTCGTGAATGCATGGCCACGGTATGGCCCAGTGCGCCTTGCCTTCGGCGAGACCGGCGAGTGCCTGATATGCGCGCGCGTGCCACTCGGAATCTTCGCGGTGGGCGTAGACGAGGACGTTGGTGTCTACGGCGATCATGTGCTCCGGCCGGTGTACGCGAGATCGCGCAGCTCATTCCACGACAATTCTTTGGCGCCGGCCTGGAGGCCTCGGCCCTTTACCGTCGCCTTCCGGAGGCGGAATTGGGCGGGCTGTTTGCGCGTTGCCAGCTCTTGCCGCAGTCCGCTTTCGATCAGCACGCGCAGGGTCGTGCCGTCCCGTGCCGCCACTCGCTTCGCGTCCTTGAGCAAGGCGTCGGCGATGTCGATCGTGGTCTTCATATGGGTACCCATATATCTCGATATGGGTGAAAGGCTATCCGGCGGCGACTTTGAAATCAATGTTCGAATCGTGGCTCCCGTGATGGAAATGCGCGGTTTCAAGCCGCCGCGGTTGCGAGCACGCTAGCGCAGCCGCGGGGCGATGGCGTAAGTTGGGATGCCAATGACGATGGCATCGACCGACAAGTGGCAGAGCGGGGCGGCGTACGAGTCCTACATGGGCCGTTGGAGCCGCTCGCTCGCGCGGCCGTTCGTCGAGTGGTTGCGGATGAAGCCCGCGGCGCATTGGCTCGACGTCGGCTGCGGCACGGCCGCGCTCACTCGGGCGATTTGCGAGCACGGCGCGCCGGCGTCGGTGGTCGGCTGCGATTCCGCGGAAGCGTTCGTGGCGCACGCGCGCAAGCACGTCGAGGACGCGCGCGCGTCGTTCGTGGTGGCCGGCGTCGATGCGCTCCCCGAGCGGCGCGGCGGGTTCGACGCGATCGTGTCGGGTCTCGTACTGAATTTCCTGCCGCAACCGGAGCGTGCGCTCGCGAGCATGCGCGAGCGGCTCGCCGGGCGCGGCATCGCAGCCGCCTACGTTTGGGATTACGCGACGGGCACCGAGTTCTTGCGCGAGTTCTGGGCGGAGGCCGCCGCGGACCCGCGCGCCGCGGCCCAAGACGAGCGCACGCGCTTTCCGCTGTGCGAGCCCGGCGCCCTCGAGCGCTTGTTTCGCGCGACAGGGTTTCGCGACGTGAGCGCAACGGCGTTGGAGATCCCCACGGTGTTCGTCGACTTGGAGGACTTCTGGCAGCCCTTCCTCGGCGGCACCGGACCGGCGCCGGCCTACGTGGCGTCGCTCGAGCCGGGGCAGCGGCTCGAGTTGAGGGACCGGCTCGCCCGACGTCTTCCCAGTGACCCCGACGGCAGCATTCGGCTCAATGCGCGCGCGTGGGCAGTGCGCGGCGCTGTCGCGTGAGCGCTCGGTGGAGGGCTACTGCTCCGGCAGCTCGAACACCCA
>DASUFK010000169.1:0-8560 GCA_036274615.1 Gammaproteobacteria bacterium | reverse complement strand
GCCAGTGATCGCGTTGTCGCGTGACGACCTGACCCGTGCGGTGCACGAAGCCGGCCGCCTCAGCGCCGGCGGCCGCGGCACGCATGCGTTGCGCAGCGCGCTGGTCGTGGCGCAGATCGGGATGAGCGTCGCCTTGCTCGTTGGCGCGGGCCTGCTCACCAAGAGTTTCCTCGCGATGCAGAAGGAAGGCACGGGCTTCGAGCCGGGCGGGCTCCTTACGGCGCAATTCGCGCTGTCGCCGCGGCGCTACCCCGACCGCGACGGTTGGCCGCGGTTCGAGGAGCAGGCGCTCGCGGCGCTGGGCGCGCTGCCCGGAGTGAGCGCGGCGGCGTTCACGTCGTCGCTGCCGTTTTCGGGCGACAACAATCAGGGGACACTCGTAATCGACGGCGAGGACCCGAGCCGCGTGCCGCCGCAGGCGTACAGCCGCGCCGTGAGCGAGCAATATTTCGCGGCGCTCGAGATTCCGCTCGTGGCCGGCCGCAACTTCGAGGCCCGCGAGAGCGAGCGGGTGGCCATCGTCGATGAGAATCTCGCCGACAGGCACTTCCCAGGCGGCGGCGCGCTCGGCCGCCGGCTCCGGCACGCCACCGATCCGGCGGACGAGTGGTACACGATCATCGGCGTGGTGCCGCGCGTGAAGCAGGGTAGCGTGGCCGAGGACCCGAGCAAGGAGACGGTGTACTGGCACTACCGCCAGCGCCTCGTGCGCGACGGTGCCTTCGCGCTGCGCACGACGCTGCCGCCGGAGCAGCTCACCCGCGCGGCGACGGCCGCGATCGCGGCGCTCGATCCCGAGACGGCGCTGTTCGGCGTGCAGTCGATGCAAGCGCGCATCGCGAGCACGCTCGGGCCGCAGCGCACGCCGTTGGTGCTCACGATCGTGTTCGCGGCGGTGGCGTTCGTGCTCGCCGTGATCGGCGTGTACGGCGTGCTCAACTGGGCCGTGACGCAGCGCGGCGGCGAGATCGGCGTGCGCGTGGCGCTCGGAGCTCGCGCGGAGGACATCGTGCGCATGATCCTCGCGCAGGGCGGGCGGCTCGTCGCCATCGGCGTGGCGATCGGTGTGGCCGGTGCCGTCGCGCTCGGTCTCGCGCTCGCGGCGCAGATCCGCAACGTGAGCGCCGTCGATCCGCTGGTCATCGCCGCAGCCGTTGCGGGGCTCGCGGCGGCAGCTCTGATCGCGAGCTGGGTGCCGGCGCGGCGCGCCGCGCGCATCGACCCGATGCGCGCGTTGCGGGAGGAATAGCGTCGTGACGCTGCCGCCGCTGCGCGCCGCCGCCCGCTCGCTGTTGCGCCGACAGCGCTTCACCGTGCTCGTGGTCGCGGTGCTCGCGCTCGGCGCCGGTGCCACGATTGCCATGTTCGCGCTCGTCTACGGTGCTTTCGTTTCGCCGCTGCCATACCCGGAGGCGGAACGGCTCGTCTGGCTCAGCGAGCGCAACCAGGAGATTCCCGAGCGGCAGGTCTCGTATCCGAACTTCTTGTCGTGGCAGGAGCGCAGCGCCGCGTTCGAGTTGATGGCGGCGGTGAAGAGCACGAGCCTGGTGCTGCGCGGGGTCGGCGATGCGCGGATGGTGGACGCGCAATTGGTTACCGCGGACTACTTTCGCACGCTCGGCGTCGCTCCGCTCCTGGGACGCGACTTCACGGCCGAGGACGACGTGTTCGGCGCGGCGCCGACGGCGATCGTGAGCTACGCGTTCTGGCAGCGCGAGCTCGGCGGCGCACCGGACGTGATCGGCCGGGAGTTGTCGCTCGACGGCACCAGCCATCGCATCGTCGGCGTGGCCGTCGAGACGCTCCGCGTTCCCGGCCGCCCCGAGCTCTGGACGGCGATGGGCCGGCAAGCCCGTCCGTCGAGCCCCTGGTTCGACCGCAGCACGCGCATTGCGGGGTACGTCCTCGCGCGCGTGCGCACGAGCGAAAGCGTCGCCGCCGCGCGGGCGGACATGCGTGGCGTTGAGCAGCAGCTCGCGGCCGAGTTTCCGATCCACGACGCGGGCAACGAGGCCGAGATCCGCACGTTTCGCGACCGGCTGGTCGGCGACTTGAGCACGCCGCTGTGGCTGTGCTTCGGCGCGGTCGGCGTGCTGCTCCTGATCGTTTGCAGCAACGTGGCGAGTCTGTTGCTGATCCGGGTGATCGGCCGGCGTAGGGAGCTCGCGCTGCGAGCGGCGCTCGGCGCCGGCCGGGCACAGCTGATCGCGCTCGTGCTCGCGGAAGGCGCGGTGCTCGTCGCACTCGGCGTAGGGCTCGGGCTGCCGCTTGCGGTTTGGATCGTCGAGCTCGCCGCGCGGTTCGCTCCCGAGGGCTCTACGAACGTCGCAGCGCTCGCGATCCAGCCGCCGGCCTTCGCATTCGCGGGCGCGCTCGCGTTGGTGCTTGCGGCGATCGTGGGTCTCGTGCCCGCATGGCAAGGCCTCGGCGCGGAGCTGCTCGGCGCGCTCGGCGCCGGCGCCAAGGCCACCGACGCGCGGGGCACGAGCCGGCTGCGCAACGCCTCGATCGTGCTCCAGACCTCGCTCGCCGTCGCGCTGCTCGTTGCCGCGAGTTTGCTCGCCGACAGCTTGCTGCGCACCGCGCGAGCCGACCACGGTTTCGACGCGGACGGCGTGCTCACCTTCGACCTGCTGATCCGCGACCGCTATCGCGACCCCGAGCGCGCGCGGGAGCTCTACGGCACGGTCGTCGCGCGGCTTCGCGCGTTACCGGGCGCGGAAGCTGCCGCCGTCCTGAACGAGCTGCCGGGACTGCCGCCCGGCTGGCAGACGGATATCTCCCCGGAAGCAACCGGCGGCGAGTACGTGCGGGGTTCGCCCGGCAAACTGATCAACGTCGACTGGGGCATCGTCTCGGGCGCCTACTTCGCCACGATGCGCATACCGCTCTTGCGCGGCCGCTCCTTCACCGAGGACGAGGCGAAGCGCGGCGCGCCGGTGATGGTGATCGACGAGGCCCTCGCGAAGCGCTACTGGCCGGCGGGCGACGCGCTCGGCCGGCACATCAAGTACGACAGCGCAACGCCGATCGAGATCGTGGGCGTGGCCGCGGACGTTCGAACCTACGGCGACAACGTCGCCGGCCGCGCGAAGATCTACACGCCGTACGGCCGATTTCCGCAGCAAGACAGCGCCAGCACCGTCGCCGTGCGCACCGCCGGCATCCCGCCGGAAAGCCTCGTCACGGCCGTGCGCGGCGCCATCCGCGAGATCGACCCCGGCATTCCCGTGTACGGGTTCTCCACCCTGCACGACGAGCTCCGCGAGCGCATCGCGCCGCGCGCGGCGACCGCCTGGATCGTCGGCGTGTTTGCCGGTCTCGCCGTTTTCCTCGCCGCGGTCGGGGTGCACGGCCTCATGAGCTACGTCGCGTTGCAGCGCGTGCGCGAGGCCGGCATCCGCATCGCGCTCGGCGCGCGGCCCCGCGACGTGCTCGCGCTCGTGGTCCGGCACGGCCTCGTGCTCAGCGGCGTGGGCATCGGCCTCGGGATGGCGCTCGGCGCGGCGGCTTCGCGTCTGTTTGCGGCTTGGATGCCCGGAGGCGGCGGCGCCCCCGGAGTCTACGTCTTGGCGGGCGCACTGTTCCTCGTGGTTACCGCGGCCGCGTGCTTCGGCCCGGCGCGGCGCGCCGCCGCGGCCGATCCGATGCGCGCATTGCGAGAGGAGTAGGGTGCCGACCGCGCCGCTTCCGCGGAAGCTTTGCGCCGGGTTGGTGCGAAATCCCTCCGCGGAAGCGCGCTGATTCGAGAAGAGAGAAGGAGAAAGCCTTGTCGCTACGCCAAACGCTCCGCAGGCTCCTGATGGCGCCGGGCTTCACGCTGACGACCGTGCTCACGCTCGCGATCGGCATCGGCGCGACGACCGCGATATTCAGCGTCGTGAACGGCGTGCTGCTCGAGCCCTTGCCGTTCCCCGAGCCTGATCGTCTCGTCGCGCTCACGCACCGCGCGCCGGGCCTGGACGACTCGATCTCCGATGCGTCGCCCGCATTCTATTTCACCTACCGCGACAACAACCGCACGTTCGAGTCCGTGGCGTTGTGGTTTGCCAGCCCCGTCACCGTCACCGGCACGGGCGACCCAGAAGAGATCCAGGCCGTCAGGGCGACGCGCGAGTTTCTGCCGACGCTGGGAGTGCGGCCGCTGCTCGGCCGAGCGTTCACCGAGGCGGAGGATCAGCCCGGCAGCCCGCGCACCGTGATGCTGTCTTATCCGTACTGGCAGCGCCGCTTCGGCGGCGCCTCGGACGTGCTCGGCAAGACGCTCACGATCGACGGCGCTCCGGCCGAGATCGTCGGCGTGCTGCCGCAAGCCTTCAGGTTCCTCGAGCAGCAGGCGGACGTGCTGTTGCCGGCCCAACCGTATCGAGAGGGGCAATACGTCCCCTCGTTCGGCGAGCGCGGTATCGCCCGGCTCAAGGAGGGCGTGACGCTCGACGAAGCGAACGCAGACGGTGTGCGCATGATGCCCATCCTGTTCGACACCTTTCCGGTGGTACCGGGCATCACACGCGCGCGGCTCCTCGACGAATGGCGGCTCGGTCCGGCGTTCATGCCGCTCAAGGATCGCGTGGTCGGCGATCTCGACGACGTGCTCTGGGTACTGCTCGGCACTATTGGCTTGCTGTTGCTGATCGCCTGCGCGAACGTGGCCAACCTCGAGCTCGTGCGGATCGAGGGCCGCACGCAGGAGCTCGCGATCCGCAGCGCCCTCGGCGCGAGCTGGAGACGTATCGCCGGGAACGTGCTGCTCGAGAGCACGATGCTCGGCATCGCGGGCGGCGCGCTCGGGCTCGCGCTCGCCTACGTGTCGTTGCCGATGCTGCTCGCCGTGGCCGAGGCGCAGCTGCCGGGCACACTCCAAATCGCGATCGACGCGAACGTGGTCTGGGCGACGCTCGGGATCTCCCTCGCGTCGGGCTTTCTGTCCGGACTGCTGCCGATCGTGAAGCACGCGGCGCCGCGTGTGGCCGCGGCGCTGCACGGATCGTCGCGGCTCGCAAGCGCTGGGCGAGAGCGGCACGGCGCACGCAACGCGCTCGTGATCGTGCAAGTCGCGCTCGCGCTCGTGCTGCTGGTTGCGTCGGGGCTCATGATTCGCACCTTCCAGGAGCTGCGCTCGGTCGAGCCGGGCATCGCTGCGCCCGACAACGTGCAGACTCTGCGGCTCTCGATGCCGTCGACTGTCGTTCCCGGGTTCTCCGATGTGATCCGTGTGCAACGCGCCATCGAAGCACGGCTCGCGGCCGTTCCGGGCGTGGAGAACGTGGGCTACGGGAACCGGCTGCCGCTGACGGGCACCGGCCCCAACGGCCCATTCGGCTTCGACAACGCGCCCGAGGCGCCGGCGACGGCCCTCGAGTTCCGCTACGTATCCCCGAATTACCTGTCGGCGCTCGGTGCGCCGCTGGTCGCGGGACGCAACTTCGAGTGGGCGGAGATCGACGCCGGCCGGCGGGTGGCGATCATCTCGGCGAATGCCGCAACCGCTCAGTTCGGCTCGCCGGCGGCCGCGGTGGGTAAGCGTGTGCGGCACGGTCCCGACACGCCCTGGATGGAGATCGTTGGCGTGGCCGCCGACGTGCGCCACAACGGCGTCGATCAGCCGGCCCCGGCCACCATTTACATGCCGCAGACCGAGTTCCTAGCGCAGTTCATGAGCCGCCAGGCGGTGTTCTTCGTGCGCAGCGAGCGTGCGGGCACGCCGGGCTTCGTCGAGGACCTGCAGCGCGCTGTCCGGTCGCTGAACGCGCAGCTGCCGCTCGGCAGCGTGCAGACGCTCGGCGAGGTCTACGACCGCTCGCTCTGGCGCACGTCGCTCACGCTCGTGCTGCTCGCGATCACGGCCGGCATGGCGCTCGCGCTCGGTCTCGTCGGCATCTACGGTGTCATCAGTTACGTTCTGGCGCAGCGCACGCGCGAGATCGGCATCCGGATGGCGCTCGGCGCGCCGAACGCGGCGCTGCTGAGCCTGATACTCGGCCGGGTGCTCGTCCTCGTCGGAATGGGCGTTGCACTTGGACTCGGCGGTGCCGCTGCGCTTACGCGGCTCATGCGGTCGCTGTTGTTCGGCGTGACGGCGCTTGACCCGATGACCTACGCGGCGGTTTCTGCGGTGTTGATCGCTACCGCGCTGCTGGCCGGCTACTTGCCGGCACGTCGGGTTGCGCGGGTCGACCCGATGCAAGCCTTGAGAGCGGAATAGGCCATCCCGATGCCGCACGTCGCGTCATGGTTCGCCCCAGTTCTCGACAGCGAGCCCCGGAACGCGAGCCAGGTCGGCAAGATTGGCCGTGACGAGAGTGGCGCCTTCGGCGAGGGCATGGGCCGCGATCGCGGCGTCGAAGTCCTCGATGCGCCGGCCCTTGCGCTCGAGCGTCGCCTTGACGTAGCCGAAACGTTCGCTCACGGCGTCCGTCCATGCGGTGCGCGCAATCTCCGCGCAGATGAGCTCGAATCGATCCTGAAGCCGTTCGCGTCGCTTCGAACGAGGCAACCGCTCGATGCCGTAGGCGATTTCCGCAATCACGGGCTGCGGAATCGCGACGTCGTTGCGGTGCACGGCCATCAAGCGCTCGACCGCTGCTGCTTCGCCCTTCATCAAAGCGGAGACGGCGTTCGTGTCGAGCAAGTACTTCACAAGGGGCTCGGCTTCGAGCGGCGCGCCGCAAGAACGGAATCGAGCAGCTCGTCGACATCGGCGGCGACGCTCGGGTCGGCCTCCGCCAGGCGCTCGGCGAAGCCGGGCGACCACTCCGAACCGGCCGCAACCGCGCGCTCGAGCGCGCGCACGATGAGCTGGTTCCGACTGATCCGCAGCGACCGCGCCTTGCGATCGACCGCCGCCAGCAGCTCGGAGGGAAGATGTATGCTCGTGGCCATGACTATATTCGTGACTATATTCGCAGACCGTGGCAAGCGCAACGAAGTCGCACTCGCGGCGTGGTGGGTACTCTCAGGATTCGGCGCCCGCCCATGCCGACGTAGCCGCGGTCGTCGACGAGCGAGCCCAGCGCGGCCACGCACACCGAAACTCGGCACAACGGGCGAATCCGCGTCGAATGTCTTCGTGGTGCGGCGCCTCGTGATGGTGGGCACCACTTCCATGCTGGGCCTCGGCTTCGGTGGGAACGGCGTGGCATTCAATTTCGGTCGGGCGTGGTCATGAAACACACGTTCCGCTCGCTCGCGCGCACTCCAGGTTTCACGCTGGCGACGATCGTCACACTCGCCGCCGCTATCGGCGCGAGCGCCGCGATCTTCAGCGTGGTGAACGGCGTGCTGCTGAAGCCGCTGCCGTTCCCCGAGTCCGACCGGCTGATCGCGCTCACGCATCGTATCGAAAGCGTGGGGCGCCACCTGCCGGCGTCGGCCGCGCTCTATTTCACCTACCGCGAGAACAACGAGAGCTTCGACTCGGTCGCGTTGTACGCGTCCGGGATGGCGACCGTCACGGGCTCCGGCAATCCGGAGGAGGTGCAATCGCTCGATGGAACCTACGAATTCTTTCCGACGCTCGGCGTGCGGCCTGTGCTCGGGCGTTCGTTCTCCGCAGACGACGCGCAACCCGGCGCCGCCCACACCGTGATGCTGTCGTACGGCTACTGGCAGCGTCACTTCGGCGGCGCCGCGAGCGTGCTCGGCCAAACGCTCACGGTGGACGACGAGCCGCTCACGGTGATCGGCGTGCTGCGGCGCGACTTCCGCCTGGAGCAGCGGCCCGCCGACATCTTTCGGCTCATGGCCCCGCAGCGCAGCGCCGCGTTCGTCGGACCGCTCGGAGAAAGCGCCGTCGCGCGCCTGAAGCCCGGCGTCACGCTCGAGCAAGCGAGCGCGGACGTCGAGCGCATGCTCCCGATCATGTTCGAGGAGTTTCCCGCGATTCCCAGCATGGACCCGAAGCGGTTCCCCAATCTGCGGCTGCACGCGGACCCGCTGCCGCTCAAACAGACCTTCGTCCGCGACCTCCCCGACGTGCTGCGCGTGCTCATGGGCACCGTCGGCATGCTGCTCCTGATCGCGTGCGCGAACATCGCCAACCTCAAGCTCGTGCGCACCGAGGCACGCGCCCACGACCTCGCGATCCGCACGGCGCTCGGCGCGACACGCGGGGCGATCGCGCGCATCCTGCTGCTCGAGAGCCTGCTGCTCGGCCTCGCGGGCGGCGTGCTCGGTCTCGGCCTGGCGGCGGCGGCACTGCCGGCGCTGCTCGCGCTCGCGGCGCGCGACCTCCCCACGGTGCTCGCGATCACCATCGATCCGGCCGTGGTGCTCTTCACACTCGCGCTCGCGCTCGGGTCGAGCGCGTTCTTCGGCGCGATCGTGGCGTTCAAGCACACGAGGGGGCGGCTCGCGCCGGCGCTCGGCGCCGCCGGCCGCTCGCAGAGCACCGGACCCGAGCGCCACCGCGCGACGCACGCGCTGGTAGTGGCGCAGGTCGCCATCGCGCTCGTGTTGCTCGTGGCGGCGGGGCTCATGATTCGCACCTACCAGTCGCTGCGCGACGTAGATCCGGGCTTCACCGATCCCAACCGGCTGCTCACCGTGACGCTCGGCATTC
>DASUFK010000168.1:0-9168 GCA_036274615.1 Gammaproteobacteria bacterium | reverse complement strand
CATCCTCGCCGACATGCCGCTCTGCGACCGGCAGCCGCGCAGCGCCGCGATCACCGTGATCGCGGACGTGCACCGTCCAGCACGTCAGGTGCTGCCGTTCGATCAGACGACGTTCGACGTGGTTCTCCAGCCGTCGAGCTTCTGAGTTCCCGCAACCGAGGAGCGCGCCATGCGATACACCGGAAGCTGTCACTGCGGCCAAAACACCTTCGAGGTCGAGGCCGATTTCGACCAGGTGATGGAGTGCAACTGCTCGCATTGCAGCATGAAGGGCTATTTGCTGTTCTTCGTGCCGCGCGAGCAGTTCGAGCTCGACACGCCCGAAGTGGGGCTCGCGGTCTATACCTTCAACAAGCACGTGATCCAGCACCACTTCTGCAAGACGTGCGGCGCGGCGCCGTTCGGGCTCGGCATCGGGCCCGGCGGCAAGCCGATGGCGGCGATCAATGCGCGCTGCCTGAGTGGGGTGGACGTCGCGACGTTGAAGCGCAAGCCGTTCGACGGCCGCAGCATGTAGCCGGACGAGCCGCGCCGTGACGCTCAACACCTGGATCGCGTTCGTGATCCTCGAGACGGTGCTGTGCTTCACGCCGGGCCCCGCCGTGCTCTACGTCGTATCCACGGCGCTGGGACGCGGCCCGCGCGCGGCGCTCGGCGGCGCTCTCGGCATCGTCGCGTGCAACACGTTCTACTTCCTGCTGTCGGCGCTCGGCGTTGCGGCGGTGATTCTTGCGTCGCAGCGGCTGTTCGTCGCGCTCGAGTGGATCGGCGCCGCGTATCTCGTGTGGCTCGGCCTGCGACTGTTGCTGCGCCGGCCGGCGCCGGCCGCGTCGGCCGAGACCGGCCGGACGCAGGGGTCCGCCATCGCGGCGCTGCTCCGCGGCTTCGGCGTGCAGGCGGCCAATCCGAAGGCGATCGCGTTCTTCGTGGCCTTGCTGCCGCAGTTCGTCGACGCTCGATTGCCGATCGCCGGTCAGGTGCTCGTGCTGGCCGTGACTTCGGTGCTCATCGAGCTCGGCGTGCTGTCGTTCTACACCTGGGCGGCCGTGCGCGCGGGGGCGCTCGCCGGCGCACGTTGGACCCTGGCGCTCGAGCGCGTGGCCGGCGCGTTTCTGATTGCCTCGGGGGCCCGGCTCGCCGTCGGCCGCTAGTCGCTCCTGCATTAGTTGCACTTCCGCCATCCATGGCGGTCCGCCGCGCGCCGTAGCAGAATCGGCCGTCGACAACGCCATTCCGGGGGGACGATGGCAAGACTGAGCCGTCGAGAGTTCGTCGGTGCCACGGTGGGGACGGCCGCGCTCGCGGGCCTGGCGCCGTGCGGCGCGCATGCGCAGAGCCGGCCGAACATCCTATTCATCCTCGCCGACGATCTCGGCTACGGCGACTTGAGCTGCTACGGCCGCCCCGACTACGAGACGCCGGTGCTCGACAAGCTCGCCACCCAAGGTGTGAAGCTCACGAGCGCGTACGCCGCTGCGCCGGTGTGCACGCCCACGCGCTGCGCGTTCATCACGGGCCGCTATCCGCAGCGCTTGCCGGTGGGCTTGCAGGAGCCGCTGACGGCGCGCTCGCCGCCTCACCTCGGGATTCCGGACGGCCACCCCACGATCGCGACGCAGCTCAAGGCGGCCGGCTACGACACCGCGCTGGTCGGCAAGTGGCACTTGGGCTGGGACGAGGAGTTCAATCCCACGCGCCACGGCTTCGATGAGTTCTTCGGCTGCTTGAGCGGCGCGTTCGACTTCTTCACGCACATGGCCGCGGACGCGGGCGACGGCAAGTCCGACCTCTGGGAGAACACGACGCGCGTCGAGCGCAGCGGCTACGCCACGGACTTGTTCACCGAGCGCGCGGTCGACTACGTCTCGCGGCGGCACGACAAGCCGTTCTACCTGAGCCTCCACTACAACGCGCCGCACGCGCCGTGGGAGGGGCCGGAGGACGCCGGCATCGATCACACGCGGCACGGCGACGGGCCGATGGCCGACGGCGGCTCGCAGCGCGCCTACGCCTCGATGATGCGCAGCATGGACAGCGGCATCGGCCGCGTGCTCGACGCGCTGCGGCGCGCGCGCATCGAGCGCGACACGCTCGTGATCTTCACGAGCGACAACGGCGGCGAGCGCTATTCGTACAACTGGCCGTTCTCGTTCCAGAAGATGTATCTCAACGAAGGCGGTGTTCGCGTGCCGGCGATCGTGCGCTGGCCGGGGGTGGTGCCGGAGAACCGCACGCTCGATTTCCCGATGATCACGATGGACTGGACGGCCTCGTTCCTCGCGCTCGCCGGCGCGACGGCGGGAGCGGGCTATCCGCTCGACGGGCAGAACGTGCTGCCGGTGCTCACGGGCGAGCGGCAGGCCGAAGAGCGCGCGTTCTTCTGGCGCACGCGCACGCGCGACGCGGCGCGCGTCGGCAAGTGGAAGTACGTGAAGGACGGCGGCGTCGAGCACTTGTACGACGTGAGCGTCGACCTCGGCGAGAAGGCCGAGCGCAAGAACGACGAGCCCGAGGTATTCGCACGCGTAAAGAGCCAGTACGACGCCTGGGCCGCGCAGATGCTCCCCCGCCCCCCGGCCTGAGAAATTGGGGACATGCTGCTTTTCCGATCGTAAGACGAGCTGTTCGCCACCGGTGGGCCCAAATGAAGAACCACAAACACGTCTTTCTGGTGCTTGGCTACACACTGATCGCCGCGGCCGCAGCCGCGCAAGAGCCCACGCCGGTGGCCAAGAGCGACGAGATCTACATCCCAGCCGAGCCGTTGAAGAGGTTGCCGCCGAACTATCCCTCGTCCGCGTTGAGCGCGGGACGCGAGGGGTGGGCGCGCGTGAGCTTCATCATCTCCGAGACGGGGGAGATCGTGGCGCCGATGATCGAGGACTCGAGCCACCGCGATTTCGACGCGCCTTCGCTGCGCGCGGTGGAGGCGTGGCGCTACAAACCGGCCACGGTCGGCGGCAAGCCCGTCGAGCAGAGCATGGTGGAGACCATGATTCGCTTCCAGCTGGAGGGCGCCACCGGCGCGTCCGCGGGGTACATCAAGCAGTATCGCGCCATCATCGACTTGATCGCCGCCAAGAACCTCACCGAGGCTGCGCCGCTGTTGCAAGCGCTCGAGTCGGGCCGGTTGAATTTCTACGAGGAAGCGTGGCTCTGGTGGCTCAAGTATGTCTACCTCGATGCCACGGGGGCGGCCGATCCCTCCGCGCTCGAAGTGCCCTTGCGCAGGGCGCTCGGCAGCTCCGAGACCGCGAACGACGATTTTCTCCCGCCGGACGTCTACGTTTCGGCGTCACAACGGCTGTTCGTGGTGCGCGCGCGCGGCGGCGACTTCAGCGGCGCCGTGAAGGCTTTCGAGCGGCTGAAGGCGTCGAAGACCGCCCAGCGCTCGAAGCACTACGAGGAGATCGTTGCACAGCTCGAGCCGGTTCACCGTGAGATCATGGAGCAGGTCAACGGCCCGAACATATTGCGGCAACAGGCGCGCGTCGAAGAGCACGATTACTGGGTCCACCGGATGCTGCGCCGGTCGTTCGCGATCGGCGACGTGCAGGGCGGCGCGATCGACGTCGTCGACGTGCGCTGCACGCGCGCGAACCGCCGCTTCGTGTCGTTGCCCGCGGACGCGGTGTTGACCATTCCCGCCAGCTGGGGCGATTGCGGCGTGTACATCAAAGGCGATGTAGGCACGACGTTCGCGTTCGAGGAGTATCCGGCCGGCCTCGCGAACGCAACCGCTCCCGCGCAGGCCGTGCCGCCGGCGCAATGACCCGCGGCAGGCGCGCTCGGCGCCGTCCGCCGCCCCGGAACCCGGCGCCGCCCCTGCGGCCGCCGTACTGCCGGTAAGGGGCCCGAGCTCACCCTTGGCGCCATGCCGCGCGCAAAGTGCGCGGACGGCCCGGTTTTGCGGCTGGGCATATACGTTCACGATCGTTGCAATTACTATCATCCGGGCTGTGACGGATACCGGCTGTCTGCGGGGGAGTAATCGACGATGGAGTTTCGATCCGGCTTTCAGCGTCTCTCGGCCGTGCTGGCCGGCGCGATCGGCGCCGCGCCGTTCGCGGCGGCCCAGCAGCCTGCCAATCCGGGGGCGATCGAGGAGATCGTCGTGGTCGCGCAGAAGCGCGAGCAGAACGAGCAGGACGTCGGCATCGCGGTGACCGCGTTCTCGGCAGCCAATCTCCGCGAGCGCGGCATCGACCAGCCCGACGATCTCGCCGAGCTCATCCCGAACGTGAACCTCCAGAACACGGGCGGCGGCGGCGCGCCGGTGGTGATCGTGCGCGGCGTGGGCCTGCAGAGCTTCCGCATAAACGACTCGCCGACTACCGCGTTCTACGTCGACGACGTCTATCAAACGTCGGTCGCGTCCGCCGAATGGACGATGTTCGACCTCGACCACGTCGAGGTGCTCAAGGGCCCGCAGGGCGGCCTGTACGGACGCAACGCGATCGGCGCGGCGGTGCAGATCATCTCGAAGGGCCCCAAGCCCGGCGAGGACAAGAACGGCTACGTGTCGCTCGGCTACTCCGACTACAACAAGGCCGAGGCCGAGGCGGCCGGCAGCTTCCCCGTCACGGACAACGTGGCCGTGCGCATCGCGGGCCGCTGGGTCGACAGCAGCGGCTCGCCGTACCGCAGCATCACCGGCGGCTTCGAGCAGGGCGCGGACGACCGCAGCGCGTTGCGCTTCTCGGTGCGTGCCGAGCCGAACGACAACGTGACCCTCACGGCGAACGTCCACGGCGGCAACAACGACTCGGAGCTGCCGCCGCTGCGCACGGTGGGTGTCTACGCGAACATCGGCACGGCCGCGCCGACGGCGCCCACGGTGTCGCGCGCGCTCGTGGCCGGCCTCCAGGGGTTGCTGCCGCAGCCGCTGTGCCCGTCGATCTTGCAAGGCCACGGCTCCGATCCGGCCACCTGCGCCACGGCCACCGGCATCACGCCGGCCGCCTATGGGTTACAGCCCGACGACTTGCGCACGTCGGTGAGCGCGTTCCGCGGCTTCGAGGACAGCGCGTGGTCCGGGGCCGTGTTCGACGCGCAGTGGACGCACGGCGACTACCGCTGGCAATCGATCACCGCAGTCGACTCCATCGACTATCGGCGCTTCCAGGACTTCGACGGCACGCCGCTCCTTCACCTGCACATCGACTACAACACTGACATCGACGCGCGGTCCGAAGAGCTCCGCGTGTTCTACGAGGGCAGCGACAAGCTCTCGTGGGTGGCGGGCTTCAACTACGCCACCGACGATCTCACCGAGGACTCGCCGCTCTACGGCGCGCAAGGCGTGCTGCCGCTGATTTTCGGCGGCGCCATCTTCAGCCCGCAGCACTACGATCAGAACACCGACACGTGGGCGGTGTTCGGCCACGCGGAGTGGCGCTTCGCCGAGCCGTGGAATCTCGTCACCGAGGTGCGCTATACCGATTCGAGCCAGACGTTCGTGGGCGGCGACCGCTTGGGCTTCGCGAACGGCGTCACCGTGCCGTTCGTCTCCACCAACGACTCCGCCGACTTCGACGCGTGGTCCGGCAAGGTCGGAATCGAGTGGACGTTCGCCGACAACGTGCTCGTCTACGGCTCGGTGGCGCGCGGCTTCAAGACCGGCGGTTTCTTCGGCGGCTTCGCGACCAATGCCGCGCAGCTCCGTCCGTTCGACTCCGAGACGATCGACTCCCTCGAGCTCGGCTTCAAGAGCGACTGGGCCGACGGCCGCGTGCGCGTGAACGCGAGCGTCTATCACTACGACCGCAAGGACGTGCAGCAGAACGCCGGCGACCCCACGAGCCCGATCCAGATCAAGCGCATCCAGAACATCGGCGACGTCGACACCGACGGCGCGGAGGCGGAGCTCACGTGGCTCGCCACCGACCGGCTGTCGCTCGCCTTGGGGCTCGGCACCACCGACGCCGAGGTCACGCAGAGCTCGTTCATCCAGGCGTCGTCGCTGCCGCTCTTGCCCGACACCCCGATCCAGGGCACGAACCTCCCGAACTACCCGAAGCAAAGCGCGAACTTCGTGGGCCGTTACGACGGCTCGTTCGGCTCGGGCAAGAGCTACTTCGTGCAACTCGAGGGCCGTTATCAATCGGAGCAGGACCTGAGCGTGATCACCCAGCCGATCGAGAAGCCGGTGTTCCAGGAGCCCGGCTACTCGCTGTGGAATCTGCGCTTCGGCATCGGCGCGGCGGACCGGAGCTGGACGGCGCAGGTGTTCGTGGAGAACGCCGCCGACGAGGAGTACCGGATCCTCGCGCGCAACGACGGTGCGTTCGGCATCCACGAGCTCTACGGCCTGCCGCGCACCTGGGGCATCTCGTACCAGTATCGTTGGGACTGAGCGCGGCGTGACCGTTCAGGCGCTCGACCACTACAACCTCCGCGCTCCGCGCGAGCTGCTCGACGAGATCTGCGCGTTCTACCGCGACGTGGTGGGCTTGCGCGTGGGCCCGCGGCCCACGTTCCGCCGCTTCGGCTACTGGCTCTACGCCGGCGACCGGCCGGTGCTGCATCTCGGCGAGGCCGATCCCGGCGAGGTGTGCAACGTGAACGTGGCCGGCACCTTCAATCATGCGTCGTTCGCGTGCAGCGATCGTGCGGCGTTCGAGCAGCGGCTCGACGAGCTCGGAGTGCAGTACCGCGTGGCGCACGTGCCGCAGAGCAATCAGGAGCAGCTGTTCTTCCGCGATCCCGCGGGGAATGGCGTGGAGCTCATCTTCCCGATGGGTCCGGCGGCGGAATAGTGGTGCGCTTTCGCTAAAGGAGATCGGCGAGGCTGAGCTCGGCGCCGGCGTGCGGCAGAGGCAATGTGCCGGACGCGACGTCGTCGCGCTCCGCATATCGCGCCCGGCGCGGGCTCCGGTGGCGCACGACGCGGTGATTCACGAGATCGAAGATCCAGTACTCGGGGATGCCGTGCTTCGCGTACAGGCGCGCCCCTTGTCCTCGAGGTCGTAGCGCAACGTAGAGTCGCTGACTTCGATCAGCAACAACACGTCCTTGGCGGTGGGATGTGCGTGCCGATAGGCGTCGGCGCTGCGCCTCACGAGCGCGAAGTCGGGTTGGGGCTCGGAGCGCGGCATGAAGCGCACCGGCTGTTGAACGCGCACTTCCGCCGCATCGCCAACGGCGCGCAGCAACCGCCGCGTGAGCAGTGTGACTACCGAAGCGTGTGTGCTGCCGATCGGCGGCATGTCGATGATCTCTCCCTCGATCAACTCCGTGCGATCGCCGGGAGACAGCAGGCCGACCTCTGCCATACGGTAGTAGTCGTGAACGGTGAGCCGATGCGGCCGTGGCAGGCTTGCGGTTTTGGCGCTCATGGCTTGCTCATCGCTCATCGGTCGAAACGATACGCGCGCGCACTCGAAAAGCGAAGCGCGCTCCCGACGACGGCGGCGTAATCAAACCAGTGGACCGCGCATGGAGCAACGACACGTTCACCCAATCGAGCTCGGTGCTCGCTCCGAGCGCGCGGGTGACATTGTCGCCGTCGAGCCGATGGTGCGTTGCGCGCTTCGGGGCGCACTTGCACCTTGGTATCGGCCGCGGGTCAGGCGGCGGTCGCGGCCTTCTTCTTGAGCCCGTCGTCGACGGCCACGTTCTCCGGCTTCAGTGTGAGCCCCGACGCCTTGGCCTGCTGGTCGAGCAGGATCGCGAAGTCGCAGTCGGTGTGACCGGCCTCGACGGCGCGATTCACGATGTCGCGCGTGAGCTGCGTGAGCTCGAGCGGCACGTGCAGCTCCTTCGCGGCCTTCAAGCCGAGGTCCAGGTCCTTGCGCAGCAGCACCGGGGTGAACGTGGGCGTCCAGTCGAGATTCACGAGCGCCGGCGACTTGTAACGCGAGAACATCGAGCCCACGACGCTGTTGTTGATGAACTCGAGGAACGCGTGGCGCGGCACGCCGCCTTTCTCCGCGAGCACGGTGACCTCGGCGAGCGATTGCGCGAGCACGCCGAGAATCAGGTTGTGGCAGATCTTGACCATGCGCGCGAGCTCGCCCTCGCCGACGTAGGTCGTCCCCACGCCGAGCGCGTCGAGATACGGCTTGGCGACGTCGAACGCGGCGCGCGGGCCGGACGCCACGATCGTGAGCTTGCCGGCCGTGACGACCTTGGCGTTGCCGCTGACGGGCGCGGCGAGCATGTCGGTGCCGAGCTTGGCGGCCGCTGCGCGCACCTTGGCGGAGGCTTCCTCGGAGACGCTCGAGCAGTCCACGAGCAGCTTCGGGGATTGCTTCGCGTCGAGCAGGCCGTCGGGCCCGAGGCAGACCGCGACGAGATCGTCGGACGCCGACACGGTGGTGAACACGATGTCGAGGCCGCGCATCGCCTTCGGCGAGTCGACGATCTTCGCGCCGAGCTCTGCGAGCGGCTCGACCTTGGAGCGCGTGCGGTTGTAGACGGTGACGTCGTGACCGGCCGCGAGCAGGCGCTTCGCCATTGCGAAGCCCATGCGCCCGCCCGCGCCGATCCAGCCGAGCGAGCGCTTGGCGCCGCTCACGCTAGACCTCGACGACCCAGTTGCCGTTCTCGAGCAGCTTGCGCACGCGATCCAAGAACGCGGCCGAGTACGCGCCGTCCACGGCGCGATGGTCGAACGACTGCGCGAGGACGCCCACCGGGCGGATGGCGATCGCGTCGCCGGCCGACGTTTCGATCACCACCGGCTTCTTGCGCACGCCGTCGGTGGAGAGGATCGCGACCTGCGGCTGGTTGATGATCGGCGCCGTGATCAGCGTGCCGAACGTGCCCGAGTTGGACAGCGTGTAAGTGCCGCCCGCGAAGTCGTCGGGCTTGAGCCGGCCGCTGCGCGCACGCTGCGAGATCTCGTAGATCGCGCCCGACAGCTGACCCACCGTGAGCCGCGCGGCGTTCTTGATCACCGGGGCCACGAGGCCCTCGGCGCCGAGATCCACGGCGATCGCGAGGTTCACGTGATCGTGCAGCACCAAGCTGTCGCCATGCACGCTCGAGTTGAGATTCGGGAAGTCGTGCAACGCCTCGCACACCGCGTGCGCGATGAACGGCAGGTACGTGATCGAGTGACCGTGCTTCGCCTTCCACGCGTCGCGCACCGTCTTGCGCGCCGCGTCGACGCGAGCGAAGTCGACCTCCACGGCCTGCAGCACGTGCGGGCTCGTGGCCTTCGAG
>DASUFK010000167.1:0-19656 GCA_036274615.1 Gammaproteobacteria bacterium | reverse complement strand
GAGCGTGCGCGCGATCGCGACCACCTTGTCCTCGTCGAGATCCGACACGCGGTTGAGCAGTGCGATGATCGGCGCTTCCTCCGGCTTCTCGGGCACGAGGCCGAGATCGCGGAGTCGGGTCATGGCTTTGTCGAGATACTGGATCGGAGTCGTCATTGCTGCTGCCTCGCGGGGCTCGAGTGCCCTTCGATTTCGGGTTTGCGTTAGAGATTAAGGTCGAGAGGGACGGCCGTCCATCGGACGCCAAGGGATTGCGCCACACCAACGCGCTCGCGGCGCTTGGCTATGCTCGTCGACGATCATCGGACTTGCTCCCCAAGGCGCCTGCGTGACCGGCCGCTGTTCGCGGCTGCGCCGCGATAGCGGCGCTTGCAGTTGCCTTCGACTCGCGTGTTTGCAGGGAGCGTGCCAAGCCGCCCGACGCGCGTAATTATCTGATTCACGGAATGTTGTCGGCGGGCTGGCCGCGCGGCGCCGGTGGACCGAATCATCAAGTCGTAGCGTATTCCCGCAAGAGTTGGCGAAAACCCAAGCGGCAAGCACAACCGGCTCGCGCGTAACCCGCCGCGCGCGGCGTGCATCCATGGGAAGAGGACTCCGCATCTAATTTTCCGTAACGCGAGAGGAAGCGACGATGCGCTAAACGCACACGCGCCTGGGAGGGGCGCGTCAAGGAAGCTCACGGCGGCGCCCGGCGCCTACGTGAGCCGAGGGCTTCACACGTCAGGTGTTTTCGGAGTCGCGCTCCCGCGCGACAGGAGGAACCGGTGATGAGCTCTCGAAAGCCGAGTCTGTTGTTCGCCATGGGATCCGCTGTGCTGCTCGCTTCTTGCTCCGTGATGCCGCCCGTGCCCGCGTCGAGCCTGCCCTACTTCGTCGAAGGACGCGCCGTGACGGTGGACCGAAGCTACATCGAGCATTACGCCTGCGCGGCAGGCACGCCGTTAGTCTGCCAATGCGCGTCCAGGACACTGGGCAGCTGCCAGTGCTCGTGCTGACCACGGAGCCTGACACGCACGGCGTCTGACACCATTGGTGTCTGACACCGGGGGTGTCTGACACCGGGAGTGCCGGGCACCGGCGGGGTCGCGGCGCCGGAGAGTCTCACCGCGCCGGCGGCGGCGCGCCGGCGCGAGCCGGCTCGGCGCCCGTGCCGCCGAGCGGGAAGTTGCCGTCGAACGGCGGCCAGTTCGGCACCGGCCGCTCGGGGCCGGGATAGTACATGGCGGTCCAGATGTCGCGGATCTTGCCGTCCTCGATCTCGAACCACTCGCTGAAGGCGTTGCGCGGCCGCGGCGATCCGGGCTTGCGGATGAACACCGCCATGCCGAGCACGAAGCCTTGCTCCTCGTCCACGAGCGGCACGCGGCGTCCTTGCACGTTCGCGAGGTCGAAGCCGGCGAGGCCGGACGCGCAGTCGTCGTTCTCGCCGCCCCGCCGGCCGGTGACGCGCGTGCCGTTCTCGTAGCGGTTGCAGCCCTTGTGCGCGAGGACCACGGTGCCGTCGTGCGAGGTGATGCCGTCGAAGTAGCTGTTGACGAGCGCGATCATCCGGTCGCGCGGCAGCCGCTGGCTCGCGGGCAAATTGCGCTCGGGCGGCGGCGTGGCCGTGAGCCCTTCGGGGCTCCAGACATTCGGCGGGTTCGAGCCGGGCAGGCCCGGATCGCCGTCGCGGGCGATGTACCACTCCGCCTCGGTGATCGCGCGGCCCTCGACGCGGAGCCGCGCGGTGACCACCGCGAGCTTGCCGCTCTCTTCGAGGATGCCGTAGTAGGCCACTTGCCCGGCCGCGGGATCGGCGTAGCGCCGCTGCACCTTGCCGAGCGCCGTCGCGCTCTGCCAGATGCCCTTACCGCGCGGCACGTTGATCGCGTTCTCGGTGTGGCGGTATCCCACCGCGAGCGGCGCGGCCGCGGCGTCGTGCTTGAGCACGGCCTGCAAGTAGCTATCGAGCGTCGACTTCAAGCAGGCGCGATCGCAATCGGGAGCGGACTGCGCGAACGCCGAGAGCGGCACGGCCGCGACGGCCGCGAGCGAGACGATCCAACGATTCATGCGAAGCCCCCCGAAGACGACCGCCCGATCCTACACGAAGCGCATCGGTGCTACAGCGGCGCCGAAACGCCCTTCGCGCGCCAATATCCCATGAGACCGATGCGCTCGAGCAGCTCGGGGAACCGCGAGTGCTCGCGCACGGGCGCGAGCACCGGATACCACAGCCAGCCGGCGTTGAAGTAGCGCATGTCCACGAAGCCGCGCCACACCGCCGCGAAGGCGGCGTCCGCGTCACCGAAGTGCGCGAGCCACCACGACAGCACAAGCTGCCGCACCGGGTTCTGATACTCCGCGCCGGCGGCGGCCGCGCGCAGCTTCTCGAGCGCGAGCGTGGGCTCGTCGCGCACGAGGTACACCTCCTCGAGCACCGGCGCCGGCTTGGTCTGCGTGAGGTCGAGATAACGCCGAAACTGCTCGCCGATCGGCAGGCCGCGCGCGAACAGGTGGTGTAGCTGCAAGTGCTCGACCATCTCGCGGTCGCCGGCCAAATCGAGACTGCGCCGGTATTCGCTACGCAACTCTTCGTCGTGGCCGGCAACGATGAGCTGCACCTGCAAGGTGCCGGAGATCAGCAGCGAAAGAGGATCGTTGCGCACGGCGGCGCGGAAGTGCTCGACCGCGGCTCGCCTGTCGTTCACCTGCGAGCAGAACACGCCGAGCTCGTGGTTGAGCTCCCAGGGCAAGCCCGGCGCGAGCTCGCGTGCGGCGGCGAGCGCGCGCTCCGCGCCGAGCCAATCGCGGCGCAGGTGCAGCATCCGCGCCTGAGCGAGGTGCGCGGCCCACCACTGCGGCGCGAGCTCCATCACGCGGGCCGCCGCCTCCTCCACGTCCTGGATCGCCCGCATCGCGTGCTCCGGCGCGAAGATCAACCGCGACCGCGCGACGCCGGAGAAGAGCAGCCACGCGCGCGCGAAGCGCGGGTCACGCGTCACCGCCTCGCGCAGCAGCTCCGCGCCGCGGATCGCGCCGTGCGCGCCGCCGCGCGCGGAAAGCGCCAAGCCGCGCAAGTAGAGGTCATACGCCTCGAGATCCGCGGTGGTTCCCACGCCCGCTTCGGGCTCGTCGATGCCGAGCGTCACACGCAACGCTTGCGCGACCGCGCGCGCGATCTCTTCTTGGATCGCGAAGATGTGCTCGAGCGTGCGGTCGAAGCTCTCCGACCAGCGCTGCGAGTCCGCGGCCGCGTCGACGAGCTGCGCCGTGACGCGCACGCGTTCGCCTTCCTTGCGCACCGATCCGGCCAGTAAGTAGTCGACGCCGAGCGCCCGTCCTATGCCCTGCGCGCTGTCGTTGCGGTCGCGAAAACGGAACGACGACGTCTTCGCGATGAGCCGCAGGCCTTTCACACCCGCGAGCCGCGCGAGGATCTCCTCGGCGATGCCGTCGGCGAAATAGCCCTGGTCGCGCTCGCGGCTCAAGTCCTCGAACGGCAATACGGCCACCGACGGCTCGTGGCGGCGGGGCTCGGCGGCCGCCGCTCGCGCCGCGGTCACGCTCACCGGCTGCACGAAGCGATAGCCGATGCCCGACACCGTCTCGATGTAGCCCTTGCCCCCCGCTCCTTCGCCCAGGATCTGCCGCAGCGTCGAGATCGTGCGCGACAGCGTGTTCTCCTCGACCACCGAGCCCTTCCACACGGCGTCGAGCAGCGCCTGCTTGTCGAGCAAGCGTCCGGGGCGCTCGACCATGTAGAGCAGCATGTCGTAGAGCCGCCGCGTGAGCTGCACCGGCGCACCGTCCGCGCCCACGAGCGACCGCTCGCGCGGGCTCAAGCGGAAGCCGCCGAACTCGATCACCGACTCGTCGCGCGGCGCGATGGGAGCCATATCCGAATTTCTTCCGAAAAGTATCCGGGCGGCGGCAAAGACCGGCGCGGGCCGGCGGGTGAAGAGTAGCGAACGGTCGAGGGGACCGGAAGCCGAGCGAGGACTGCCCATGAAAACGAGGAACATCGATCGAGGCTCGCGTCGCGTGTGGGTAGGTGCGCTCGTGGCGGCGGGAGCGTTGGCCGCCGCTCCGGCTTCCGCGCAGTTTCCGGACGTCGAGTCGCCGGCAGAATGTCCGGGATGCAGCGCAGCGGCGCCGGCGCCGGATGCCGCGCTCGCCGCGTTCCTCGGCACCTGGAGCACGCCCGCGACGTCGCGGGACGATCCGGCCTGGGCCGTCGAGGACTTCTTTTGCTTCACCGCCTGCACGCCGGGCGGCCGCGAGAAAATCGCGGCGCTGCTCGGCGACTCCGCCCACGCGCCGCGCTCGGCCGTCGAGCTCTTCCCCGAGGCCGCCGCCGCGAACGCCGCCGACGCTGCCGAGGTGCTCGTCGCGCCGGCCGTGGCTGCCGCCGTCGAGCCGGGTGCGGGCGGAACGCGCTTCGCGTGCAGCCCCGACGGCTTCGCGCCGCTGGTGGTGTCGGCGCTGCCGCTCGCGATCGTGCTCGAGAGCGGGCGCGTGGTGCTGCGTTACGAGGAATTCGGGGCGCGGCGGGCGATCGCTTTCGGCGGTGGCCACGACCGGGGCGCGGCGGGCCCGGCGGCGTTCGGCGCGTCGGCGGCACGGATCGAGAACGGCGCGCTGGTGGTGAGGACGAGCGGAATTCCGCGCGGGCGAATCTACTCCGCGTTCGGCAGCCGCGAGCACGGCGATCGGCTGACCGCGGTCGAGCGCTACCGAGTGAGCGGCGACGGCCAGTGGCTCGATCTCACGCTCGAGCTCAGCGACCCCGACACGCTGCGCGCGCCGCTGGTGCTCGTGAAGCGCTGGCGCCGCGCGGAGCACGAGACGCTGCGCTCGCACGGCTGCGACGCGCTGGCCGCGGGGCTCGAAGGCGTGGTCTTCGAGTATCTGGACCCGGCGAGGATCGACGCGCGGCGCGCGTCGACGGGCGCCGCCACCGGTCTTCAGCCGCCGGGCTTGGTCTCGCGCTTCGCGTCGGCGAGCACGCGCGCGGCGCCCGCGTCCGCCGCCAGCGACACGAGGCCCGCCGCGGCGTCCACCTTCACTTCGGCCGCGAGCGACAGCGTCCCGTCGCCGGCGCCGCTGCCGCTCAAGTAGAGCTCGACGACGGAATACGGAAGCTCCGCCGGCGGCGCGTGCGCGTCGGCGGCCCAGCGCTCGATGTCGTACGCGCCCAAGCGCTTGTCCGTCACGAACGTGATGCGCTCGCCCTGCGGCGTCGTGGTTCGCTGGGCGTACTTGATCGCGTAGCCGACGCTGCTCCGCCCGCGCCAGACGTAGCCGAGCGTGGGCAGGGCCGCGAGCGCTTTCGACGCTTCGGCACCCTGCCCGAGCGCCTCGACCACGGCGGCGCGCCCATCGTCGTCGGACCACTTGCGCAGGTCGATCCGCAACGTCTCGCCGCGCGGCGTCATCGCGGTCGTGGTGGCCATGAACCGGTCGATCTTCTCCGGACCGGAATCGGCGGCCTGGACGCCGCTCGCGGCCGCGAGCAACAACGCGGCGACGATGCCGGCGCTAGCTCGCATCGGCGAACGGCCGGATCGCCTCGACCGCCTCCTTCGCGCTCTTCGGTTGCTGCGGCGAGGTGGCCGTCACGTACTGTCCCGGCTTGAGCCTCTCGATCGCGCCCGCGTCCTTCGCGGGAATCGGCACCTTGAACGAGACGGAGCGGCCGTTGTCCTCGGCGCCCACGAACACCACGGGCATCGTCATCCGGTCGTATTTCGACTTCGCGCCGCGCTCGATGGCGCGAATGCCGTCGGCCGTCTGGATACCCGACCACGTGAGCATCGCGGCGTCGCCCGGCTTGAGACCGGCGACGGCCGGCGCCTCGGACACGAGCCGCGACTTCACCGTAACGGTGTTGGCGGCCTTGTCGAAGGCGACGAGCTCGGCGGACCAGGTGTAGGTGGGAGGATCGGAAGTGGCTGGCGTCTCGGCCGCCGCAACGCTCGCAGAGACGAGCGCGAGCAGGCCGACGACGGCCGGCAGCGCCGCGCTCCTTCGAGCGTTCGGTGTCGAGCTCATGTACCTCATGGTCTCAACTCCTTGTCTCACGATGATCTGCTCGAACAGACCGATGAGCGGCGCGGAGGTTCACCGGGCACGCGACTTGCAACACTTACCCGCGGGACTTTAGACCCGTCTCCCCCAAGGACGACCGGAGGACACCATGGCCAAGAACCTCACCGGCAAGCGGATTGCCTTTCTCGCCACCGACGGCTTCGAGCAAATCGAGCTTACCAAGCCTTGGGACGCCATCAAGGGCGCCGGCGCGGAGGTCGAGCTCTTGTCGATTCACGACGGCGCCATCCAAGGCATGAACCACCACGACAAGGCCGACGAGTTCGAAGTCGACTCGCTCGTCGCCGATGCCGACCCGAAGGACTACGACGGGCTGGTGTTGCCGGGCGGCGTGGCCAATCCCGACGAGCTCAGGACGAACGAGGCAGCGGTGCGATTCGTCGGCTCGTTCTTCAACGACGCGAAACCGGTGGCCGCGATCTGTCACGGCCCGTGGACGCTCGTCGAGGCCGGCGTGGTGCGGGGCCGCAAGCTCACGTCGTGGCCGAGCCTGCAGACCGACATCCGCAACGCCGGCGGCGAGTGGGTGGACCAGCAAGTCGTCGTGGATGACCGCCTCGTCACGAGCCGCAAGCCCGACGATCTCGACGCGTTCTGCGCGAAGGCGATCGAGGCGTTCGCGGGGGGCCGCGGCCCAGTTGGCGAGGATCGCGAGCTGATCGCCGAATGACGGGGCGGGCCCGCCTACGGCTGACGTCGTCGGCGTGCACGGCGGTTGCGACGCTGCGGGTCGCGTGCAAGACTCGCGGCGGTCTCCGTCCGCTTCGAGGAGCGCAGCATGCGCCGACCATCGCAGCCGATCTCGCGCCGGGCGTTCGTCGGCGGCGCGGTGGCCGCCGCCGCTGCGGCGCCGTGGGTGGTTCGCGCGGCGGGTCCGCTGACGCTGCGCTTCCGCACGATCCCCGATCCCGACGGCTGGCGGCCGAGCCTGAAGCTCAAGGGCGACTGGCTCGTGTTCGAGGTCAGCGACGGCGTGTTGTCCGGCTTCGGCGAGGCGTCGCACAGCCAGGACGACGAAGGCTGCAAGCGCGCGGCCGCGATGCTCTTCGAGCGGCACTACGCGGGCTTGTCGTTGTCGCTCGACGCGCTCGCGCGCAAGGAGCGCGAGATCGCCGAGCTCGCTCCGGAGCTCGTGACGGCGACGGCCCACTCCGGCTTGAATCAGGCGCTCTACGATCTGCTCGCGAAACGCGAGCGGGTGCCTACGTGGCGGCTGTTCGCGAGCACGACGAAGCTCGACGGCATACCTCTATATACGACGATCAACCGCGCGCTCGACACGCGCACCCCGGACGAGTACGCCGCGATCGTCGGCGAGCTGCGCGCGCAGGGATTCAAGACCTACAAGTGCGCGCCGTTCGAGGCGGTGAATGGCCCGGACCGCGCAGTCGAGAAGGCGGCCGAAGGGCTCGCGACGCTCGGCCGCCTGCGCGAGCGGTTTCCCGGCCTGGCCGTGCGCGTGGATTTCCACGAGCGCTTCAAGCCGCAAGACTTCTACGCGATCGTCCCGGAGCTCGAGCGCCTGAAGCTCGACTGGATCGAGGAGCCGTTCACCGTGGGCCCGCTCTACGACGAGCTCAAGCGCAAGACGCGGCTGCGGGTCGCCGGCGGCGAGCTCTTCTGGGGCCGGCGCCGTTTCGCCGAGATCGCGGACCATCGCTGGGTGGACGTGATCATGCCGGACGTGAAGCACGTGGGCGGCTTCGGCCCGCTGCTCGACGTGATGAAGATGGCCGCCGGCAAGGTCGAAGTGTCGCCGCACAATCCGGCCGGGCCGATCTCGACGGCCGCGGCTCTGCACGCGGCGGTGCTCCATCCCGACGTGGTGCGCACGCTCGAGTACTCGTTCGACCGGAAGCAAACGCGCCGCGCGACCGGCGAGCGCATCGAGGACGGCGTGCTGCTGCTCTCCGACGAGCCCGGCTGGGGCGTCTCACCGCCCGGAAAATAGGGACAGGTTGCTTTTTCCGCCCGACGAGTCGCGCACATCTTCGAGGTCGTGCTCGCGGAAAAAGTAACCAGTCCCTATTTTCCTTAGTAGCCGGCGGACAGGTCGACGACGGAGAGCAGCTTGTCGCCGCGGACGTAGCGGCGCACGTTCTCGACCACGAGCGTGAGCGTGCGCTCGTCGCGGAAGTCCGAGCTCGTGGCGACGTGCGGCGTGACGATCACGTTGCGCATCGACCAGAGCGGGTGCCTAAGCGGCAGCGGCTCGGGATCGGTCACGTCGAGGCCCGCGCCGCCGAGCTTGCCGCTCGTGAGCGCCGCGACGAGCGCATCGGTGACCACGCTTTCGCCGCGGCCGATGTTGATGAACAGCGCGCCGTCCTTCACGGCCCCGAAGAACGCGGCGTCGAACATGCCGCGCGTGTCGGGCGTGAGCGGCGTGGCGTTCACCACCACGTCGGCGCGCGCGGCGAGCGCGCGGTACTCGTCGGCGAGGCCCACGTACTCCACGTAGTCGGGGCCCTCGCGGCGGCTGTTGCGCGTGGCGATCACGTGCATCCCGAGGCCGTGCGCGAGCCGTGCGACCTCGGTGCCGATGCCGCCCAAGCCCACCACGAGCAGCGTCTTGTCCTCCACTTCCATCAGCCGCTCGGCGCGCTTCTCGCGAAAGCCGCGCGTCCACGCGCCGCCCGCCTGCTCGACCCCGTACTGCGGTAACGCGCGCGCGAGCGCAAGCATCAGCGCCATCGCGTGCTCGGCCATGTGTGGGCCTTGGATCCGCTGGAGATTGGTAACGACGATGCCGCGCCGCGCAACGTCGGGAATCGTGGTGCAGCTGTCGGCGCCCGCGTTCAGCAGCTGGATGAACGCGAGCTCCTTGCCGCGGGCGACGATCTCCGGCGTGCAGAGTCCCACGAGCACGTCGGCGCCGGCCACTACTTCGGCCATGGCGGCGAAGTTGCGTAAGCCGTCCACGCCGATCACCGTCGCCTGCGGCGCCACGCGACGCAGCACGTCGGCCGTCTCGAGGTCGGCCACCACGATCTTCTTCGGCGGCGCCCAACCGGGCCGCTCGCGCACGGGCGTGGCCGACTCGCGGAGCTCGAACCGCTCGACGAGCGCGGCGGCCGCCGTGCAATAGCTATCGCACCCGTCGGCGTTCTGACCGGCCGCCGGCGCCGCCGTAAGCGCAAACGTCAGCACAGTCCCAAGCCGCCGGACGGACGAGAACGACAGTTCTCTTTTCATGGGCGCGATGATAGATGCGCGGACGAAAAATAGGGACATGCTGCTTTTTCGAGATGCTACTTCTCGACGAATAGGCGGAGCCGGCCCGACGGCTCACCGAAAAAGCAGCATGTCCCTATTTTTCAGACGCGCTCGCGGGCGACGTCGAGGGAGTGCAGCAGCTCGGCGAGGGCGTCCCGGTCCACCGGCTTCACGAGATGGGCGTCGAAACCGGCCTCGCGCGACTTGCGCCGGTCCTCTTCCTGGCCCCAACCCGTCACCGCGACCAGCGCGATGTCCTTGCCCCACGGGCGCTCGCGAATCCGCCGCGCGACGTCGTGGCCGTTCAGCTTCGGCAAGCCGATGTCGAGCAGCACCACGTCGGGTCGACGCTCGTCCACCGCCTCGAGCGCCTCGACGCCGTCGTGCGCGGTGAAAGTCTCGTTGCCCTGGAGCCGCAGCAGCATCGCGAGCGACTCCGCCGAATCGGTGTTGTCGTCGACGATCAACACCCGGCGGCCGCGCGCCGGCCGTACCGCGGCCGTCGATCGAGTCGCAGGCTCGGGCGCATCGCCGGCAGGGGCGTCGAGCACCGGCAGCCGCACCACGAACGTGCTGCCGCGTCCGGCTCCGGCGCTGTGCGCTTCGATCGTGCCGTCGTGCATGCGCACGAGCCGCTTCACGAGCGTCAGGCCGATGCCGAGACCGCCCCGCGATTTTTCCGGCTCCGCCTCGGCCTGCATGAACATCTCGAAGATCTTCTCGAGCTGGTCCCCGGGAATACCGATTCCCGTGTCGCGCACGGCCACGACCACCTCGCTGCCCTGCCGCTCGGCCGTGAGCGAGACCATGCCGCCGGGGTCCATGTACTTGCACGCGTTGTGCAAGAGGTTGCCGAATACTTGCGCGAGCCGCGCCGGATCGGCGCTCAGCCACACCGGCTCGCGCGGCAGGTCGACTTGCAGCTCGTGGCCGAGCGAGTCGGCGAGCGGCCGCGACGCCTCGACTGCCTGGTGAACCAAGTCGGCGAGGGCCACGCGCCGGCGGCGCAGCTCGAGGCGGTTGTGCGTGATGCGGTTCAAGTCGAGCAGATCCTCGACGAGCCGCACCATCTGCCCGAGCTGGCGCTCCATCGTGGCGCGCGCGCGCACGAGCGTCGCCGGATCGTCGGTGCGCTTCCACACCTCGAGCACGTTCGACAGCGGAGCGAGCGGCCCGCGGAGCTCGTGCGCGAGCGTGGCGAGAAACTCGTCCTTGCGCGCGTCCGCCTCCGACAGATCCGCGGCCAGCGCGCGCAAGCTGTCCTCGAGCCGCTTGCGCTCGGTGACGTCCTGGCTCACCGTGCCGATCGCCATCGGCCGGCCCGCCCCGTCGGCGAGCGCCACCAGCTTGTACGACATCCAGATCGCCGCGCCGGTCTTGAAGTGCCGGAAGCGCACTTCGGCCTCGCCGTGCCCAGTGGCGAGCACGGACGGGAAGAGCTCGTCCCGAATTCGCTCCCGGTCCTCCGGGAAGAAGAAGTCCCAGACGCGCACCCGGCGCGCTTGCTCGAGGTCGCCGAGCCCCACCGTCTCGAGCCCCGCGCGATTGACGAAGATCGGCACCCCGTCGAGGTCGCAGATGCCGACGAAGTCGGTGCTGTTCTGGATGAGCGTGCTGAACCGCTCGCGCTCGGCTTCGGCGCGTATGCGCGAGTCGATGTCGATGACCATCTTCGACGCGCCGATCACCTTGCCCGTGTCGTCCTTCACGGGCGATACGGTGAGCGACACCCAGAAGCGGTTGCCGTCGGCCCGCCGCCGCACGGTCTCGAAGTGCTCCACGCGCCTGCCGGCCTTCAGGCTCGCGATGATCGCGTCCTCCTCGGACAGCCGCTCCGGCGGAATCACGATGGAGATATGCTTGCCGATCGCCTGCGCCGCCGTGTAGCCGAATATCCGCTCGGCGGCGGCGTTCCAGCTCTGGATGATGCCCGCGAGGGATTTGCTGACGATCGCCACCTCCGACGATTCCACGATCGACGCGAGCAACCGCGCGGTCAGCAACTGGCTCGCCTTCTCCTGCTCCGCGCGGCGCTGCGCGCTCACGTCGCGAAAGATCAATACGCAGCCCGACACCACGCCGAGCTCGTTGCGGATCGGCGCGGCGGTGTCGTCGATCGGCACCTCGCTGCCGTCGCTGCGGATCAGCACCGTGTGATTCGCGAGACCTACGATGACGCCCTCGCGCAGCGCACGCGTCGCGGGGCTCTCGACCGGCTGGCGCGTGACCTCGTTGACGATGCGGAACACGCCGTCGAGCGCTTGACCGGCCGCGTCCGCGAGCCGCCGGCCGGTCATCGACTCGGCCACCTCGTTCATGTACGTGATGCGGGCTTCGACGTCGGTGGTGATCACCGCGTCGCCGATGCTGCGCAGCGTCACGCGCAAGGTCTCGCGCCGCTCGGCGGCGTTCGCGTGGGCGCGCCGAGCAACCACGCCGAACACAACGATCAGCGCGCAAGTGAACAGATACGCAGTCACCCCGACGAGCGTCGCGCTGTCGTAGCCCACTGCGCCGCGCGGCTGTATGAAAAGATAGCTACAGGCGACGTAGCCCACCACCGCCACCGCGATCGCCGCAGCGTAGCCGCTCACCCAGACCGCGGCGGCGACCGCGCCGAACAGCGTCACGAGCGGCAGCGTGTCGCCCATCAGCGGGTCGAGCAGCTTGCGCAGCGCGACCGCGATCAACAGCGCAGCGAATGAGACCACGTAGCCCGCGAGGGGGGGCAGCGGCCGCGCTAGCTGTCGAGGCGCTATGGTCATCCGGCCGAAGTATACAAAGCAGGCCGCGGCCGGGCTCGGTCCTGCGGCGCCAGGGCCGCTCTGCGCGGGCGCGCTAGCCCGCCGCCCACTCCGGCAGCGACCGCACCTTCACCCGCATGTCCCCGGCCGGCAGCACAAACGACAGCGAAGCGGCGTGCAGCAAATAGCCGCCCCTGCCCGGGGGCACTCGGCTCTTCGGCGTGCCGCCGGGGCCGAACAGCGGATCGCCCACGATCGGCGTGCCCGCGGCCGCGAGATGAATCCGAATCTGGTCGGGCCGGCCGGTGATCGGCTGCGCCGCCACGAGCGCCCGCTCGTGCGCCGCCGCGCCCGCGCCGTCGGCCGCGGGCTCGCGCCGCAGCACGCGCACGCGCGTCAGCGACTGCTTGCCCCGCTCGGCCGCCGCGTGAATGTGCAGCGGCCCGTGCGCGATTCGCCCGATCGGCTGGCGCGCGGCAAACGAGTCCGGTAGACGCGGGCCCTCGACCCACGCGAGATAGGTCTTCGTCATCGCCAGGTCGCGGAGCTGGCGCGAGAGCGCCGCCCGGCCGTCGAGCGTCTTGCCGAACGCAATGAGCCCCGAGGTGCCGCGCCCGAGACGGTGCGCGGGCGCGGCCGCGGCGCGCGCCGGGTCGCTCGCGCGCACGATCTCGAGCAGCGTGCGCTCCTTGAACGGGCCCGCCGGGAGCACCTGCAAACCGGCGGGCTTGACCACCACGAGCACGTCCGCGTCCTCGAATGCCACGTCGAACGACACCGGCGCATCGGGCTCTTCCCAGGGCGGGCGATGGAACTCGAGCCGGTCGCCGGCCTGGAGCTGCTCGTCCGCGCCCGCCACCCGGCCGTTGACGAGCACGCGTCCCATGGCGATCGACTCGCGCCACGCGGCCTCGTCCGAGTGCTTGTAGCGGCCTACGTGGAAGTCGAGCACCGTGCGGCCCGCGTCGTGGGCGCCGACGCGTGCTCGGTACACATGGCCCTGGTTCTCGCTGGATTCGTTCAAGGCGCTTCGAGTCCGTTCGAAAGTTTGGGCGCGCAGTCTAGCGCCCGGCACGCGCCCCGAGCCAATTCGTTTTCGTGTCGCCGCGAAATGCTCTAGATTGGCGAACGGCCGCCAGGGATGGCGGAGTGTCGCAGAATGCAGGACGCGATCGGCGACGCGACGCTTCGGGGGAACGCATCATGACGAAGACCGGCAAGCTCGGACGAACAGCACGCGACGCGTCACGCATTGCGCTCGCTTTCCTCGCGCTGCTCGGCGCCGCCAACGCGCCCGCGCAAAAGACCGCCGACATCGACTTCAAGAGCGTGGGCCGCGGCGCGCCACTGTTGCGCGCGATCCCGGGCAAAACGCCCGCGGACCTCGCAACCATCGAGAACTACCCTGCCGACAGCGACCTCGTGGTCGGCGCCTGGCGGCCCACGCGCACCGGCGCCGACGGCAAGCCGGTGCTCGTCGACTACGGCTCGGCCTGGAACGGCGCGCCGCCCAAAGGCGTGAAGCCGCTGCCGGTGGATCTGTTCACGTCGAAGGACTTCTACAAGGACCGCGACCTCTGGACCGATCCGCGTTACTTCCGCTGCAACAGCCCGTGGGCGATCGAGGCGCAACGCGGCGCGTACGGCGGCGTGGTGTCGATCGGCAACGACCCGCCGCGCACGGCGGCCTGGGGCTATTGCGACAAGGATTATCCGCGCGCCGCGATCGTGAGCCCGTACGCGTTCAAGACGGCGCAGGAGCACTACGAGGCGCTGCTCGCCGAGACGAAGAAGCGCGGCGGTCCCACCGAGCACACGCCCGCCACGCTGCCGCACGAGCTGTCGGGCCGCTACGTGTGGCCGCGCGGTCAGAACTGGTACGCGGAGCTTTACTGGAACCAGACGCCGACGATCCTGTCGCTGCTCACGCCCGAGTACCGCCAGCGCATGGTGCAGGAGCTGTATCACGACGCGGTGACGGCCGCGAACCAGTGGCCCGCGCAGTACTGCTGGCCCGAGGGGTTCATGCGGCGCTGGCACTATCACGCCGTGACCAATCAGCCGCACACCGTGCTCGTCACGCCCGAGCTCGTGCAGATCATGGCCGGCGACGCCGACAATTTCGTCACCAACGTCTACATCGGCCGCACCTTCAACATGACCGGCGCCGTGCCGCGGCTCGGCCAGGACGTGCCGCGCTGGTACGGCGAGACGATCGGCTTCTGGGACGGCGAGGTGCTGATCACCTGGACGTCGAACGTCCAGGGCTGGAAGGTGCACGGCAATCCCGAGTTCTCGAACAAGCTGCAGACCGTCGAGATCTACACGCCGAATCGCGACGCGTCGGGCAAGCTCGTCGGCATCAACCAGGAAGGGATCTTCTACGACCCCGAGGCGCTCGTGCAGCCGATCCGCATCGTGCGCAATCTCGACAAGCTCGCCGGCGGCTTCAAGGAGGGCGACCCGTTCCAGTTCATCGAGTGCGTGCCCGGCATGTTCCCGGTGAACGGCCGGCCGACGCCCGAGGGCCCGGGCGCGACGTTCGAGTACAAGGTGCCCGACATGTACGGGCGTCCGTGGGCGGAGATCTGGCGCGAGTACCACGAGAAGGGCATGGAGCCGCCCGCGGAGAAGGACATCTTCGAGTTCAAGTGACCTAGCGCAGCTGCGTGACCAGGAAGTAGGTGAAGCCGAGCATCACCGCGGTTTGACCGAGCACCGCGAGGTACATCTGGCGCGTGCTGCCGCTGACCGCTTGGTGAATTTCTGCTTTGAGATCGCCGCGGAGGTCAGCGAGCTCCGTCTTGTTCGCGAGCGCTCTCATCTCCCCCCGGAGCTCGGTGCCGAGCAGTAGCACGTCGTGTTTCGTGGCCAAGCCGTGCTTCCCGGCCGCCGTTTCGATCTCGATTGCGCGGACGATGGCGCGGGCCAGCTCCGGCGAAGCGTGTGCTCTTTCGAGAACCTCGAGCGATTCGGCTTGCATGCTCACGATGATAAGACCTCGCAAACGCGCATTGTCAATGACGTTTGATTCTCGCCGAGAGGTGGACCGGCTTGCGAGGTTTAGAAATCGGTCAGAACACGAACTTTGGCGCACGCGTCCGTCCCGCAGGAGCCCACTTCCACTACCTCCAGTGCCGACAGCCGCCGTATAGTCGCGCCAGCACGGCCTCTCATTCGAAAGAAGCCGGCGAATTTTGGGGGATCACATGACTGCTCGATCGATGTTCACCAACCTCGTCCGCGGCGTTGCCGTTGCGCTGGCGCTCTGTGCGCCGCTCGCGCACGCGCAGGCGCCGGCCGCGCCGCCCGCGGGCGGCGCGCAACAGCCGCCACCTGAGGTCAAGGTCACCACCACGCTGCTCGGCGGCAGCGTCTACGGCATCGACGGGCGCGGCGGCCGCGCCGCGGCGCTCGTGGGACCGCAGGGCGTGTTCATCGTCGACGCGCAGTTCCCCGACGTCACCGACAAGATCGTCGCGGCGTTGAAGCAGCTCTCGCCGGCTCCGCTGCGTTTCCTCGTGAACACGCACGTGCACGGCGACCACACCGGCGGCAACGAGAACTTCGCCAAGCTCGGCGTCACGATCCTCGGCCGGCCGAATCTGCGCGAGCAGTTGGTGAACCCCCGTCCCGCGCCGGGCAACGGTCAGATCCCGCCGCCGTCGCCGCCGGGCGCGCTGCCGGTGGTGCTGTTCGACGCGCCCACCACGGTGCACTTGAACGGCGAGACGATCCAGCTGATCCCGCTCGCGCCCGCCCACACCAACGGCGACACGGCCGTGAAGTTCGTGAACGCGAACGTGCTGATGACCGGCGACGTGTACCGCTCGGAGGGTTACCCGGCCGCGGCCGTGACCAACGGCGGCAGCGTGCTCGGGATCCTCACGGCCATCGACCGGTTCCTCGCCATCACCGACGCCAACACCAAGGTGGTGCCCGGCCACGGGCCGGTGTCGAACCGCGCCGGGCTCGTGTTCCACCGCGAGGTGCTCGTCACGGTGCGCGACCGCGTGAGCAAGCTCATGAAGGAAGGCAAGACGCTCGAGGAGATCCAGGCGGCGAAGCCCACCGCGGACTTCGACGCGCGAGTGGCCGGTCCGCCGGCGTTCATCGCGCAGTTCGTCGCCACGCTGTACAACGAGCTGTCGCCGGCCAAGTAGACCGCGCGCGGAGAACGAGGATGCGTAGCTATTCATTGGCGTTGCTGGCCGCCGCCGTGATGTCGAGCCCGTTGGCGCACGCACAGCCGAGCGTCGGCCGCGGCGCGCCCGATCCGCTGAAGCCGACGACGATCGTCGGCTCCGAAGGCAAGGGCATGTACGCGGGCGCGGGCGTGCCGCCCGGTAACCCACCGATCTTCGCCGCGCGCGACGGCGCCACGCCGAAGGGCGTGACGCCGCTGGCGCACGACATCTTCTCCACGAAGGACTTCTACAAGGACCGCGAGCTCTGGTCCGATCCGCGCTACTACCGCTGCAACTCGTCGGTAGGACTCGAGCAGATCTGGGGCGCGTACGAGGTGCCGCTGATCGGCAACGATCCGCCGCGCACGGCCGCGTGGGGCTTCTGCGACCGCGACTATCCGCGCAAGGAAATCGTGAGCCCGTACGGCTTCAAGACCGCGAAGGAGCACTACGACGCCTTATTGAAGGAGACGCGCGCGCACGGCGGCCCCACCCGGTACACGCAAGCCACGCTGCCCAACTGGAACGGCCAATACGCGCGCGATCGCACGAAGACCGCCACGTGGTTCTACGGCGCGATCCTCCAGATCCCCACGTATCTGTCGCTGCTCACGCCGGAGTACCAGCAACGCTTCGTGCAGCAGATGTATCACTACTCGGGCAGCAACGCGCCGCAGTGGCCGGGGTCGTATTGCTGGCCCGAAGGCTTCCTGCGGCGCATCGCGCAGTACGGCGGCGGCCAGATCAACCTGGTGATGACGCCGGATCTCATCATCGACATGCGCAACGCGGCGAAAACGACGATGACGCAGATCCAGATCGGCCGCGAGTTCGTCGAGGATCCCGGCGCCGTGCCGCGCTTAGGCCCGGCGGTGCCGCAGTGGTTCGGCGAGACGATCGGTTTCTGGGACGGCGAGGCGCTGATCACCTGGACGTCGAACGTGCAGGGCTGGATCAATCACGGCGGCATGGAGTTCAGCAACAAGTTCCAGTCGGTCGAGATCTACACGCCGCGCAAGGACGCGAGCGGCAAGCTGGTCGGCATCAAGCACGAGCTCGTGCTCTACGACGAGGACGCGCTCGTGGAGCCCGTGCGCGTGGTCGAGACCTGGGACAAGCGCGGCAATCTCAACGACAACGATCCGTTCGTGTACATGGAGTGCATCCCGCACATCTATCCGATCGACGGCATCGCCACGCCCGTCACGCCCGACACGACCTTCGAGTACACCTACCCCGACATGTACGGCCGCCCGTGGGCGCAGATCTGGGAGAAGTACCACGAGCAGGGCATGGAGCGCCCCGCGGCCGACGACCTCTTCTCCTTCCCCGGAAAATAGGGACATGTTACTTTTTCGGCCGGCACGCCCGCGGCGGTATGACCGCAATCGGCGGCGGCCGAAAAAGTAACATGTCCCTATTTTCCGTTGCGGAGCCCGCGAGTCAGAGGAGCGCGCGGACGGAGCCGATGATCGCCTCGTGATTCGCAACGCGTTCCTCGACGTTACCGCCGCGCGCGGCGGTCGCGCCCGATCCCCGACATCGGGCTGAGGGCACGACGCGCTTCTCGGCGGAACTCGGGCGGAGCGACGGGCTCTACCTGTCACATGAGCCTTCGTTCGATCGTCTAGCGAGGTATGCCGCACGCGATGAGCTCTCCGCAAGACCGCAGCGCCGCTTTCGCCCAGGAGCGCGGCAAGCTCTGGAGCGTGGCGTACCGCATGCTCGGCTCGCGCGCCGACGCCGAGGACGCGGTGCAGGAGGCGTACCTCCGCTGGCACGGCGCCCGCGTGGAAGAGATCCGCGCGCCGCAGGCCTGGCTCGTCACCACGACCACACGGCTCTGCATCGACCGGCTCCGGCAGCTGCGCGCCGAGCGCGAGCACTACACCGGTCCGTGGCTGCCCGAGCCGCTCGTGGGCGAAGCGCCGCCGCCCGCGGATGCAGCGGCGGAGCTCGCGTCGGACCTGTCGGTGGCGCTGCTCGCGGTGCTCGAGCGGCTCGCGCCCGAGGAGCGCGCGGCGTTCCTGCTGCGCGAGGCGTTCGACGTGGACTACGAGCAGATCGCGCAGGCCCTGGGCAAAAGCGAGGCGGCGTGCCGGCAGATCGTGAGCCGCGCGGCGAAACGCGTGCGCGCGGAGAAGCCGCGCCTGCACGTGAGCCTGGACGCGAAGACGCGGCTGCTCGACCAGCTCGCGCGCGCGCTGCAAACCCACGACCAGAACGCGCTGCTCGAGATCCTCGCCGAGGACTCGAGCTGGATTTCGGACGGCGGCGGCAAGCAGAAAGCGGCGCTCAAAGAGGTTCGCGGAGCGGCGCACGTGGCGCGGTTCGCCGTGGGCGTGTTCCGCAGGATCGCGCCCCACACGGTGTTCCGTGCGGTCAACGTGAACGGCGAGCCCGGGTTCGCCGTGTTCTACGAGGAGTCGTTGTTGACGGTGCTCTGCATCAACACCGACGGCCGCAGGATCGTCGACGTCTACAGCATCCTGAACCCCGACAAGCTTCGCGGCGTGCACATCGCCGCGCGTTAGCACGAGCGAGCCGGGCGGCGCTGTCACAGCGCCGCTCGGCGGTTCGTCTTGGTGTCGGCCCCCGGTGGTGTCGGACAACGAGTCTCAACCAGAGGAGATACGAAGATGAAATCACGGATCGATGTCATGAAGGTTTCGCCGAAGGCCCTGCAAGCAGTGCTGGGCCTCCAGGGCTACGTCAACGCGTCGGGCCTCGAGCCGAGCCTGCTCGAGCTCGTGAAGATGCGCGCGTCGCAGATCAACGGCTGCGCGTACTGCCTCGACATGCACAGCAAGGACGCGCGCGCGGCCGGCGAGACCGAGCAGCGCCTCTACTTGCTCAACGCGTGGCGCGAGGCGCCGTTCTATTCCGACCGCGAGCGCGCGGCGCTCGAGTGGACGGAGAGCCTCACGCTCGTGAGCGACACCCACGTGCCGGACGAGGTCTTCGAGAAGGCGCGCGAGCACTTCAGCGAGGCGGAGCTCGTGGACCTCGCGATGGCCGTGGCCGCGATCAACACCTGGAACCGGCTCAGCATCGCGTTCCGCGCGCAGCCGGGCGCGTACAAGCCGCAGCAGCGCGCGCAGGCGAGCGCAGCCCGCCCCTCGCAACCCTCCGCCGCCCACTGACCGGCGGAAAAATGGGGACATGCTGCTTTTTCGAACGCGGAAAATAGGGACAGATTACGTTTCCGATTGACCGCGGCCTGCGACGAGCTCGCGCGAGCGAAAAGTACCATGTCCCTATTTTCGGGGCGGGGCGCCGACGGCGGCGCGGACGGTGTCGAACTCGATGATCGGGCGGACTTCGACGCAGCCCGTGCGCGCCCAGGGGAATTCCGCGGCCATGGCCACGGCCTCGTCGATGCTGTCGGCCTCGACGATGTTGAAGCCGGCGATCAT
>DASUFK010000166.1:0-5100 GCA_036274615.1 Gammaproteobacteria bacterium | reverse complement strand
CGACATCCGCTGCACGTCGCCCGGCCGGATCACCGAGCCGTTGCCCATGCTGTCCTTGTGCGCCAACGCGCCCTCGAGCACGTAGGAGATGATCTCCATGTCGCGGTGGCTGTGCGTGCCGAAGCCCTGGCCCGGCTGCACGCGATCCTCGTTGATCACGCGCAAGGGACCGAACCCCATGAACTTGGGATCGAAGTAGTCGGCGAACGAGAACGTGTGGCGGCTGTCGAGCCAGCCGTGCTCGGCGTGGCCCCGTTCGTCTGCGCGTCTTATGTCCAGCATGAGTGACTCCTCTGCGGCGAGCCTGCGTGGGTGGGTGCTCGGCGCGACTGTTTCAAGGTTATAGTGATTTCGGGGGACCCGCTTCGATGACCAACCGACTACGGCTTGCGCTCGCCTGGGTGTGCGGGGCGCTCTTCGTGGGCACGCACGCCGGCGCCGCCGACGAGGAACCGCTCGGCATCGGCCGCTTCCACGTGGGCATGACGTTCGACGACGCGCGCGCCGCGGCCGCCGGCGTCGCCTGGGAACCCGGCGAGGTCTCGGTTTTCACCCGCAAGACGCTGTCGATCGTGGGCGCAGGGGCCGAGACACTCGGCGGCCTCGCGCACGACGTGGTAGTGGCGCCCGGCTACTACGGCCACTACACGCTGCGGCTCGTCCATCGCGCCGACGTGGCGGACGCGGCGGAGTGCGAGCGCATGGCCGTGTCGATCGTCGCCGACCTCGAGCAGCGCTTCGGCGCGTTCGCGCCCTGGGGAGCGGAACGGCCAACCGTTACGACCAAGATGCCGTCGTTCCAGTCGCAACGCCTGCCGGGCGGCGCGCTCGTAGTGCTGCCCGTGCCGGGCTCGGGGATCGACGTGAACGACGTATCCCCGCGCGTGAGCGCGGGTGCTTCGTCGGCCATCGAGTTCGATGTGCGCCGCGGCCGCAAGGACCCGCAGGAGCGCACCGGCACCACGCATCGCGAGCAGAGCGACGAGGATTCGATCGACTTCGCATCGAGCTACTCGCGCGAGGACGCGAAGCACGCCGTGTGCGAGTCGCGCACGGTCATCGAGCACCACTCGCCGCTGCCGGCGAGCGAGCCGCTCGCGTTCGATCCCGCGCTCGTGCAGCAGGACGTGAGCATTGCCACGAAGCATCACAGCCTCGACGGCGTCGATGCGCCCACCGAGCCGGTGCCCGTCGGTGTCGATTGCAACGTGAGCCGGTTGTCCGGCGGGATGAGCTGCATTCCGCACGACGCGAATGTGCTCGGCACCGCTGCCGGCTACGCCCGCGTGGCCGCACGGCGCGCGAGCTCGATGGTTCTCGATCCCGCCTCGTTCGACCCGGACAATCCCGTGCCGCTCGCCACGAGCTTCGAGGTGACGATCGAGCCCGGCGACCGCCGGCCGCTCGACTTCGGCAACGGGCCGTTCGTCCAAACACGCGACGTGCGCTGGCAGCTCGTGCCGGCGAGAGGCGACCTCGAGCGGTTTTATCCCACCAAGACGCTCGAAGCAGGCTTCGAGCGGGTGGTGACCGTGGCGTGCCAGATCCAAGCCGACGGGTCGACGATCTGCATGGCCATCGACCCGCCGCCCGAGCCGGACAGCAAGATGCCGCTCAACGCGTTCGAGGCGTTCTCGGACGCGGCGGTGCGGATCATGCGGGCGTACACCGCGGGCCCGACGCTCGTGTCGGGGGCGCCGTCGGCGGGCGCGGTGGTGCGCGGCCAGGTGGACTTTCGGCTCGCGAAGTAGCGGTTCCGCGGAAACTTTTGCCCAATTTCGGTGCAAAATCCCTCCGCGGAGGGGACGCTGCTCTAGATTTCGGATGGCGAAATGAGCACGAGACAGATCGTTGTAGGCGTGTCCGCGGTTGTGGCGCTCATGTGCGCCGGGTGTGAGCCGTCGGGCGATCGAACCAGTGTCTCCACGGCGCGCGATGCGCGTGCAGTGAGCTCCGATTGGCCCGTGCACGGTGGCACGACGACGGAGCAGCGTTTCTCGCCGCTCGCCGAGATCAACGTCGACACCGTCGCGGAGCTCAAGCCCGCATGGTTCGTCGAAGTCGACACCACTCGCGGCCAGGAGGCCACGCCGCTCGAGGTCGACGGCGTGCTCTACACCACCACCGCGTGGAGCAAAGTCTACGCCGTCGACGCGAAGACCGGCGCGCTCATTTGGTACTACGACCCCAAGGTCCCGGGCGCCACGGGCTACAAGGCGTGCTGCGAGGTGAACAGCCGCGGGCCGGCGTACGCCGACGGCCGGGTGTTCGTGGGCGCGCTCGACGGCCGGCTGATCGCGCTCGACGCGAAGACCGGCACCGAGCTCTGGAGCACGCTGACCGTCGACCAGTCGCAGCCATACACGATCACCGGCGCGCCGCGCGTCGCGAAAGGCAAGGTGTTCATCGGCAACGCGGGCGCCGAGCTCGGCGTGCGCGGCTACGTGAGCGCCTACGACGCCGCGACCGGCGCGCTCGCGTGGCGGTTCTACGTGGTGCCCGGCGATCCGGCCAAGGCCCCCGACGGCGCGGCATCCGACGACGCGCTCGCGCGGCTCGCGGCACCCACCTGGTTCGGCAAGTGGTACGAGTACGGCGGCGGCGGAACGGTGTGGGACGCGATCGTCTACGACAGCGAGCTCGATCAGCTCTACGTGGGCACCGGCAATGGCTCGCCGTGGAGCCGTAACCTGCGCTCCGACGGCAAAGGCGACAACTTGTTCCTGTCGTCGGTGCTCGCGCTCGATCCCGACACCGGCGCGTATCTCTGGCACTACCAGGAGTCGCCCGGCGAGTCGTGGGACTTCACGTCGACGCAGCCGATGATGCTCGTGGACCTCACGATTGCCGGCGCACCGCGCAAGGCGCTCTTGCACGCGCCGAAGAACGGCTTCTTTTACGTGCTCGACCGCCGCACCGGCAAGGTAATCTCGGCGAACAACTTCGTGCCGGTGAATTGGGCCACGCATGTCGACCTCGCGACCGGCCGGCCCGCGATCGCGGCCAACGCCTATTACACCGACGGCCCATTCGTCGGCTCGCCCACCGGCGCGGGCGCGCACAACTGGTCACCGTGGTCGTACAGCCCGCGCACGGGGCTCGTGTACTTCCAGGCGGGCGAGTCGACGCTGCGCTACGTCGACAAGCCGGGCTGGAAGTTCGTGCCGGGCGGCTACAACACGGGCATCGACCGCGGTCCCGACGCGGCGCCCGCCACGGACCAGAACACCACGCCGCCGAAGGCCTACGTGCTCGCATGGGACCCGGTGGAGAACCGCGAGCGTTGGCGCATCGACGGCCGCGGCGGCGGCGTGCTGTCCACCGCCGGCGATCTGCTGTTCCAGGGCAAGAGCGGCAAGACGGGCGAGCTCGTCGCCTACGACGCGCGCGACGGCGCGAAGCTCTGGAGCTACGCGACGCCCAATCCCATCGTATCGGGGCCGATCTCGTATGCGATCGACGGCGAGCAGTACGTGGCGCTCATCAGCGGCCGCGGATTCTATGGCACCGACGACCGCAACGCGCACACGCCGCAACCGGGCCGAATCGTGGCATTCAAGCTCGGTGGCACGGCCGTGCTGCCGGAGGGCCCGAAGCCGCCGCCGCCCGCGAATCCGCCGAGCGAGACGTTCCGCGACGACGTGGTCGCCGCCGGCGAGGCGCTCTACTACGAGCACTGCGGCCGCTGCCACGGCAACGCCACTCGCTCGCTCAACATCATCCCCGACCTGCGGCGCGCGCCGGCGCTGACCAACGCCGAGCTCTGGCGCACGGTGGTGATCGACGGCCCGCTCGCCGAGCGGGGCATGGTGTCGTTCAGCCGGTTTCTCGACGCGGCGCAGGCCGAGAGCATCCGCGGCTACGTGGCCCGTCAGTCCGTGCTGCTCGCGCGCGAGGAAGCCGCGGCGGCCCCCTGAGGTTCGGGGCCTGCCGCCCAGTCACGCACTTCCTTGCGCTTGCCTCCGATATATCGCACGATAGCTCGCAACGATATAGCGTACGACCTATCGAACAGGAGGCACCCATGCCGCGCAAACACTGGGGCAACGACTTCGGCGACTTCTTCGGACCGGTCTTCCGCGACTTCGGCCGCTTCGCGGGCGGCGGGTTTCCGGGGAGCGGGCGGCGCTGGCGCCGCGGCCGCTGGTTCGAATCGGGCGAGATGCGGCTCGTGATCTTGCGGCTCATCCGCGAGAAGCCGCGCCACGGCTACGAGGTGATCCGGGCGCTCGAGGAGCGGATGGGCGGCTGCTACACGCCGTCGGCCGGCAGCGTCTATCCCACGCTGCAGATGCTCGAGGACCAGGGCTACGTGCGGATCGTCGAGGAAGACGGCAAGAAGGTCTACCACATCACGCCGGAGGGCGAGCGCCACCTCGACGAGAACGAGGACGTGCTCACCGGCATCGGCGAGCGCATTCGCGAAGCCATGCACGGCGTGGCCGGCGGCGCCGTCGGCGACGTGAACACCGCGTTCGCGCAGCTCGCGAAGCGCGTGTTCAGCGACGCATGGCGCAGCGGGCCGGACAGCGAGCGCACGGCCAAGATCGCCGAGATCCTGCGGCGCGCGATCGCCGACATCGAGGCGCTGCCGCACTGATCCCTGGGGGCGCCGCCAACGGCGCCCCGTTACCTTTTTCGAGCCGGGTGCATCTCGCGCGGCGGCGGGCTGCCTCCTTAGAGTAGGTCGCCCGTCGGCGGCACAAACTCGGAGAGGCTCGATGAAGGACACCCTTCTGTTCATGGCACTCGTGGGCGCGCCCACGGCGCTGTTTTTCGCCGTGATCTATCTGCGCTGGCGCCTGCGGATGCGGCTGCTCGAGATCGTGCGCGGCTGCGCCGAGCAGGGTAAGCCGCTCGAGGCGGCCGCGATCGGCGCGCTGCTCGCGCGGCCGTTCATGACCCTGCCGGAGCGCGACTATCGGCGCGGGGTACTGTATCTCGGTGTCGCGGGCGCGATCCTGGCGGTCGCCTTCTGCGCGTTCGTGCTCACGGCGACCCTCGGCGGCCCGGAGGCCCCTGCGGTCGCTGCCGGCATCGCCGCGTTCGCCGCGCCGCCGGGCTGCATCGGCGGCGCGCTACTCGTGCTCGCCCGCAGGA
>DASUFK010000165.1:0-4168 GCA_036274615.1 Gammaproteobacteria bacterium | reverse complement strand
CAGCGTGTCGAGGATGGTCTTGCGCTGCGTCGGGCTGTCGGGGATCCATTCGCGGCGATAGCTCTTGAACATGTACTCGCCTTCGTCGTTGAGCACCTGGATGCCCTTGACGGTGGGGTACACCTCGAGCGTCTCGCGGATCTGTTGCAGCACCTGGTCCCAAACGAACTGCTTCATGCTTCCCGACGTGTCGATCAGGAACACGATGTATTCGCTGTCGACGGGGATGCCGCCGACCTTGTACTCGTCGGGCGCCGGCTTGTAGTTGGCGAGCAAGCGCTTCTGCTCCTCGGTGAGGCTCTGCTGCGCCTTCGCGAGGCGGTCCACCGCCTCGGTGGAGACCGTGGCCTCGCCCTGCGCCTTGAGCGTTTCGGCGCGCACCCGCGCGAGCAGCTTCTCCAGGTCTTCGACCTTGATCTTCGCGAGGTCGACGTCGGAGAGGGTGGTGTTGCGGTCGCGCTGGATGGTCTCCGTCTCGCCCAGGATGTCGTTGAGCTCTTGCTCGTACTTGGCGATCACGCCCGCGAGGTTCTCCTTGCCCTCCTCGAGCATGTGCGGATGATCGTGCCGGCTCATCACGAGCAGCAGGATGATCGAGCCGAAGCCGCAGCAGATGCTGTCGAGGAACGACATCGACAGCTGCTCCATCTCGCGGCGGCGGCGCCTCATGGCCAGTCGTCGGCCGGAGCGAGCATCGACCCTCCCGTGTGCAGCGCCAGGAGCCAGTACAAGGGCGCCGCCTTCGGGTCGCCCTCCATCGCCAGCAGGATCGTGTTCACCGGCACGCCCACCGGCAGCTCGCGCACCGCGCGTTGGAAATGATCGACGCGCTCGCGCCCGGTGGCGCCCTCGCGCGTGGGCTTGATCTGGCCCATCGTCGGCAGGCCGTCGGTCAAGAGGTAGATGTTATCGGGCTGCGGGTCGAGCGCCCGTGCGGCCGCGAACGCGGCGTGCAGGCTCGTGGGCCCCTTCGGCACCGTCACGCGCAGATTCTTCACGGCGTCGTCGAGCTCGGCGCTGGTGGTCACGGTGACCCACTTGCCATCGGTGCCCGGCATCAACGACTTCGCCTCGTCGTTGAACGCGATCACCTGCACCTGCGTGCCTTCGGGAATCTGCGTGGTGAGCCAGTCGAGCGTGTTCACGAGCTGCACCCACTTCGGCGACTGCACCTGCTGCGCCGGCGGCATGTTGCGCCGGCGGATCACGTTCACGAGCGTGCGGTCGAGCATGCTCCCCGACACGTCCACGAGGATCGCCACGCGCTTGCCGCCCATCTTGAGCCCGGTGAGGTACTGGCGGTTGCCGTCGCCGACGAAGCCGCGAATCGAGGTGCCGCCCGGCACCGGCTCCTTGGCCGCGGCGGCCAATCGGTCGTTCTCCGTTTGGATCTTGGTGAGCTCGGCCTTGAGCTTCTCGATGGCCTCCTGGCGCGCCTTCGAATCCATCTCGGCGGTAGCGGCCTCGGCCTGCTTGGTGGTGAGCTCGGTGAGCAGGTCGTCGCGCATGCCGCGGATCGTGGCCCACTGCTCGAGCAGGTGCGCGAGGTCCTGCTTCATCGTGACGAGATTTTTGCGGCCCGCGTCGACCTTGAGCTCCATGCGCCGCGCTTCGCTCGTGAGGTCCTTGAGCTCGGTCGCGGACTTCATGTCGACGTTGGCGTTGATGATCATGAACAGCAGGATCACGGCGCCGAATCCGCAGCAGATCGCGTCGAGAAACGACATCGAGAAAACGTTGATTTCCCTACGCGCCATGAGCGGGCTCCATGCTCACGACCAGGAGCTCCGCGCCCGGCGAGCCCACGCGGATCGTGTCGGCGCGCCGCAGGATCGTCTCGCCGGAGATCCGCTTCTCGTTCACGAACGTGCCGAAGCGGCTGAGATCCACGACCCGCAGCTCGCCGTCGCGCACCACGAGCTCGCAATGCGCGCGCGACACGCCGCTCGTCTGCGCTTCGACCACGATCGTGCGGCGGCCGTCGGCCGGCTCGCGGCCCACGACGAGGCCGCGCGCGTCGACGCGATACACCATGCCGCGATACACCACATGAGTGGGCGCGGCCGCGTCCGCGAGCCGCGGCGCCTCGGCCGGCGCCTGCGGCGCGGCGTCGAGATCGGCGGCCGGCGCCCGCCAGCGCAGGTGCTTCACGAGCTTGATGTCGCCGGCGGCGCTCAGGAGCTCCGGCGCGAGCAACGCGCTGCGCGCGGCGTGCCCGCGCTCGTTGAGCTCGATGCGGCAATCGTCGAGCCGCGCGAGCTCGGCGACGAACCCGGGCAACCCGGCGAGCCGGTACGACAGCTGCACCACGAGGCTCGCAGCAGGCTCGCGATTCTGCGCGATCAGCTGCACCACCGACCGGTAGAAGCCGCCGACGGCGCCGAGCACGGTGTCGCGGCCGACGACGGTCTTGAATTCCTCGTCGCCGTCGTTGAGCACGCATTCGATCTCGCCCTGAGTGGCCAGCGTGGTGAGCCACCCGAGCAGGCGGTCGTAGAGCTGCTGCTCGGTCTCGGCGCGATGAAACGGATTGAAGCGCGTCGCGAGCATGAAAGTTTCCGCGAACCGCCGCGCGAACGCTTCCGTGAGGTTCGCGAGCCCGGTGGTCGGGATCTCATGCTCGGCGCGGACGAACGCTTCGTCGCGCTGCTCGATCCACGTGGAGGCGATGCGGTGCAGGCTCGCGTCGACGTACAGGAGCTGCTTGCCGGGATAGGGGCGCACGCTGGCCGCGGCCGCCGTGTCGACGAGCGCGCGCACGGGCATGCCGCACTCCTGCGCGAGGCCGAGCACGATGCCGAGCTGCTCGCCTTTGTAGCTGCCCGGCACCACCAACACCACGTCGCTCGCGCGCTCGCCGTAGCGCTTCCAGAGGTCCGCGAGCTGCGCGTAGGCGAGCTCTGCCGAGCTCATCGGGCCGTCGAGCCCGGCCGAGCCCGGCTCGACGGAGAGCATGCTCCAGAACCGGTTGCTCGCCCGCCGCGGCTCGCGGCGCGCGTACGATACGGCTTCCATCCCCGTGCGGATGCGGCCGCGCTCGAGGAACGCGTAGCCGGGCTCCACGGCGAGCAGGCCCGACTCGTCCGCGATGACGATGCCGGCGTCGTTGAGCTCTACGGCAAGCTTTCCCATCGGCCTTTCGGTTTGCTCAGATGTCGACCGGGAAGGTCACTTCCTCGTCGGCTCCGAGCTCCTCGGTGGGTATGAAGTCGTCGTCCTTCGACGGCGTTCGCGGCGTCACGGGCGCGCCGGCCGCCGGCGTCACGGACGGCGGCTTGCCGGGCGTCGACTGCGGCTGCGCGGGCGCGGGCTGCGACGCGGCCGGCGCCGGCGACGGCTGCGCCGCCGGCGGCGCGGACGGTGCGGGCGTCTCCTGGCCGAGCGAGACGGCCGACAGCAAGCCGAGCACGCTCAGTGTGAAAGCGATTCGAACGGCATTGATTCGAGGGAGTCGCATGGTGCTACCTCGCGAGGGTTGGAGCATGAAGCGTTGCGAGCACGAGCGTTTGACTCCGATCCACCGGGGACATTCCCATCACTCGAGATTGCGCGCGAGCCTGAAGCCCAAGTCCTCGCGCCGCTCGCTCTCGTAAGTGCGGTAGGCGAGGCGCAGGTCGGCTTCGTGCGCGCTGCGCCAGCTCGAGCCGCGGACGATGTGGAAGTCACCGACCTCGGGCCCCAGCGGGTCCTCCACGAGGGCCGGAGCCTCGACGGCGTCGAGCACGTAGTAGTCCTGCACCCATTCGGAGACGTTGCCGCTCATGTCGTAGATGCCGAACACGTTCGGCTCGAAGCTGCCGCTCGGCGCGCTCACGGGGAAGCTGTCATTGTAGGTGACGAGCGTGCGCGGCAGGATCTTCGCGGCCGCGATGTCCGCATAGTTGCCGGACTTGTCGGGCGGCGGCAGGTCGGCGCCCCACGAGTACTTGAGCCCCGGCCCCTGCTGACCGGCAAAGCGCGCCGCCCATTCCCATTCCGCCTCGGTCGGCAAACGGTAACCGTTGCGCAGCGGGCGTGACGGTACCCAGACGCTGCCCTTCTGCTCGTACACGGGCTGGAAGCCGTCCCGGATGCTGAGCCAGTTCAAGTACTGCGCGACCTCGTCCCAGGTCACGCGCACCACCGGCTGCGTATCGCCGTTGAGCGTCTGGCCGGAAAACTCGCCGGA
>DASUFK010000164.1:0-33485 GCA_036274615.1 Gammaproteobacteria bacterium | reverse complement strand
CAGCGTGTCGAGGATGGTCTTGCGCTGCGTCGGGCTGTCGGGGATCCATTCGCGGCGATAGCTCTTGAACATGTACTCGCCTTCGTCGTTGAGCACCTGGATGCCCTTGACGGTGGGGTACACCTCGAGCGTCTCGCGGATTTGTTGCAGCACCTGATCCCAGACGAACTGCTTCATGCTGGGTGAGGTATCGATCAGGAAGACGACGTACTCGCTGTCGACCGGGATGCCGCCGATCTTGTACTCATCGGGTGCCGGCTTGTAGTTGGCCAGCAGCCGCTTCTGCTCCTCCGTGAGGGTCTGCTGCGCCTTGGCGAGGCGCTCCATTGCCTCGGTCGAAACCGTGGCCTCGCCCTGCGCCTCGAGCGTCTCGGCGCGCACCCGCGCGAGCAGCTTCTCCAGGTCTTCGACCTTGATCTTCGCGAGGTCGACGTCGGAGAGCGTGGTGTTGCGGTCGCGCTGGATGGTCTCGGTTTCGCCCAGGATGTCGTTGAGCTCTTGCTCGTACTTGGCGATCACGCCCGCAAGATTCTCCTTGCCCTCCTCGAGCATGTGCGGATGATCGTGCCGGCTCATCACGAGTAGCAGGATGATCGAGCCGAAGCCGCAGCAGATGCTGTCGAGGAACGACATCGACAGCTGCTCCATCTCGCGGCGGCGGCGTCCCATGGTCCCGTCGCCCGCCTCGAGCTACGGCGCCTGGCCGTGCGTCAGCGTGGAGCGTGCGCGGGCAGCCCGATGAAGCTGCCGCCGTTTTGCTGCGAGAGCTCGCGCATCAGCGACGCGTAGCCCGCCGAGCTATAGAGCTGTCCGGTGGCGTCGTAGATGGTCGGAAAGGCTACGGAGTTGATCCGGACCTTGCGGTTCCCGGTCGCGTCAAGGTTTCGACCGCTGATGGACGTGAGCACGTCGCTAACCGTGCCTTGCGCAAGATCGTCGCCGTAAACGTAGACGGCGACATTCTTGTCCGCAACGGAGTCGATGGCCGCGAGGATGCCGGCGCCGGGCGTCGAGGCTGAGTACGTGCTCCAGTCCGCCAGCGCTCCGAGGATTTGCGCCCGTGTCTCAGGCGTATCGGGAATCCAGCCGCGAGAAGACGCCGGCAAGAGATACTGGCCCTCGTCGCTCAGGACCTGCAGGCCCTTCACTGAAGGATACGCGGCGATCGTTTCCGCAACTCGAGCGCCCACGTTCTGCCAGGCGAACTGCCGCATGCTGCCGGAGGTATCGATCACGAAGATCAGGTATTCGCTGTCGAGCGGAACGCCGCTGTCGCTTGCATCCTCGGCGGGCGCCAGCAGCGCGCCGCCCGTGCTCAACGCAAGCGTCCAATAGGCCGGCGCCGCGACCTCTTCGCCCTCGAGAGGCAACAGAATCACGTTGACCGGCACGCCTGCGGGCGCTCGCGCGGCGGCTTCCCGGAAAAGCTGGACGCGCGCGTCCTGGCTATCGGCCGCGCGTCCCGACGCACCCACGTCGGGCAAACCATCCGTCACGACGTACACGGTATCGGGTTGCGGCAGCAGCGCTGCAGCGGCTGCGAGCGCCGCGCCGAGATTTTTCGGGCCGGCGGGACCGGTTTCATTCGTCAACGCACGTAGGGCTTGGTCGACGTTGCCGCGATCCGCGGCGAGCCACTGGCCGTCGCGACCCGAGAAGAGCGAGCGCGCCGTGCCGTTGAATGCGATGACCTGAAATTGCGCGCTCGGCGAGACTCGGGCCGTCAGGCCTTGGACGGTCTTCGTCAGCTGCCGCCACTTGGCGTTCGTCCCGAGCGGCGCCGAGCCGGGGTTGCGCGCTGCGTCTACGGTCGGCAGCGTCTTGGTGAGCATCGACGCCGAAACGTCGACGAGGATCACCACTCGCTCGCCTGCGCTCATCCCCGTGACGCTCTGCCGTTCGCCGGCTGTGCGAGCGCTGCCGGCCGGCGGCGCGGGCGGAGTAATGGCGCACGCGGCCACGATCAGGGTCGCAGCGACCAACGCGGCGCCGGCCGCGGCCAAGCGACTCATGCGGCGCGGCGCCTGCAAGATGAGGCCGATGCGGCGCTCGAGGTCGGAGACGGGCTCGGTGAGCGCGACGGCGGCCAGCGGCACGGCAACACGCCGTTGCCGCACTTCCAGAAGCACCTTCGCATACGCCGCGGCATCCGCGCCGCCGCGCACCACCCGCGCGTCGCAATCGGTTTCGATCGCGAGCCTAAGCCTCCGGAGTTGCCACCAGAGCGCGAGATTCCACGGCGCGAGAGCCGCGAGCGCGAGGCCGGCAGTCAGCAGAAGCTGGTCCCTGCCCGCGACGTGCTCGCGCTCGTGCCGCAGGACCATCGAGCGCAAGTCGCCGGGGGCGTCGAGCAACCAGCGCGGGAGCACGATGCGCGGGCGTACGAGCCCGAACATCGCAGGTCCGAGGCGACTGGAGATCAACACGTCGCCGCCGTCGAGGCGAGCCTTCCGCCATCGGCGCGCGGCTCTGCGCAACGCAAGCCAAGCGAGAGCGTAGACGAGCGCGGCCAACGACGAGCTCGCGATCCAAACCACTGCCAACGGTTTATCGAGCGCCGGACTGTCGAGCCATGCCAGCGTGTACCAATTGCCGAACAGCGGCCAACGGCGCCAATCCGGGAGCGTGAACTTTCGGGACGTGTCGACTGCGCGCTGCGAGACGTCCTCGGTGCTCGTCGGCGCATCGTTGGAAACCGCGCGTGTGGCGACGGGCGCCGAGCGGTCGATGGACGGGGCCGAGTTGCTCGTTGCAAGCGCCCAGTACGCCGGCAAAGCGATCGACGCGACGAGCGCCGCGAGCCAAACGCCGCGTCGAGCCACGCGCGCGCGGGCGCAAATTTGCTCCACGACGAATCCGGCGGCGGCGAACAGGACCGCGACGAGGAGCAGATAGACCGCGATTCGCAGCATCACGTCTTCCCCTTCTTGCCCGGCTTCTGGTCGAGCAGCAGCTTGATGCGCTCGGCTTGAGCGTCGCTGAGCTTCTCGTCCGTCACGAGGTGCGTGAGCAGGAGCTCGGTGGAGCCCTTGAAGAACTTTCGCACGAGCGCCCGGGCGGCGCTCCGCTGCGCCTTCTCTCGCGAGATCGCAGCCGAATACCGGTGCGCGCGGCCTTCGGTGCCGTGCTCGACGTAGCCCTTTGCCTCGAGCGTGCGCAGCACGGTGAGCACGGTGGTATAGGCGAACTCGTCCTCGAGCTCGTCGCGGACTTCCGAGACCGTGGACGGCCCGCGGGCCCAGAGCACCTCCATGAGCTCCGCCTCGCGGTCCGTCAGCCTGACATCCATCGCCTTCTCCTACTAGCTCACTAGTAGTTAAACCTCGGCGAGGCGATTGTCAACTAGTAATCTAGTAGTACATGGCCCGGATAGCCTGCGCGGGTGGCCAGGAAGTGCTTACGGGACGATGGGGCTACTGCGGTCCACGCTCGAACGCTCGCCGCCGACCATGAGCTCGGACGCGTAGTTCGCCTGCTGGCAGACGTACTCGAAGAGCTCGGTGCCCTTGTCCCAGCCGAGATTGAAGCCGCCGGTCCATTGGCCGGTGTACGCGCCGGGGTCGTCGACGGTGATCTTGTAATCGACCGTCTCGGCGTCGATGCGCGTGAAGCGCTCCACCGTGTGCATCTGCGTGGTGTGCGGCAAGCCGCGGCGGTCGAGCCAGAAGCCTTCGTTGAAGCCGACGCTATCGATCACGAGCGTGTCGCCTTCCCACGAGCCGACCGAGTGGCCGTAGAAGGTGGGGCTCAGGTTCTTCGGGTGCGCGCGGCCGTCCATGTACACCACGCGGAAGGTATGCGGACCGCCGATGTCGAAGATGTACAGCCGCTTGATCGCGGGCAGCTCCACGAACTCCACGCCGTACGGCGTGAGGAACTGGCGCGCCGTGCCCGAGGGCTTGCAGCGCGCGTGCGGCTCGAGCTCGTGCACCTGGCGCGAGTCGTAGAGCGCGCGCGCCCACGGCTGAAACGGCACGGTTTCGAGCGCGGCAATCGGCGCCGTGATGCCGAAGCGCGGCGTCCACACGCCCTTGTCCGCGGGCGTGGCGCCGCCGAGCAGCACGCGGCCGCTCTCGTTGCGCGGCGCCGGGCCGGGCGGCGGCTGGTTCGCGGGCCGCGGCCGCCCCTGCGCGAGCGCGAGGTCTCCGGCCGTCAACGCGATCGCCGCGAGCGCGAGCGCCGCGGCCGTGCGCGCGAGCCGCGAGCGAGCTCTCATTGAGGCGCCGCGCTGCCGCCGGCCGCGGGATCGTTCTTCGACGACGCCGCGTCGAGCGTTTGGCCCGGGCGACCGCCGGTGGATGCGAGCGTCACGGTGCGCGCGTTCATGCGCTGGTCGCCGTTGCGCGCGAGGAAGCCGTCGATCTTCACCTGCTCGCCGATCTTGAGCGTCGTTCGCTGCCAACCGGAGCGCTGCAAGCCGTGCGGCGGCCCGAGCTCGGCGCCCCAGTTCTTGACCTGGCCGCTGCCGGCGTCCTTGACGTTGACGTAGATCCAGACGTGCGGGTTCGCCCAGTCCACCTTCGTGACGATGCCTTCGATCGACACCGGCTTGTCGGCGTCGAACTCGGCCGTGAACGAATGGTGCGCGAGCGCGCTGCCGGCACAGAGCAGCGCGCCGAGCAACAGGGGCAGAGAACCGCGGGACGCAACTTTCAGCAGTGTGTACATCACGACGTGCTCCTTTCTAGCCACGGAGCCGGCCGACTACGACCGGTTCTCCTGACAAAAGAATACCGGCAGCTCCTGGCCGTCCACCCAGCGCAGGTCCCAGCTCGCGGACCACGGCTGCGTGTAGGCGCCCGGATCGTTGACGGTGACCTCGTAGTGCAGCGTGTCGAAGTTGGGCCGCGTGAAGCGCTCCGTCATCGACAGCAGGTTCGTGTGCGGCAGCCCGCCGTTGGTGAACCAGAAGTCCTCGTTGAAGCCCGTGGTCTCGACCACGAACGCGTCGCCGTCCCACTTGCCGACGCCGCGCCCGTAGTAGAGCGGATTGTCGTCGTCGCCGCGGACCTGACCCACGTTCTTGCGGCCGTCGGTGTAGACGATGCGGTAGTTATGGTTGCCGCTGCCGAGCAGCGCGAAGACCCGCTGCCGCACGGGGTCCTCGATCAGCTGGAAACCGAGCGGCGATTGCAGATACCGCACGCCGCCCGGCGGCTTGCAGTTCAACCACATCGGGTCATCGCGCAGCTGCCGCTCCTGCCGATGCCGGTACACGCCGAGCGCCCACGGCTGGAACGGCGCCACCTTCGGCGCGTCGGCGAGATTCGCGAGCAGGCCCTCGGCGTCCATCCGCACGTTGACGCCGCTCTGCACGAGCGCGGTCGCGCTCGGATAACCCCAGTAGCCGTCGGGGCCGCCGAGCAGCGGATGGCCGTCCGGGCCGCGCGGCGCGGCGCGCGGTGTCTTCGGCGGCGGGGGCGCGGTGTCCTTCGCGAACAGCACCTTCTGGCCGGTGGCCGTTTGCGTGACCGTGTCGCCGGAGATCTGCCGCGTGCCGTCGCGCGCGGGATGACCGCGCACGCCGATCGCGTCGCCGGCGCGCAGCGTTCGTGCGCTCCAACCGCTCTTCTCGAGCACGATCGTGTTGGCGAGCTCGGCGGCCCAATTCGCCACGGCGCCGTTCTTGTCTTTCACGTTGAAAAAGATGTGCGCGTGCGGGTTGCGCCAGTCGACCGCGGTGACGATGCCCTCGAGCGTCATGGTCTTGGACGTGTCGAACTTCGCGGCCGGCTCCACTTGCGCGAACGCGGCGCCCGCCATCGCGACGAGCCACACGAGCCCGAGCCCGCCAATCGCACGCCGATGGAGCATGCGCGCCCCGCTCACTGCCGGCTCGCCTCGAACGCGCCCTTGCCGTTGCCGCCGCTCCACGTGCCGACGATGGAACGATTCGGCAGCTCGAGGTTCTCGATGTGCCCCTGGATCACGTAGTGCACGCTCTTGCCCGCCTTGTCCTTGGCGTCGGCCTCGAGCGTGACCATCCAACCCTTCGGATCGAGCGACGCCTTCGCGATCGGAATGTCGTCGGTGCCCGGGTTGATCATCCCGGTGATCGCCTTGCCGTCCCAGTCGAGGATCAACAGGATGTTGTCGCCGAGCGCGGCATTCGACGCCCAGGTGCCGAGCCACGAGCCCTTGAGCGGGTGACCTTCCTGCGCGAACGCGCCGGCGCCCACCAGCACCGCGACGAGCGCGACCGCGAGCACGCGAGCCGTCCTCGAGACGAGCCGCCCCCAAACCGAGCCTTCCTGCATTCGCACGTATCCCCCTTCCCGCCGTTCGGCGTGCGGCCCCGCGCACGCGCCATCGCCGATCATAGCAACGCCCGGCACCGACGAGGCGGCACCGGACGATTTTCGGACGACTCGGCCTAGGCGCACGGAGGGCGGGTAGGTCCCACTACCCGCCCCCTATGCCGCTCGATCCTCCCCGATCCGAGCAACCCCGCCGTCAGAAGCGAGAGACCATCGATCCCGCACGCGCCGAGCGCGCGCGGGCGATCTCATCGAGCTCGAAGGTTCCGCTCTTGGGCGAAAGACGGTGTGCCGAACGGCGCCGGAAACGATGCATGCACGCAACAACGGGCGCGCGCGCTGCGTCTTCGACAGACGCCGGGCGCTGCAGTCGTGTGCGAGCTACGTGCATCCACTCCCCTTGCCGACTTCGGCCAATTGCACGCCTCGAAGCGCAGCGCCCTTCTGTAATCGTTGTTTCGGGCTTCGCTCCGCGAATCGACGGTTCGAGCTCGAAGCGGCGATCGCATGCAATCGCGTCGAACATAGGTCCGCCCATCCATGATTGTCAAGCACCACGCGCTTGATGCTTACCCGCAACAACCGCAGAACGAGATACGCTCGCGAGAGCTCGGATTGTCTGCAGGCTGCACACAGGCGACGATGCGGGCTGCAGCGGAGTCGAACGCCATGCGCGCCGGATTCTTGGTTCTCCTCGTTTGCACCCCGTGCCTGGCGCATCACGGCGTAGCCCCGCACTACGACGTAACGAAACCCGTGAAGCTCGAAGGCAAGGTCGCGCGCTTCGAGTTCATCAATCCGCACTCGTTCGTGTATGTCGACGTGGTGAATGCCGCGGGCGCCACGGAGACGTGGACTTGCGAGCTCGCGTCGCGCACCGTGCTGTCCCGCAACGGCTTGAGCGCCCAGTCGTTCAAGCCCGGCGAGCCGATCACGATCGAAGGCGTCGCGGCCCGCCACAACGCGACCGGCTGCGCGTTCCGCGTCGCGCACTTCGCCAACGGCAGCACGCTCGAGAGCACCTCGTTGTTCGGTCCCACGGTGGCCGCGGCGGCGGAGATTCCGGTCGACGCGAGCTCGATCGTCGGCGTCTGGACGATGAAGCGGTTCGCCGTGTCCGACTATCGCGGGGCGCTGACCGAAGCGGGCGAACGGGCGCGTGCGGCGTTCGACCCGATCAAGGACGACCCGGCGATCTATTGCGATCCCGCGAGCCCCGTGCGCTTCTGGGTGAACGTCAACGAGCCGTTCGAGATCAAGCGCGAACGAGACGCCGTCGTGATCGAGCATCGCTTCATGGACAGCCGGCGCGTGGTGCACCTGGGCGCGGCGGCGGCGCCGGCCGGCGCGCCGCGCGGCACGATGGGGTGGTCGGTCGGCTCGTTCGACGGCGCGGCGCTCGTGGTGACGACGGACCACTTCGTCGCCGCGACCCTCGAGCCGCGCTACGGCGTGCTGCACACGCAAGACCTGAAGCTCGCCGAGCGGCTCGCCGTGAACGCGGACGGCGAGCTCGAGATCACCTGGGTCATCGACGACCCCGCGTACTTCAAGCAGCCGGTGACGCAAACGGAGCTGTTCGTGCGAAGCCGCCGCGATCCCGAGCCTTACGACTGCAAGCCGGGATATCGGCAGTGAGCGCGAGATGAGATGAGCGCACGCCTCATGGCCGCCACCAACGACACCGAGCTTCGCGCGGAGTGGCTCGAGCCGTCCGACGCCTACGCCTGGGCGGCGGTCGCGAGGAACACCTTGCCGCTATTCCTATTGCTCGCACTGGCGCCGGTGCTGCGCGCCGCGGCGCCGGCGGCGCCGTGGTTGCTCACACCGCTCATCGGGCTCTTGCTCTATCGGGTGTCGATCGTGATGCACGATTGCGGGCACCGCACGCTCTTCAGCAGCCCGCGCGGCAACGACCGGATGGGTCGAGTGCTCGGCGCGCTCACGGGCATCGACTATCACAACTTCTGCAGGCTCCACTGGCGGCATCACCGGATCTACGGTGAAGCGGGCGACCCGCAAGCCTTCCACTATCGCGCGTTGCGCAGCTTCACGCCGGCGCGTTACGTGCTTCACTTGCTGCGCCCGCTGGCCGGCCTGAACCTGCGCTACGTCGTCGGCGAGAGCGCGTTGAGCCCGAAGAATCTGCGCCATGCGCTCGCGAGCGGCGACATCGTCGTGCTGCTGTGCGTACAGGCAGCGGTTCTCGCGCTCGTCACGGGCGGCGGCGCGTTCCTCGAGCTCGCCGCGTTGCCCTTCGTCTCGGCCGCGACGTTCGGACTGTTCTTCAGCCAGCTGCGCGGGATCGCCGAGCACGCGACACTCGAAACGCCGGAGCCCGGATACGTGCGAACGCACGCGCCGCATTGGCTCGACCAGCTGCTGCTATACGATCTGCATTTCAACTATCACGCCGAGCATCACGCGCATCCGCAGATCCCGAGCTGCCACCTTGTGGCGGTGCATGCCGCGCTGCCACCGGCAGCCGCGGTTCCGCACGGGATGATGCGGACGCTCGCCGAGCTTTCGCGCGCGCTCGGGGCGCCCCGCCGTGGCTAAGGTCAAGGTCTACTACAACAGCGCGTGTCCCGTCTGCAACGCGGGCATCGCAGGACAACGGCAACGGATGGCGGACTGCTCCACCGAGGTGGACTGGATCGACATTCACGACCGGCCGGACGCCGTGTGCGAGATCGGCGCGGAGCAAGAATTCGTGCGCGAGCGGCTGCACGTCGTCGACGAGCAAGGCACGCTGCACGTCGGCGCCGCCGCCTTCGGCGCGTTGTGGGCGCGCACGCCCGGCCAGCGTGCGCTCGCCCGCGTGCTCGCCTGGCCGGTGCTGCGCGTGCTCGGCCGCTGGGCATACAACGCGTTCGCGGCGCTGCTCTACGCCTGGAACAAAGCGCACCGGCGCTGGTGACCGCGCGGAACGGCTAGAGCGCGACGCGGCCGGTCGCGTTCTCGAGCCCGGCGAGCTCGATGCCCGCGACGTCGCCCAGGCTCGCGATCAGGTTCGCCATCGGCGTGGGATCGGGATTCGCGATGTGCCGCCCGCCTCGCAGCCGGCCGCCGGCGCCGCCCGCGAGCATCAGCGGCAGCTTGCGATGATCGTGCACGTTGCCGTTGCCCATGCCGCTGCCGTAGAGCAGCAGCGAGTGGTCGAGCAGCGAGCCGTCGCCGTCCCGCGTGGCGCTTAAGCTTTCGACGAAGTCGGCGAACAAGCCCAGGTGATACGCGTTGATCTTCGCGTACTTCTGCTGCGCCTCGGGCTTGTTCTCGTGGTGCGACACGATGTGGTGCGACTCGGGCACGCCGATCTGCGGATAGTTGATCGGGCTCGCCTCGACGCCCTTCATGAACGTGAACACGCGCGTGACGTCGGCGCGGAACGCGAGCGCCACGAGGTCGTACATGAGCTTCACGTGCTCCTCGTACGACGACGGCACGCCGGTGGGCGCGGCCGGCAAGTCGATTCCGGAGTCGAGCTGCCGCTCAGCGAGCTGGATGCGGCGCTCCACCTCGCGCACGTTGTCGAGGTATTCGTCGACCGTCACGCGATCTTGCGGCCCCAGGTCCGCGTTCAAGCTCTTGGCCGCGGCGAGCACCGAGTCGAGCATGCTCGACTTCTCGCGCCAGCGCGCGGCGCGCTGCTCCGGCGTGCCGCTGTCGCCGAAGAGGCGCTCGAACACCGTCTGCGGATTGAGCTCCATCGGCAGCGGCGCCGTGGGCGTGCGCCACGCGAGCGTATTCATATATATGCAGCTGAAGCCGAACGCGCACGACCCCGGCGAGCCGCTCATGTCCTCGATGCCGAGCTCGAGCGATGGCAGCGCCGTGCTCTGGCCGATCGCGTCGGCGATGTGCTGGTCGAGCGTCTGCGCGTTGCGCACGTCGGCGCCTTCGGTCTTGCGCAGGTAGCCGCCGTGCAGCCACAGCGACGTGGCGCTGTGATGCTCCGACTGCGGCGACGAGGTAAGTCCCGTGACGATGTTGATCCGGTCGCGCATCGGCTCGAACCGCGCGAGCAGCGGCGGCAGCGTGAGCTTCTCGCCCGGCGGCGGCGTCCAGATCTCGGGGCGCACGCCGTTCGGCACGTACACAGCGCCGAAGCGCAGCTGCGGCGGCGGCGCGGCGCGCGCGGCCGGCACCATCGCGTCGAGCAGCGGCAGCCCCACGGTGAAACCCACGGCGCCGCGCAACACCGCACGGCGCGAGAGATGCTTCTTGCTGATGAACATCGCTATCCTCACTCGGCGCCGCGAACAATTGGGGACCTGCTGCTTTTTCGGTCGCCGTGCTCCCGGCTACGCCGACAAAAAATCAGCATGTCCCTATTTATTCGCGGCCACCGCCTCGGGCGGCTCTCCGCCCGTCATCCGGAACGGCACGCTCTGCACGATGCCGAGCACGAGCGCGCTGAATCGATAGTCGTCCTTGGCGGCGGCGCGCACGATCGCGCGCGCCGCCGGCATGTCCTCGGGCTCGAGCCCGCGCGCGAGCGCGTAGGTCATGAGCTTCTTCGTGAGCGTGCCCGCGAACACCTCGGGGCGGTTCAGGATCGCCTCGCGCAGCGCGGCGGGACCCGACACCTCGGTGCCGTCCGACAGCTTGCCCGTGGCGTCGACGGGACGGCCCGCGTCCGTGTCACGCCAGCGGCCCACGGCGTCGAAGTTCTCGAGCGCGAAGCCCGGCGGGTCCATCGTGAGATGACAGCCGGCGCACACCGGGTCCTCGCGATGCCGCTCGAGCCGCTCGCGCACCGACTGCGGCTTCGCGGCCGGCGCGCTGTCGTCGAGCGACGGCACGTTCGGCGGCGGCGGAATCGGCGGCGAGTCGTAGACATTCGTCATGATCCACTTGCCGCGGAACACGGGCGACGTGCGCGTGGCCACCGACGTCTCGAACAGGATGCTGCCGTGGCCGAGCAGGCCGCGGCGGTTCGGGTCCGTGAGCTGCACGCGGCGGAACGCGTCGCCGAACACGCCGTCGATGCCGTAATGCTGCGCGAGCCGCTCGTTCATGAAGGAATAGTCGGCGCCGACGAGATCGAGCACGCTCGCGTCGTCGAGCATCACGTGGCGCAGCAGCAGGTGCGTCTCGCGCACCATGTCTTTCCGTAGATTGTCGTCCCAGTCGGGGAACTCGAGCAGGTCGGGCGTCTTGGCCGCGATGTTGCGCAGCTGCAGCCACTGCTCGGCGAAATTCGCGACGAGCGCTTCGGCGCGCGGGTCGGCGAGCATGCGCCGCACTTGCGCCTCGAGCGTCTTGGAGTCGGATAGCCGGCCCGCGATCGCGGCGTCGAGCAGCTCGTCGTCGGGGATGCTGCTCCAGAGGAACAGCGCGAGCCGCGACGCGAGCGTCACGTCGTCGACCGGGCGCACCGCGTCGGGCGCGCCGGACGCGCGCTTGGCGCCGCGGAACAGGAACTCCGGACCGCTGATCATGCGCGCGAGCGCGAGCTCGATGCCGCGCTCGAAGTCACGGCCGCCGCCGCTGCCCTGCGCATAGAAGTCGAGCAGCGTCCTGAGCTCGGTCTCTTTCACCGGCCGGCTGTAGGCGCGGCGCGCGAGCCGGCCCAAGATCTGCTCGGCGCAATCGACGTCCGCGATCGCGGCCGACGGCCGGCACGTGAAGATCGCGCGCCGCACCGGCGTGTCGCCTGGGCCGGTGGCCTCGAACGGCCCCGTCACGAGCACTTGCGCGATGCGCGGCCAGCCGTACGCGTCGTTGCCCGCCGGCAAGTCGCTCTCGAACGGCTGGAGCACGCGCTGCTCGATCGCGAAGCTCTTCATCACGAAGGTGAAGCCGAGCTTGTGCACGCCGGCCGTGATCGGCAGCCGCGCGCGGATGCGCTCCTGGGCGGACGCCGTGGCACTGCCCTGGTCGCGATTCGACAGCGCGTCGTCCTCCACGCCGCCGAGCGTGGCCCGGTGCACCACCACGCCGTCGAGCAGCATCTCGTACTCGAACGGCGTCTTGAATCCTTCGAGCCCGCGCACCGTGCTCGCGGCCGCCTCCCAGAGCTCGGGACGGAGCTCGTAGGTGCCGTCGACGGGGAAGTAGTGCTCCACGACGAGGCCGCCGCGCGTGCCGAGCGGCAGGCCCTCGATCCAGCGGTTCTGCGAGAGATCCGGGCGCGGCGCGTAGTGCACCGCCCGCGGCGCGATCGTGGTGTCGCCCACCGCGGTGCCCGCCACGAGCATGCCGAGCGTGAGGTAGCGCTCGAGCAAGAGCGGCGACGTCTTGAGCACGTCGGATACGTTGTCGAAGCCGTGGCTCGAGCTGTCGGCGGGCAACAGCTGCTCGACGTCGACGCTGAACCCGAGCAGGTCGCGGATCGCGTTGCCGTACTCGGCGCGATTCAAACGGTGCAGCGGTTGACGGCCCGGCTTCGGCGCCGCGGCAGCGGCCGCGTCGAGCTTCGCTTCGAGATAACGCGCGAGGCCGAGCGCCGCCTTGCGGTCGGGACGCGGCTCGCCCGGCGGCGGCATGAGGCCCACGTCAAGCTTGTGGATCACCTTCTCCCACGCGGCCGCGTGGGTCTCGGGATGCAGCAGGTCGGCGTTCTCGAGCACGAGGTCGGCCTCACGCTCCGCCGAGCTGTGACAATCGGCGCAGTAGCGCTCGACCACCGCGTGCTGCTCGGCGGCGAGCTGCTCGGGCGAGCGGCTGCAGCCGCCGGCGAGCACGAGCGCCGCGAGCGCGGCGCCTGCCGCCGCCTGCCGAAGCGTTCGGCTCATCGCGCCGCCGTCGCGCCCGGAGGCGGTGCGCTGCGCGGCGTGCCTTCGCGCGCGCCGAGCTCGCGCAGCGCGGCCGCGGCCGCGGGGCTCTCCGGCGCCGCGCCGAACATCGCGGGCGAGCGGCCGAGCGCGTAGTCGAGCGGCGTGAGGCCGCGGCGGTCGGCCGCGTTCACGTCCGCGCCGTGCGCGGCGAGGAACTTCACGACCTCCACGTAGCCGCGCTTCGCGGCCGTGTGCAGTGCCGTGGCGCTCATCATCTTGTCGCCGGCGTTCACGTCCACGCCGCGCTCGACGAGGAACGCGAGCGCGGCCACCGCGTCGGGCTCGGGCGGCCGCTCGCGGTCCACGGTGACGAGCGGCGGGATCTCGGGCCCCGCCGTGACCGCGAGCACCGTGGTGAAGCCGTCGGGCTCGGGCAGCTTCGGATCGGCGCCCGCGTCGATCAGGAGCTTCATCGCGTCGACGTCGGCCGAGCGCGCGGCGCGGATCAGCGCCGTGTCGACGGGCTTGGTGGGGATCTGGCCGAAGCCCGGATCGCGGTCGGGCAGCGGCTGCGGCGGCCGGTCCATCACGTCGGCGCCGCGCGCAAGCATCGCGGCGAGCAGCTCGAGCTCGGTGGTCTTGCCCGTGGGGTGCGGATGCGGGCCGATCAGCGGCACGAAGTTGCGCGCGTTCACCACCGCGTAGAGCGCCCCGCCCTTCGGGCTCGCGCCCGCGTCGATCAGGAGCTTGGCGGCGTCGTAGTGGAAGTTGTGGATCGCGAGCAGAAGCGCGGAAAAGCCTTCCGGCGTGCGCGTTTCGAGGTCGGCGCCGGCCTCGATGAGCACGGCGAGCGCGTCGGCCGAGCCTTGCCGAGCCGCGAGCAGCACCGGGGTCATGCCGCCGAGCGGGAACTCCACGTTGAACCGTGCGGCCGGCAACCGCGCGGGCAGATCGTTGCGCGGCGTCTTCGCGTTCAAGTCGGCGCCCGCGGCGATCAGCGCCGCGGCCACGGCGCCGCGGTCGTGCGCCGCCGCGTACATCAGCGGCGTCTGGCCCTGCCATTGCTCGACGACGTTCACCTTCGCACCGCGCTCGATCAAGAGCTTCACCGCGGCCACGCCGCTCGTGCGCGACGCGAGCATCAGCGGCGTCTCGCCTTGCGGCAGCGCGCGGTCCACCTCGGCACCCGCGTCGAGCAGCGCTTCGAGCAAATCGGGATCGGCAACCTGCGCGGCCTCGTGCAGCGGCGCCACGCCATAGCGGTTGGCGGCATTCGGATCGGCGTGCGCCGCGAGCAGCGCGCGGACCATCTCGACGTTCGCGAGGTGCGCGGCGTAGACGAGCGGCGTGGCGCCGTCGACGTCGCGCGCGTTCACGTCGCCGCCCTGCGCGAGCGCCGCGCGCACCTGGGCGACGTCGCCGCTCTGCACCGCGTCGAGCAGCGTCGCGCCGTGCGCGGCGGCGAGCAGCCCCAGCGATGCGCAGGCGACCACCGCTCGTCCAACCGCTGTTCGGCTCCTAGATGAGTGGGGCATCTCGCGCGCTCCGGTCGGGCTACACTTCGGATTCCGAATAAGAGTAACTTATCCCTCGGTCACATTCGAGCAACCGCCACATGAGCACACCGCCGCCCGTCCTCACCAAGCTAGAGCTCACCGCGGAGATGCAGAACGCCGTGAACACGGCGTTCGGCACCGGCAAGCCCCTCGCGGTGGCTTATGTCGACGAGCGCGGCGCGCCGCAGCTGTCGTACCGCGGCAGCACGCAGGCGTTCAGCGCCACGCAGCTCGCGATCTGGGTGCGCAATCCTGAGGGCGGCATGCTCGCGGCCGTGCGCGACAACCCGGCCGTCTCCTTGATCTACGGCAACTTCGATCCGAACAACCGCGGCTTCATGACGTTCCGCGGCCGCGCGCGCGCGGACGACAGCGCGGACGCGCGCCGCCTCGTGTACGAGCGGGCGCACGAGATCGAGCGCAGCCGCGATCCCGAGCGCAAGGGCGTGCCGCTGATCATCGACCTCGACACCGTCGAAGGATTTTTCGGCGGCGCGCGGCTCCAGATGAAGCGTTGAAGCGCGCTCGGCGCGCCGGAGGGAAGCTTCCATGACGAACCTACGAGCGGATGAGCGCCGGCAGGGCCCGTTGGCGACGTGCTTGGCGGTCGCGGCCTTGGCCCTCTCGACGGGCGCGGCCGCGCAGGCGCCGGCGCGCGTGCCCGCAAAGTGCGATCGCGCGTGTCTGGAAGCGCTCGTCGACCGCTACCTCGAAGCCGTGGTCGCGCACGATCCCGCGCGGCTGCCCTTGTCAGCCGACGTGAGATACACGGAGAACGAGCAGCTGCTCGCCGTCGGCGACGGCTTCTGGAACACCGCCACGGCGCGCGGCAACTACGCGCACTACTTCGCCGACCCGGTCGCGGGCCAAGCCGCCTGGATGGGCACGATGCGCGAAGGCGCCGTGCTGCTGCTCATGTCGCTGCGGATTCGCGTCGAGCTCGGCCGCATCACGGAGATCGAGACCGGCTACTTCCGTCCCGGCGGCGGCGGGCCGAACGACATCGCGGCGATGGACGCGCGCGGCAAGCCCGAGCCGCTGTGGCTCGAGCCGATTCCCGCCGCTCGGCGCGCCACGCGCGCCGAGCTCATCGAGATCGCGAACGCGTACTTCGAGGGCGTGCAGCGCAACGACGGCAAGGGCTTCTATCCGTTCACCGACGACTGCGACCGCATCGAGAACGGCGCGCACACCACCAACACGCCGAGCGGCCGCCCCACGCCGGGCGGCTTCGACTACATGGCGCTCGACTGCAAGAAGCAGCTCGAGAGCGGCTACCTCGGGATCGTCACGAGCGTGCACCATCGGCGCTTTCCGCTCGTGGACGAGGAGCGCGGTGTGGTCTGGAGCAACGGCGTGTTCGACATGGGCGGCACGGTGCGCGAGATCAAGCTCACGAGCGGCGAAACCGTGGACATGAAGGCGTTCGCGGGCCGCGCGTCGAGCATCCAGCTTGCCGAGGCGTTCAAGATCGAGAACGGCAAGATCCGCCGCGTCGAGATGATCGGCCCGACCGCGCCGTATCACCTGAACTCGCCGTGGGGCGGGCTCAGTGGGCGGTAGAGCGGGAGAGCGCGCATGACTCCGGCCAAAACACGGGCACGCCTCGTGAGCCAGGCCGCCGCGCTGGTGCCGATGCTGCGCGCGTCTGCGCCCGCGGCCGAGAGCGCCCGCCGTCTGCCTCGCGAGATCTTCGACGCGCTCGCCGCCGCCGACGTCTTTCGCATGACGGCGCCGCAACGCTTCGGCGGCTTCGAGGCCGACTTCCGCACGCAGTGCGAGGTGCTCGCGGAGGTGGCGCGAGGCTGCCCGTCCGCCTCCTGGGTCGCGACGATTCTCAGCGCCATGTCGTGGCTCGTGTCGGGATTTCCCGATGAGACGCAGGAGGAAATCCTCGGCGCGCGAGATCCGCGCGTGAGCGGCGTGTTCTCCCCCACGGGCAAGGCGGTGCGCAAGCAAGGCGGCTACGTCGTCAACGGGCGCTGGGGCTACAACACCGGCGGCCACGGCGGCGACTGGACCGTGGTGAACGCGGTTCTCTTCGAGGACGGCGCGGCCGGCATGCCGCACTGCTGCATCGTCCGCAGCAAGGAGCTCGAGCGGCTGGACGACTGGCGCGCCAGCGGCATGGCCGCCACCGGCAGCAGCACGGTGCTCGCGAAGGACGTGTTCGTGCCCGCGCATCGCGTGTTGCCGTTGCCCGAGCTCGTCGAGGGCCGGTATCCGGCCCGTCACAACGCGGCGAATCCGTACTTCAACTACCCGCTGGCGGCGGTGCTCACGGCGAATGCCGCGGGCACGCCGGTGGGGATCGCCCGCGGCGCCCTGGAGCTTTTCCAGGAGCGTCTCCCGGGCCGGGCCATCACCTACACGACGTACGCGAGCAAGATCGAAGCGCCGGTCACGCACCTGCAAGTGGGCGACGCCGCACTCGCGATCGACTCGTCGTACGCACACCTGCGGCTCGCGTGCTCGTTGCTGGATGAAGCCGAGGGCGCGCCATCAAAGCTCGACCGCGTGAGGATTCGCGCGCATGTCGGCGCCACGACGCGCTACGCGCGCGAAGCGGTGGACGGTCTCTTCTACGCGAGCGGGGCGTCGGTGATCCAGGCCGACGTGCCGATGCAGAGCTTCCAGCGGGACATGCAGGCGCTCGCGAACCACGCGATCATGCACCCGCAAACGAACGTCGAGCTCTACGGGCGGGTGCTGTGCGGACTGGAGCCGAATACGTTCCTGTACTGACGGCGCGCTCAGTGCGCGAGATGCTCCGCGAGGAATGCGTCCACCGCCTGCAGCGTCGCGAGCCGCGTCTTCGGGCGCGACAACCAGTGGTCCTCGCCGTCGAGCTCCACGAACTGCACGCTCTTGCCCGCGCTCGTGAGCGCGCGCTCCATCGTGCGGCTCTGGGTGATCGGCACCACCGTGTCGTCGCGGCCATGAATCAATAGCACGGCTGCTCGCACAGCTTGCGCGTGTTGCGCCGGCGACGCCGCATTCAGGCGATCCACCGGCGAGTCCGCGCTCGTGACGCCCATCGCCTCCCGCCAATACGACACGGTCGCGCTCTCCGTCCCCGCTCGGTCGCGCTCGAAACCGAGCATGTCGCGCAAGTCCGCGACGCCCGCGATCGCAACGGCGCAGCGATAGAGCTCCGGCGTGAACGCGGCGCCCGCGAGCGCGGCGTAGCCGCCGTAGCTCGCGCCCACGATGCAAACGCGCTCGGGATCGGCGATGCCGGCGGCGACCACGGCAGCCACGCCGTCCGTGAGGTCGTGCTGCATCACGCCGACGCCCCATTGCCCGTGCCCGGCGTCTTCCCACTGCTCGCCGTAGCCCGCGGAGCCGCGGAAGTTCGGCTGCAGCACGACGTAACCGCGCGAGGCCAGGGCATGCGCGAGCCAGTCGTAGCCGCTCACGTCGCGCGCGGCCGGTCCGCCGTGCGGCAACAGCACCAACGGCGCGGGCCCCGTCACGCCGAGCGGCCGGGTGAGGTACGCCGGAATCTCGACACCGTCGCGCGCGCGATAGCTATACGCCACGCGCTGCGGCAACTTGGCGCGATCGAGCACCGCGTTGGTGCTCGCGATCTCTTTCGCGGTTCCGGCCTTCGTGTCGAGCACGTAGAAGGCGGGCACGTGATCGGGACGGTCGGTGGCCACGATCCAGCGCACGCGGTCCCGCGACCAGGAAAGGATCGTGGGCGACTCCCCGCGGAACACCTCGTCGAGATCGGCCTGCCGGGCCTTGAGCTCGGTATCGAACCAAACGACTTGGCCGCCCGCAACTTCCGCGCCGATCACGCGATTCGTGTAAGGATCCGTGCGTACGCTCGCGACGTCGAGCGTGGGATGCGTGTAGAACGGGCTCACGATCTCGCCGGTCTCGCCGGACATGACGTACAGGGCGAAACGGCCGCCCTCGCCGGACCGCTGCATCACGATCAAGCGGCCGTCCGCGTCCAAGCCCACGAGCGAAAACTCCGGAATCTCCACGGTGCCGATCGAGAGCGTCCTCCAGCCCTCCTTGTCGCGGCGAAGAATCGTGAGCGTGTCCCGCTTCTGCGTGTACTCGAGGCGGAACTTGGGTGCCCCGGTCTCGTCGACTACCCAATCGGCCGTGAAGCGCGTGCCCTTGTCCAACAGGTGGCGGGCGTCGTTCTTCGCGTCGATGGCGTACAGGACGCGGCTGCCGTCGACCTCGAATCTCGGCATCAGCACGAGGCCCGTGGAGCGCTGGAAGCCGACGAGCTGGGCGCCCTGAACGAACACATAGCCGCCGATCGTGCCTCCGCCGCCGCCGCGAGTTTGGGTTTTCGCCTGCTCGAGCAGCAGCTGGCGGATGTTGAGATCCTTCGCGAGATCGATGCCGTACGGCGCCACCGACTCCACTCGCCGCCGCACGAAGCCGATCGTTTCGCTCGCGAGCAGCAGCAGCGTGTCGTCGTTCGTCCAGATCACGTTGCGCGGCTTCATCACCGACACGTCGACGGCCGCGCCGACAGCCCGCGTCTCGATATCGGCCACCAGCACGAAGCTCTTGTCGCCGTCCTGCGCGATGAACGCGAGCCGTTTGCCGTCGGGAGAGATGCTCGGCGACTGCATCGCCGGCAGGGACGCAAACGCCTCGAGCGGCGGCGGCTGAGCCGCCGCGAACGACCAAATTGCGAGCAGCAACGAGCCGACGACGAACGGAGTCCTCATGGGCCGGTTCCTCGATCGAACGTGGACGAATTTTCCCCCGCGCTTCCTCGCCCGTACGACTCGGGCGAGTCGGCGGACCAATCCTACTGCTTTCTGCCTGAACACAACATAGTTGCGCGGGTGGCATTGCGGCAGACGCGTGACGTTTCGCGGCCGGCTGCCTCGCGATCTATTGCTCGGGGGTCTCCGGCGGGAGGAAGCGCGCCTCGTAGGCCTTGGTGGCGGTGTCGAGGAGCTTCGCCACGAGGTCGTGGTTGTCGCGCTCCTCCGGCAGCAGCAGATAATCCGCGGTGCGCAGCTGCTCGAGCGCCTCGGGCCAAGCCTGAAGATTCACGTAGGCGACGCCGAGCTTCAGATGGAGATCGCTGCGATTGGGGGAGAGCTCGATGGCGGGGAGCAGCGCGCCCACGCGCTCGCGCAGGTCCTCGGTGAAGTCGGCGCGCGCTTCGAGCAGGTCCGCGGGAACGTCCACGGGCGACAGGTCCGTCGCCAAGAGCCGGTCGAGCCACACCAGGAATTTCGCCTGGTGCTCGGACGATTTCGGGATCGCTTCACCGGCGATCGTGCGCATCCCCTCGAGCGCCGCTTCCGCGAGCACCCGCCGGGTGCCGGGATCGACCGCGCCTTCGGCCGTGGACACCGCGAGCTCCAGCCCCGCCATGCACTCCTCGAGACCCACGATCTTGGCGATGCTCTTGTCGCACAGCGTGGCGAACGCGTCGGCCAAGTACGCCAGGTGCGACGTTGGGTCCAGCAAGATGCGCTGCTGCAGCGGATAGTCGATGTCGTCCTTGATGCGCAGCACCACGTTGTCCAGCGACCGCGCGGTGTCGCCCTGCGGATACCGGTCCGCCGTCTCCGCGCGCCGCTGCAGCGCCAAGACGCCGTAGCGCCAACGTTCGGTTGGGCGCGCCTCGAGCGTGAAGGCGTCCTCGAGAACGGTGGCGGATTCGAGATCCCCCGCCTCCGTGCCGACCTTGGTGAGCGAGTCGGCGAGCAACTCCATGTGGTCCGGGCGGTGCTCGGCCTGCACCGCCCCGCGCATCCACTCGACGCGCTCTTCCGCCGTCCCGGCGATCTCGGCGAGACCCAGGTAGCCCGACGCGTCGAGAGGCTCGCTCTTCACCACGTCCCGGTACGCCGCCCGCGCCCGCTCGAGGTAGCGCTCCTTCGCACGCGGGGACTCTTCCTTGAGCGCCACGGTGCGGAGCGTGCGGCCCAACAACAACGTGAGGTCCTTCGGACTCGAGCGGCGCCGCGCCGTCTCGAGGCGCTGGAGGAATACGAGGCAGGTCTGGAGCGTCGAAGCCGGTATCGCGCACTCGGACGCGTATTGGAGCTGGAAGCAAGCGAGATCGTCGCGGCCGCAGGCCGGCGGCTGCTGAGCGGACGCCGGCTCAACGGCGCCCACCCACAGGGCTCCGGCCGAGAGGATCGCGAGGGTCCAGCGCGCCAAACGACTCTGCCCCATGTCCCGCGCTATGCCTGCGGGAATCCTACCTCACAAACGTAGGAGACGGAGTGGCGGCGTGGCGGTTACCGAATAGAATCCCCACTCCAATCGCACACTGACGGGGCACTGAGATGGCGCGCGCCAACAACACCGACAAGCTCGCCCGCTTCGAAACCGCCCTCGCCCAGTTCGTCGAGCGGGTGATGGAGGACCGCTACGTGCTCGCCGTGGTCGAGGTGGGGAGCTTGAAAGCGGAAACCATCTGGGCGCGGCACGCGCTGTCGCTCTGGATCATCGAGGCCGACGGCGTAACCCGGCGCATCCCGAGCGACGGCACGGACGAGCGCGTCTTCCGCATCCTCGCGGAGAACGGCGTGAACGTGCACGCCGAGGTGATCCCGCGCAGCCGCTTCAAGCAGATGGTGGAAGGCGCTTCACGCACGGCGTTCTCGCACAACTTCTTCGCCGAGCGCCGCATCGTGGCGAGCAAGGACAAGTCGATCGACGGCTGGTTCACGAAGGCCAACCGCTTCGCCACCAAGGACCAGGAGCGCGAGCTCCTCGCGTTCTCGACGTGGACGATTCATTCGGCGATCCACGCGCGCAAGCGCTTGGAGATCAAGGGCGACCTCGCGCTCGCGCAGCAGGACACACTCGGCGCCGCGCACAGCGTGGCGCACACCGAGATCATCCGCCGCGGCGAGATCTGCGAAGACGACGTGATCTACCGCGCGATCGAGGGCGCGCCGGAGCTCTTCAAGACGATCTACCTCGACGTGCTCGCCAAGCCGAGGAACAAGAAGGTGCTCGCCGCCGCGCTCGACGCTATCGACACCTATCTAAATCAGCACCACGAGGCCCACCTCAAACCGCTGCTCGACTATCTGCGCAAGGAGAACCGCGTGGTGCCGCTGTCCGAGATCAGCGATCACTTCGCGTTCTCGCAGGTGCATCCGGGGCACCTCGAAGCCGCTTGCGAATGGCTAGGGCACAAAGGGTTGCTCGAGAAGGTGTCGGCGCCGTTCAAGCTCACGAAACGCAGCACCGAGCGCGTCGAGGAGCCCGCGTACTTCCTCGACGCCGGCCGGTAAGCTGCAAGATGCGGACAACGATCGAGATTCGCGGCGCCCGCGAGAACAACCTCCAGAACGTCGACGTCGAGATCCCGCGCGACCAGCTCGTGGTCGTCACCGGCGTGAGCGGGTCGGGCAAGTCGTCGCTCGCGTTCGACACGGTGTACGCCGAGGGCCAGCGGCGGCTGCTCGCGTCGATGTCCACGTTCGCCAAGCGCTTCGTGGGGCAGCTCAAGAAACCCGACGTCGACTTCGTGAACGGCCTGTCGCCGGTGGTGTCGATCGACCAGAAGACCGTGGGCTCCAACCCGCGCTCCACCGTCGGCACGATGACCGACATCTCCGACTACCTGCGCATGATGTTCGCCACGATGGGCATGCCGCACTGCCCGATCTGCAACGAGGCACTCGCGATCCGCACGCCGCACCAGATGATGGAGCACATCCTGTCGCTGCCGAAGGGTACGGAGGTCGAGGTGCGGGCGCCGGTGTACAAGATCTTCGGCGAGGACTACGAGTACCTGTTCGAGCTGATCCGCGTGAACGGCTACCGGCGAGCACGCATCGACGGCGAGCCGCGCGACTTGGGCGAGCACCTCGAGCTCGACGAAGAGGAGCCGCATACGATCGAAGCGATCGTCGACTCCTTCGTCGTCGGCCCCGGCATCGACCGGCAAGTGGTCACGTCGCTCGAGCACGGTCTCAAGCTCGGCGACGGCCTGCTCGGCTTCCACATCGTGAAGCCGGCGAAGCTCGGCCCCCCGCACAAGAAGTTCTACGCCGCCTTCGGCTGCGCCGAGCACCGGCTCGTGGCGGGCACGATGGAGGCCTATCAGTTCACGTTCAACGACCCCGCGGGCGCGTGCCCCACCTGCGCCGGCATCGGCACCGCGATGCGCGTGCACCCGTCGTTGCTGGTCCCCGATCCGAAGCGCACCTTGAACGACGGCGCGTTCGTCAACGCCGCGCTCGGCAACAGCCCCGACAGCTGGGGCGGCCGCATGCTCTACAGTCTCGCCACTCACTACGGGTTCAGCCTCGACACGCCGTTTCAGGATCTCGCGCCCGAGCACGTGGACATACTTCTCTACGGCACCAAGGGGCAGCAGCTCGAAGTGGTCGTGCCGCCGAAGGCGAAGGTGGGCCAGCAGCACGCCGGCAAGAAGATCAAGTTCGACGGCGTGGTGAACCAGCTCGAGCACCACTACCGGCGCTACCGCAAACAAGGCACCTCGAACGCCGGCATGGACGAGTACTTGAAGAGCGTGATGGTGGAGTACGACTGTCCCGAGTGCGGCGGCGCGCGCTTGAAACGCACGCGCCGGCTCGTCACGGTCTCGGGCCGCAATCTCTACGAGGTCGGCGAGATGCACTTCGCCGACCTGCTCGCGTCTCTCCGGGCGGTGAAGCCCACCGAGCGGCAGCGCGCGATCGCCGAGACGATCCTGCGCGAAGTGTGCACGCGGCTCGAGCTGCTGATCGCGATCGGGCTCGACTACCTGAGCTTGAATCGCCGGTCGGCGACGCTTTCCGGCGGCGAGTCGCAGCGCATCCGGTTGTCGTCGCAGATCGGCTCGGGGCTCATGGGCATGCTGTACGTGCTCGACGAGCCGAGCATCGGCCTGCATCCCAAAGACAACGTGAAGATGATCGAGACGCTCAAGCGTTTGCGCGACCTCGGCAACACCGTGATCGTGGTGGAGCACGACGCCGACACGATCCGCGCGGCCGATCACGTGCTCGAGATCGGACCCGGCCCGGGCATTCACGGCGGAAGGATCGTGGCCGAAGGACCGTTGCCCAAGATCTTGAAGGACGGCAACTCGCTCACGGGGCAGTACCTGAGCGGCAAGAAGAGCATCGCGATGCCGGCTCGGCGCCGGCCGCGCAGCGGCAAGTCGCTCGTGGTGCGCGGCGCGCGGGAGAACAACCTCAAGAACCTCGACGTAGAAATCCCGCTCGAGCAATTCGTCTGCATCACGGGCGCATCGGGCTCCGGCAAGAGCTCGCTGATCCACGACATCGTGCAGAAGCGTCTCTACGCGCTGTTCCACGACAGCCGCGTGTTCGCCGGCGCGCACGACTCGTTATCGGGACACGAGCACTTGAGCGACGTGATCGACGTGGACCAGTCCCCGATCGGCCGGTCGTCGCGCTCCAACCCCGCCACCTACATCGGCTTCTACGACGCGATCCGCTCGGCGTTCGCCGAGACGGACGAGGCGAAGCGGCGCGGCTTCACCGCGTCGACGTTCAGCTTCAACGTGAAGGGCGGCCGCTGCGAGGAGTGCAGCGGCGAAGGCACGATCACGACGCAGCTGTCGTTCATGCCCGACGTGGAGGTGCTCTGCCCCACCTGCAAAGGCGCGCGCTACAACCAGGACACGCTCGAGGTGAAATACCAGGGCAAGAGCATCGCCGAGGTGCTGGATCTATCGGTGGAGGACGGCGTGGCGTTCTTCGCGGGCGAGCCCGCGATCGCGCGCAAGATCAGCGTGCTCGACAGCCTGGGTCTCGGCTATCTCAAGCTGGGCCATCCGTCGACGATTCTTTCCGGCGGCGAGGCGCAGCGCGTGAAGCTCGCCGGCGAGCTCGGCAAGCTCAAGCGCGGCAAGCACAACCTTTACATCCTCGACGAGCCCACCACCGGCTTGCACTTCGCCGACATCGATCGGCTGCTCGTGAGCTTGAACCGGCTCGTGGACAACGGGCACTCGGTGGTGGTGATCGAGCACAACCTCGACGTCATCAAGACGGCGGATCACGTGATCGATCTCGGGCCGGAAGGCGGGCACAACGGCGGGAAGCTGATCGCGAGCGGCACGCCGGAAGACATCGCGCGGTGCAAGGCGTCACACACCGGCAAAGCCTTGGCGGCGCTGCTGTCGGCGCGTTGATATCAACCTTTGGATTTTGACGGTCGCGGCCTCCCGTCCAGGCGCCCCGAATCAGGTGCATCGAGCATTCGTCACGCGCGGCACGCAACGTGCATCCGTGCTCGCGTGGATGGGTCCAGCGTCCTGGGAGGCAATATGCGGACCGGCAAACTTCTTCTGATGGCAGCCGAGCGCGCCTTGAGCGCCGGGAATTCGGCCGCGGCGGAGCGGCTCTTCCGCGAAATCGCCGATCTCCATCCCGATACGCGGGAGAGCGTCGCCGCGCTCAGCTATCTGCGTTCGACGCATCGGCGGCCGCAGCGGCGGCTCTGAGAGCGGGGGCTACGGCCGCGTGGCCCGAGCTCCGCAGACGGCAGGAGAGCTGCGGCCGGTCTGCCGGTCTCCCGCACGGCGATCGTGCGGCATCTGAAGCTGCTGGAGTCGGCGAAGCTCGTCGCCGCCGCCGCCGACGGACGCAAACGTATCTACCGGGTGCGTCGCGACGGACTGGTGCCTTTGGTCCGGTGGCTCGAACGACACTCGAGCCCGTCGAAAAGTCGCGCCGCGGGCACACTCGCGTAACAATTGGGTGACACGGGTTTCGTAGTTTCTCCTCCGCAGAGCGTTCGGCAACATCCACCCTGACGGAGAAGGCACCCATGAAAATCGAAGCGATCGGAGCGGCCCTGTTGGCCGCCGTTCTTCTGACGGCGCCCGCCACGGCGCCGGCGCAGACCGAGCAGCAGCGTCTCAGCGAGGCCATGCGGTTGCAGCGGGCCACGTTCAACGAGAATGCCGCCGGCAACCTCGACGCGGCCATCGAGATCTACCGCGAAATCGCGGGACCGGGCACCGCCGACCGGGCGCTCGCCGCGGAAGCGCAATATCGCCTGAGCCAGGCGCTGCTCCAGAAGGGCGATCTCGCCGGCTCGTCCGAGGCGCTCGTGCGGCTGTCGACCAATTTCCCCGACCAGGCGGAGCGGATCAGCCGGCTCGCAGGGGGCTCGCCGCCGCGAGGAGGCGTCGTGCGCGCGCCCGGCGCGGCCGATCCGGCCGAGCTGCAGAAGTTGCAAGGCGAAAGCTTCGCCACGGTCTACGGCGGCGACTTCGTTCCCGGCGGCACGCAGACTCTGACGACTCACGTCGAGCGTGTGTCGTGGACCAACCCCGTGTCGTGGCTCGGTGTGTCGGACGGCGCGACCCACTGGAGTTTGTTGCTGCCGGCGCCGAACATGCTGCTGCGTCTCGGCATGACCCGCGAATCGCTGCCGCTTGGCGAGCAGATCACCGTCGTGTTCACGACGGACGCCCGCGGCACGTCGCTCACCGCCGACGGCTCGACGCCCGGCCGCGTCGAGTCGATCGTCCGCGTAAGGGATCAGGTCACCGTGTTCGACCGCGCCGCCATCCCCGCGAGCGCGCAACCGTGACGGAGTAGCGCGTGGGATTCAGGAGCCTCAGCTTCGACCGCAGCGCGGTGCTGGGGCTCTCGTTTTTCGTCCTCGGCGTTCTGCTGCCGACGGCGAGCGTGCTCTGGTTCATGAACGAGGCGGTCACCGCGCAGCTCGGCGCGGCTCGCCAGGAGCTCACCGCTGCCTATCGCGGACAGCTCCGGCTGATCGGCGATCGCATCGTCGAGCGCTGGCGCTCCCGCGCCGACGCGCTGGCCGTGGCGCCCGACGAGCAGCCGGCCGCGGCGTTCGCGCGGCTCGTCGGCGCGGGTCTCGCCGACGCCGTGATCGTGAGCGATGCCGAGGGCGCGCCGGCTTATCCTCGACGCTGGTCGTCGCTCGGCGACGCGCGCGCGGATCGTGTCGAGCGCGGCTTGTTGACGCACGCGCAGTCGCTCGAGCGGAAGCGGGATTTCGCGGCGGCGCTCCGCGAGTATTCGGCCGCGGCTGACTCGAGCGCCGAACCGTCGTTGTCGGCGCGCGCCGCGCAAGGCGCAGTACGCAGCGCCTTGACGAGCGGCGACACCGCCGCCGCCACCGCGCTCATCGAGAAACACTTCGTCGAGCGCGATCTCACCGAAGGGCGCGACTCGGCCGGCCGCGTGATCGCTGCGGACGAGCTCTTGCTGCTGTGCGAGCTGCTGCCGGACGTCGATCCCCGGCGGGCAACCGCGGCCGAGCGTCTCGCGCTCATGCTCAACGACTACGGCATCGCGATACCGCCCGCGCAGCGCCTTTTCTTGATGGAAGCGCTGATGGAGGCGCTCGGCGCACCCGAGGCGCGCTTCCCGACGCTGGCGGCGGAGCGGCTCGCGCAGGCCTATCTCACGACGGCGAGCGCAATCGACCCCGGCGCCGCCTCGCTCCAGGCCACGCGCCTGCCCGATGTCTGGCGGCTCAGCTTTGCCGACGGCCGCGGCGTGGCGCTGTTCCATTCCGCTGCGGTCGCCGCGGCCTTCTCGGATCTACTCGCCGCGGAGCCGGGCGGCATCGCCTTCCGTTTCGCGCCGCCGGGCGAGAGTCCGGGCGACGAAGCGATCGCCGCCGGCGTGCTGCTCCCCGGCTGGCAGATCGGCTTCGCGCCGCAGGCGGCCGCGTTCGAGGCGGTCGCCAGCAGCCGCCGCCTCTATTACGTCTGGGTTGGAAGCCTCGTCGCCGCGGCGATCGGCGCAACGGGCCTCTTGCTGCTCGCCGCCTTCAGGCGGCAGGTGCGGCTCGCCGCCATGAAGACGGACCTCGTCGCGGCCGTGTCGCACGAGCTGCGCACGCCGCTCGCGTCGATGCGGCTTCTCGTCGACACGCTGCTCGAGCAGGGAACGGCGGACGAGCGCCGCACGCGCGAATACCTCGGGCTCGTCGCGAGAGAGAACGCGCGACTGACGCGACTCATCGAGAGCTTCCTCGAGTTCTCGCGGCTCGACGGGCAGCGACGGCACTTCGAGCTCGCGCCCACCGATCCCCGCGCCATCGTTGAAGCCGCCGCCGCGGCGGTGCACGAGCGCTTCGAGCAGGCCGGTTGCGAGCTCCTGCTCGCCGTGGAGCCCGAGCTGCCTTTGATCGACGCGGATCGCGATGCGCTCACGACCGTGCTCGTGAATCTGCTCGACAACGCGCTCAAGTACACGAAGAACGACCGGCGCATCGCGCTCCACGCCCGCCGCGAGGGACCGAAGGTCGTTTTCGCCGTCGAGGACAACGGCATCGGCATCCCCGCGCGCGAGCAGAAGCGGATCTTTCGGCGTTTCTATCAGGTGGACCGCCGCCTGTCGCGCGAGACGGGCGGCGTGGGCCTCGGCTTGAGCATCGCGAGCCTCATCGTGCGCGCCCACCGCGGCTCGCTGCGCGTGGCGAGCCGCCCCGGCGAAGGCAGCACCTTCAGCGTGAGCCTCGCCGCGAGGACGGCAGCATGAGCGCGGGCAAGCTGCTCATCGTCGAGGACGATCTCGCGCTGCTGCGCGGGCTCGAGGACAACTTCGGCGCGCGCGGCTACGAGATCGTCACCGCGGCGGACGGCCGCGTTGGGCTTACGCTCGCGCTCGAGCAGTCGCCCGACCTGATCCTGCTCGACATCATGCTGCCCAAGGTCAACGGCTACGAGATCTGCAGGTCGCTGCGCGAGCGCGGGCTCGAGATGCCGATCGTGATGCTCACCGCGCGCGGCCAGGAGGAAGACCTCGTGCTCGGCTTGAATCTCGGCGCCGACGACTACGTCGTGAAGCCGTTCCGGATTGCCGAGCTCGCGGCGCGCGTGCGCGCGTTTCTGCGGCGCAAGCGGCGCACGCACGAGCAGACGATCGTCTTCGGCGATTGCGAGCTCGATCTCAAGGCGCGCAAGCTGCATCGCGGCGGCGCGCCGGTGGAGCTCACCGCGAAGGAGTTCAGGCTGCTCGAGCATTTCGCGACGCGCCCGGGGTGTGCGCTGGCGCGCGACGGCATCCTGGACGCGGTGTGGGGACGGTCCGTGATCGTGACGCCGCGCAGCATCGATCGGTGCGTGGCGACGTTGCGGGCGAAGATCGAGGCGGATCGGCACCGGCCTGCGTTCATCCGGACGATTCGGGATATCGGCTATCGGTTCGAGCCGGACGGCGGCACGAGCTAGCAGCCGTTCTTCAGGCGCGGCCGGGCTCGTCGAGCGTCTTGCGCATGAGCAGGTTGCGGTGACCTCGCGGGTGGTCGTCCACCGTCGCGACGACCTCGAAGCCGTGCTTGGCGTAGAACGCCGGCGCCTGGAACGAGAACGTCATCAGCAGCGCCTGCCGGCAGCCCCGCCGCCGCGCTTCGCGCTCGGCCGCGTTCAGAAGCTGCCTGCCGAGCCCCTGCCCTCGCCGCGCTTCTTCCACCCAGAGCTGGCGAATCTCGAAGCAACCGCCCCAGGTGTTTCCGCAGATCCCCGCCACGGTTCGCTCGTGCTCGTCCTTCACGAAGATCGCGAGCCAGGCGCCGTCGGTGATCCCCGTGGCGCCGGAATTGAACTCGTAGATCCGGTCTTCGAGGTACATGACCTCGTCCGGTGTGGGTTCCGCGACGACGAGCGGAGGGGCTGGGTTCGTGGGCATGCCCTATTGAGCGTTGCGCGGGCAATCCGTTCCCCAACCGCTACACTTCGAGCAGCTCCACGTGCCGCCCCGCGAGTGCCGCGAGCGGCTCGAGATCGTGGGCATCGGACGTCGCGATGTCGTCGCCGTCGTCCGCGAGCAGCACGAGCGCGGCGTCGATGACATCGGCGGCGCCGGCGCGCGCCAGCAGGTCTCCTGCCGCGCGTCCCAAGCTCTCGCCGAGCGCGCGCACTTCCATTCCGTCGAGGGCCATGGCGAGCAGCGCCTGACGCGCGCCGCCGCCGCGCCAAACCTGGCCCACGACCCCGCCGTGCGACATGGGAACCCGGCCCGCGAGCAACTCAGCTTTCAGCCGGCGCCACATCGCGCGATCGTTCTTCTCGAGGGCGATCAGCGCGCCGCTGTCGAGCACGAGCGTCACGCGGGCTTCTTGCGGCGCGGCTGGCTCCCGGCGGCGCGTGCTCTGCCGCGAACCACGACGGCCCCGCCGCGATCGGCTCTCGCTTGGTCGGCCATCTCCTCCGCGGAGATCGCGCCGAACCGGCTCTCGTAGGCCGCTACCGCTTCGGCCAGCTTCGCGAGCCGGCGCTCGGTGGCTACTCTGGCCGCGAGCGCCGCATTGACCCAGGCGCTCAACGAATCGGCGCGTCCTTCGCTCACGGCATCGTTGCCGGCGGCGATGAGGTCGGGATCGACGGTGACGGTAAGGCGTTCCTTGCGTTCGCTCATACCGTAATCTTAACTGAGGTATAACTCCGATACTACTCCATCGGCAGCCGTCTAACGCCGTCGCTGCATGTGCAGCAGCGGAAACGGCCGCCCGGCGCCGTCGGTGGGCGATCGGCCGACCACCGCGAACCCGCGCGCTTCGTAGAACCGCACCGCGGCTTCGTTCTGCTCGTTGACGTCGACGCGCAACGCGCCGGCGGCGAGGCTCTGCGCGTGCTCGACGAGGCGCCCGCCGATGCCCTGCCCCGCGTGCGCGGGGTCGACGAACAGCCCTTCGATCGCGTCGTTCGCAAAGCCGAGGAACCCGCGCGCCTCGCCCGTGGCGGACTCGGCGACCCACCAGGCGAAGGCGTCGCTCGCGAGCTCGGCGGCCACCAGCGGGCGCAGCGCCGTGACGTCGTCACCGCCGAGGAAATGATGGGTCGCGCGCACCGATCGTTCCCAGAGCTCGACCAGCGCGTCGCGATCCGCCGGCCGCGCGAGCCGCACGCTCACGTCCGCCGACCGCTCGTCCGGCCAACGCGCGCGCTCGAGCACCACGCGATAGCCGTCGTGATCACGGAACGTGCGGCCGCGCGCCTCCCAGTACGGGTTGAACGGCGGCACTTCCTCGAAACCGGCGGCGAGCATGTCGGCGCACCGATCGCGCCACTCACCGAGCCCGGGCACGTAGAGAACGATCAGGTCCTCGTCGGTAGGAGCCGGGCGAACGGGCGCCGCGCGGTAATGGGTGAGCTCGAGGTGGTAGCCGGCCCCGGGCACGCCGAGCATCACGCCGTCGAATCCTTCGTGGTCCTCGAAGCGGCCGAGCACCCTCCAGCCGAGTCCGCGGCTGTAGAGCGTCGTGCTGCGAGCGAGATTGCTCACCGGTCGCGCGATTCGTAACTGGTAGGTCATGGGTCGTGAGCGTACGTCAGTGCGCGGACGCCCGCAGCCTCTCGCGCAACTTCGGCGTCGCGTAGTCGATGAAGGCGCGCAGCTTCGCGGTGAGGCGGCGCTCGCGCACGTAGACCAAGCTCACGGGAATCGGCTCCGGCTCGAACTTCTTCAGCACGAGCGCGAGCTCGCCGCGCGCGACCTCGTTCGCCACCTGATAGGAGAGCACGCGCGTGAGCCCCACGCCCGCCACCGCGCCCGCGATCGCCGCCGCCGCGGTGTTGACGGTGAACCGCGAGCGCACGCGCGTGGGCTCGTCGCCGCGGAATACCCACGGATACGCGCCGCCCAGGCCCGGGAACGTGACGCAGGCGTGCTCCTCCAGCTGCTCGAGCGATTTGGGAGTGCCGTGCGCCTCGAGATACGCGGGACTCGCGCACACCACGCGCCGCACGGTTCCGAGCTGCGTCGCCACCAAGCCGCTGTCGGGCAGCTTGCCGATGCGCACGGCCACGTCGAGGTGTTCGTCGATCAAGCTCAGATGGCGATCCGACTGCACGAGACGCACGTCAACGCGCGGATGCCCCGCGAGAAACTCCGCGACCACCGGCAGCACGTGCAGTCTGCCGAACACCATCGGCGCGGTGACGATGAGCTCGCCCTGCGGCGCGTTGTATTGCCCGCTCGCGCTGCGGTCGGCCTCCGCGACCTCCTCGAGGATCCGCTTGCAGGCCGCGAGATACGCGTGGCCCACCTCGGTGAGCGCGAGCTTGCGCGTTGAGCGCACGAACAGCTTCGCGTGCAAGTGGGTTTCGAGGTCCGCGATCTTGCGGCTCACCGTGGGCAGCGGCGTCCGCAGCTCGCGGCTCGCGGCCGAGAAGCTGCCGGCCGTCGCCGCCGCGACGAATAGGTCCATTGCCTGGAGACGATCCATCGGCCTTCCATTTTTCGAGAGGGTGTCTCCAAAGAATACCGGCTAGTTGCATTCGGTGAAAGCCACTAACTTGCACACCTCGCGGCACCGGCCGCCTCGCTCACCAACCGACGCAAGGAGAATCAGCATGTCCCGCATCCCCATCCCCGCCACGATCGACGCGGTGCCCGCGGCATCCCGGCCGCTGCTCGACGCCGTGAAGAAGCAGCTCGGCGTCGTGCCGAACCTGTTCCGCATGGTGGCGAACAGCCCGGCCGCGCTCGAGGGCTACGTGAGCCTCATCGGCGCGCTCGGCAAGGGCGCGCTGCCCGCCGCCACCCGCGAGCGGCTCGCGCTCGCGGTCGCCGACGCGAACGACTGCGACTACTGCCTCGCCGCTCACGCCTACCTGGGCCGCAACGTCGCCAAGCTCGACGACGCGGAGATTGCCGCCAACCGCAGGGGCACGTCGAACGACGCGCACGCCGCCGCCGCGGTGCGCTTCGCGCGCAAGGTGATGCAGCAGCACGGCCACGTCGCCGACGAGGACCTGCGGGCCGTGCGAGCCGCGGGCTACGACGACGCGCAGATCGTGGAGATCGTGCTGCACGTGGCGCTCAACACGTGGACGAACTACGTGAACAGCGTGGCGCAGACGACGCTCGACTTCCCCGCGGTCCACGTGCGCAAGGCGGTGTGAGATGACCCGACGATTGACACTCCTCGCCTGCGCGCTGCTCGCGGCAGCGGGCACGGCGACCGCGGACGACGCCGCGAAGGATTCGATGGCCATGCGCCAGAAGATGCTCGACGACTGCGTCGCGAAGCAGGATCCCGCCGCCGACGAGCACGCGGCCATGAAGGCCTGCATCGAGATGCTCGACAAGCAGATGCCGGGCAACGAGATGCAGGGCAAGCCCATGCGCGACCCACACATGCAGGAGCCGCGCATGCAGGGCGGCCAAATGCAGGGCGGGAAAATGCCCGACCCTCGCATGCCGGACAACCACGCGCCGTCTGCGGAGCATCCGCACGACGAGCGCGGCAAGGAGCCGCCCGCGAACTGAATCAGTCACTCGGCGGGCCGCCGGCAGTCTCCCCCAATCCCCCATGCCGGCGGCTCCCATCCCCCCCACACACAGGATCGAAGGAACGAACATGAAGACCTCGGCAACGGCGCTAGTGCTCGGCGCTCTCGCAGCCTCCATCGCGCACGCCGACGATTTCGGCGGCGGCGGCGACGGCTACCGAAACCAGCACGCCGTATTCGTGATGACCAACGACGCGGACGCGAACGAAGTGATCGCGTACGAGCGCTCGTCCTACGGCACGCTCGACAACCCCCATCGCTATTCCACCGGCGGCCGCGGCAGCGGCGGAACCGTGGACCCGCTCGCCTCGCAGGGCTCGCTCACGTTGAGCGAGGACGGCGCCGCGCTGTTCGCGGTGAACGCCGGCAGCGGCACCGTGTCGCTGTTTCGCGTGCTCGGCTCGCGTCTTGCGCTCACCGACCGCGTGACCACCGGCGGCAGCGAGCCGAACGCGGTGGCGCAGCACGGCAAGCTCGTCTACGTGCTCAACACGGCGGGCAGCGCGAGCGTGGTCGGCTTCCGCTGGGACAACGGCCGGCTCGACCGCATCGAGGGCTCGCTGCGCTTCCTCTCCGGCAACTTCGTCGATTCGGCGTCGCTCGCGTTCAGCGGCGACGGCCGCTATCTCGCGGTGACGGAGCGCACGACCAACAACATCGACGTGTTCCGCGTGCTCGCCAACGGCAAGCTGTCGCCGATCAAGGTGAACGCGAGCGCCGGAGCCGG
>DASUFK010000163.1:0-6069 GCA_036274615.1 Gammaproteobacteria bacterium | reverse complement strand
CTCCGTGGGCCGCTGGGACGGACGAACGCTCGCGGTGACCACGACCAAGATCGATTGGCCGTTCTTCAGCCAGCTCGGCATTCCGCAGAGCGCGGACGTGTCGATCGTCGAGCGGTTCACGCCGACGGCCGACGGCAGCCGACTCGATTACGCGATGACGGTGACCGATCCCGTGAATTTCACGCGGCCGGTGGAGCTCGCGACGCACTGGCTCTATCTGCCGGGCGTGGAGCTCCTGCCGTACGAGTGCACCGGCGGCTGACCCGCGCCCCGACTCGGCCGGGCCTCGCTTCGGCCGCACGATGCTCGTGACGGCTGCGGCCGTACCTCGCACGATCCTCCCGAGACCGTCGCGGCACAGGGATGTGCCGCGAGGAGCCCCATGGACGGTCTTCCGGCGTGTCTCGTGAGGACCCTTCGAGGTGCGGCCGCAGCTTGCGTTTCGCTCTCGGCCGACGTGAGACGGGAGCACGCGGCCCGCGCGATTGCTGGTATCGAGCCGCGCCGCCTAGAATCGCGGCGATGTTGCGAAGGGCGGTGCAGTGAGCGAGGTTCCGCAGAGCGAGCGTGTGGGCGCGGCGCCGCCGCGTGCCGCGCGCGCGTCGCTGGTGCAGCACTATTCGCGCTACCTGCGGCTCATGCGACTGCACCGGCCGATCGGCATCTGGCTGTTGCTCTGGCCCACGCTCTGGGCGCTCTGGATCGCCGCGGCGGGGCGGCCCGACGAGAAGATCTTTCTCGTGCTCGTTCTCGGCACGATCGTCGTGCGCTCCGCCGGGTGCGTGATCAACGACTTCGCGGACCGCGACATCGACCCCCACGTCCAGCGCACCAAGGACCGCCCGCTCGCGACGCGCGAGGTCGCGCCGGCGGAGGCGCTCGTGCTGTTCGCGGCGTTGATGCTGATCGGGCTCGGGCTCGTGCTCACGCTCAATCGCCTCACGATCGAGCTCGCCGTCGCCGGCGCCGCGATCACGGTGGTGTATCCGTTCGCGAAGCGCTTCTTCTCCGCGCCGCAATTCCTGCTGGGGCTGGCGTTCGCCTGGGGCGTGCCGATGGCGTTCGCCGCCACTCAGGGTGCAGTGCCGCGGGTCGGTTGGCTGCTGTTTCTCGCAGCCGTGATCTGGGTGATCGTCTACGACACGCAGTACGCGATGGCGGACCGCGACGACGACCTGAAGATCGGCGTTCGCTCGACGGCGATTCTGTTCGGCGACCTCGATCGCTTGCTGATCGCCGCGCTCCAGCTGCTGCTGTTCACGACGCTCGTGCTGGTGGGGCGCGGTGCGGAGCTCGGCGCTTGGTTTTACGGCGGGCTCGCGGTCGCCGCCGTCTTCGCGCTCCATCAGCAGCGTCTGATCCACGGGCGCGACTCCGTGCAGTGCTTCCGCGCGTTTCTCAATAATGCGTGGCTGGGCGCCGCGGTGTTCAGCGGGATCCTGCTCGACTACGTGTTCAAGTAGCGGCTGCGTTCGAGTAACCGGGTGCAGCCGGCCGGGCTTCGCCGGTTGGGGTGCGCGCTCCGGTGCTCGAGTGATGCGGCGGCGTGCGCGCGATCGCCCACGCCTCGCAGCTGCCCGCACCGGCGGCGAGCAGCGCCGCCGCGAGCGCGTTGACCGTGGCGCCCGTGGTGATCACGTCGTCGATGATCGCGATTGCCCGGCCGCGCAGGTCGCGGCGAGCCGCGAAGGCGGCCGCCACGTTCGCGCGCCGGCGGCCCGCGCTCTGGCCCGCCTGCTGCACGGCCTCGCGTAGACGGTGGACACCGCCCACCAGCACCGGCACCGCGAGCTCCTCGCCCAGCGTGCGCGCGATCTCCGTGGCCTGGTTGTAGCCGCGCTCGCGCAAACGGTGCGGGTGCAGCGGCACCGGCACGAGCGCCTCGGCCGCCGGCGGCTCGCGGTGCGCCTCCGCGGCGAGCAGCAGCCCGAAAGCGCGGCCGAGCTCGCGTGCGCCGTGGTACTTGAGCGCACGGACGAAGCGGTCGAGCGGCGCCGCATAGCTGAACGGCGCGAGCACGCGCGCCACGCGCCACTCCGCCGCGAGCGCGGGACAAGTGCCGGCCGAATGCGCGAGGCCGCACGCGCGGCACGCGCCGGCGATGCGCGGCAACTCGGCGGCGCAGCCCGCGCAGAAGCCGGCGGCCGTGCGCCCGAAGCAGCTCGGGCAGGTCTCGCCGAACAGCCCGTCGAGCAGAGCGCTGAAGCCGGTACGCCCCATATCCTCAAACCTCGGCGTAAACCATGCGCTCGTCCGCTGGTTGACAGCCCCGCGCACCGTTCCGATACTCGCCCACCATCGCTTTCGGCCGCGAGCACGAAATGTCGGCACTCGAACGAGAAATGGGCGACTTGCGCGTGACCGCGGAGCCGCGGGCGGACTGGACGCGCGAGCAGGTGGCCGCGCTGTTCGACCTGCCGCTCAACGACCTGCTGTACACGGCACAGTGGGTGCATCGCAGCAACTTCGACGCGAACGCCGTGCAGCTGTCCACGCTGCTGTCCATCAAGACCGGCGCCTGTCCCGAGGACTGCGCGTACTGTCCGCAGAGCATCCGTTTCGCAACCGGCGTCGACAATCACGACTTGCTGCCGCTCACCGAGGTGCGCGCGGCCGCCCGCCGCGCGAAGGATGCGGGCGCGACCCGGTTCTGCATGGGGGCGTCGTATCGCGGCCCGAAGGATTCGCAGCTCGAGCCGATCCTCGCGATGGTTGCCGAGGTCAAGGCGCTCGGTCTCGAGACGTGCGCCACGCTCGGCCTGCTGCGGCCGGGCCAAGCGGAAAAGCTCGCGGCCGCCGGGCTCGACTACTACAACCACAACCTCGACTCGTCCGAGGAGTTCTACCGCAACATCATCAGCACGCGCACTTACGCCGACCGCCTCGAGACGCTCGGGCGGGTGCGCGCCGCCGGCATCAAGGTGTGCTGCGGCGGAATTCTCGGCATGGGAGAGACGCGCGCGGACCGCGTGGCGCTCCTGCACACGCTCGCGACGCTCGATCCGCAGCCCGAAAGCGTGCCGATCAACGACCTCGTGCCGGTGCCGGGCACGCCGCTCGAGGGCGCCGAGCCGCTCGATCCGTTCGAGTTCGTGCGCTCGATCGCCGTGGCTCGGATCCTGTTGCCGCGCTCGCACGTGCGCCTGTCCGCGGGGCGCAGCGACTTCAGCGACGAGCTCCAGGCGCTGTGCTTCCTCGCGGGGGCGAACTCGATCTTCTACGGCGAGAAGCTGCTCACCACCGGCAATCCCGACGGCGAGTCCGACGAGCGGCTGTTCGCGCGGCTCGGACTCAAGCCCGAGCCCAGCGCGGCGCCGTGAGCGCCCGCTCGGGCGCCGCCCGGGGGGTCGCGTTCGCGCTGCCCGAGAAGCGCGCCGCGCGCCGCGGCTTCGATGCCGCGGCCGCCACGTTCGACGACGCTCGCTTCGTGCACGACGAGACGCGCGCGCGGTTGCTCGCGCGGCTCGATCTCGTGCGGCTCGCGCCGCGCACGGTGGTGGATCTCGGCTGCGCAACGGGCCGCGGCGCGCGCGCGCTGGCCGAGCGTTATCCCGGCGCCCGGGTCGTCGCGGTGGACTCGAGCGCTCGGATGTTGCGCGCCGCGCGCGGTCCGGACGCGCCGTTCGAAGCGATCGGCGGCGATGCGGAGCAGCTGCCGCTACGCGACGGCGCCGCGCAACTCGTCCTCGCGAATCTGACGCTGCCGTGGTGCGATCCCCGCGCTCTGTTCGCCCAAGCCGCGCGCGTGCTCGCGCCGGGCGGCCTTCTGCTGTTCGCCACGCTCGGGCCGGACTCGCTGCAGGAGGTCCGGCGGGCTTGGTCCGGCATCGACGCGCAGATCCACGTGCACGCCGCGGTGGACATGCACGATCTCGGCGACCTCGCGCTCGCCGCGGGCTTGGCCGAGCCGGTGATCGACGTGGATCGGCTCGAGGTCACCTACGCCCGGCTCGACGACCTGATTCGCGATCTCCGCGCGTGCGGCGCGATGAACGTGGCGGCCGGGCGCCGGCGCGGCCTCACCGGCGGCAACCGCTGGCGAGCCTTCGAGCGCAGACTGCACGAGCAGCGGCGCGACGGCAGGTTCGCGGTCACGATGGAGCTCGTGCTCGGCCAGGCGTGGGGCGCCGGGGCCGCGAGCAAGCGCGGCGGCGCGCCGGGCGAGGTGGCGGTGCCGGTCGAGCGGATCCGGCGGCGCACCTAGGAGTCTGGGCGGCAGAAACGCGGTCGCCGCAGGCCGTGCGGCTTCTGCCGCCCAGACTCCTAGCGCGGGCCGCGCTCCACGCAACCGTCGCCACGGCGCACGCGCCGTTTTGAGCGCCGGATCACGCTTCCCCCGGCGAATGGCGCTACCCATTTTGCGGAAAATACGTATCGCGAACCGGCTCGCTTGGCGAGTCTGCTAGAATTCGCGCGCACGCCAGAGCGCGTGCGCCGCCCCGTCCCAATAGACGCAGGAAGCATGACTATCCGCACCCGTAGTATTGCCATCGCATCGGCATGGCTTGCCCTGAGCTGCGCAACCCCCGCGCTCGCCGACTTCACACTCAACATGCCTCGCGGCGTCACCGCAACGAGCCGCGAGGTCTACGACCTCCACATGCTCGGGCTGTGGGTCTGCGTGGTGATCGGAGTCTTGGTGTACGGCGCCATGATCGCCGCGATCGTCAAATTCCGGAGATCCGCGCATCCCACGCCGGCCAAGTTCTCGCACAACACCACCGTCGAGGTGATCTGGACGGCGATTCCCGCCGCGATCTTGGTGGCGCTCGCCGTGCCGGCCGCCGAGACGTTGATCAAGATGAAGGACGACCGCGACTCCGAGCTCACCGTCAAGGTTACCGGGTACCAGTGGCGCTGGCAGTACGACTACATCGATGAGGGCGTGCAATACGTGAGCGCGCTCGCGCGCAAGAGCAACGAGGCGCGGCGTCTCGACTCCGGCATCGACCCGTATACCGTCGAGAACTACCTGCTCGACGTCGATCGTCCGCTCGTGGTGCCCGTGAACACGAAGGTGCGCCTCTTGATCACGTCGGCCGACGTCGTGCACGCGTGGTGGGTGCCCGATCTCGCCGTGAAGCAGGACGCCGTGCCCGGGTTCGTGCGCGGCGCATGGTTTCAGGCCGATACGGAAGGGACTTATCGCGGCCAGTGCGCCGAGCTCTGCGGGCAGGACCACGGCTTCATGCCGATCGTGGTCGAGGTCATGAGCAAGACCAAGTACGCCGCCTGGCTCGATGAGCAGAAGCAACCATCGCGCTGACGCAAGGACGCAAGGAACGAACGCAATGAGCACTGTCGCAGAAGACACCCACTCCCACGGCGGCCATCACGCGAGCAAAGGGTTCATTCCCTGGGCGCTGCGCTGGATCACGACCACCAACCACAAGGACATCGGCACGCTGTATCTGATGTTCGCGCTGCTCATGTTCTTCGTGGGCGGCGGCATGGCGATGATGATCCGCGCGGAGCTGTTCGAGCCGGGCATGCAGTTCCTGCAGCCGCTGCGTTTCAATCAGATGACCACGGTGCACGCGCTGATCATGGTCTTCGGCATGATCATGCCGGCATTCGTGGGCTTCGCGAATTGGATGGTGCCGCTGATGATCGGCGCGCCCGACATGGCGCTGCCGCGGTTGAACAACTGGTCGTTCTGGCTGCTGCCGTTCGCCACGGGGCTCTTGATCCTCACCCTGTTCCTGCCCGGCGGCGCGCCCGCGGGCGGTTGGACGATGTATCCGCCGCTCGTGCTCCAGACCGGCGACGCGTTCCCCTTCCTGATCTTCGCGGTGCACCTGCTCGGCGTCTCGTCGATCATGGGCGCGATCAACGTGATCGTCACGATCATGAACCTGCGCGCGCCCGGCATGTCGCTGCTCAAGATGCCGATGTTCGTGTGGACCTGGCTGATCACCGCGTATCTGCTGCTGGTCGCGATGCCGGTGCTCGCCGGCGGCGTCACGATGCTGCTCACCGACCGGTTCTTCGGCACGAGCTTCTTCTCGGCGGCGGGCGGCGGCGACCCCGTGCTGTTCCAGCACATCTTCTGGTTCTTCGGCCACCCCG
>DASUFK010000162.1:0-17112 GCA_036274615.1 Gammaproteobacteria bacterium | reverse complement strand
AAAGATCAGATAGAGCACGCCGACGAGGATCAGCTTCTTCGCCACCCAGTACGTCGGGTAATGCCACTTCTTCAGCCGCTGCCCCTGCAGCTGGATCAGATGCACGTACTCGGTGAACGTGCTCAACACGCCCTGCTTGTCCCCGACTTGATTCGGCGACGCCCCCGCGCGTACGAGCCCGTGCCCCACCACGCGATTGAGCCCGCGCACGAACCGGTTCGATAGCGGTCGCTCGATGTCGCACAGCAGAATCACGCGCGTGACGTCCGTGCGATTCTCCGCGCTGTGCACGAAGGTCTCGTCGAACATCACGGCCTCGCCGTCCTTCCAGAAGTAGCGCTCGCCGTCCACGTCGATGTAGCACTCCGCCGAGTTCGGCGTCACGAGTCCGAGGTGATAGCGCAGCGACGTGGCGAACGGATCGCGGTGCGCGCCGAGCCTCGCGCCCGGCGGCAACAGCGCGAACATCGCGGCGTTCAGCGTGGGGATCTTGTTCACGAGCTCGGTCGCGCGCGGGCACAGCGCCGTCGCCGACGGCACCGGATCGTCGTACCACTTGAGATAAAAGCGCTTCCAGCCGGTGCGGAAGAACGTGCGAAAGCCCGCGTCGTTGTGCTTCTCCGCGGCCTTGATGTGGCCCTCGTCGAAGAGCTTGAGCGCCTCGTCCCGGAGCAGCGTCCAGTTGTCGGCGAGCGGCTTCAGGTCGGGAAATTGCGCGACGTCGAGATACGGCCGCGACGGTGCCGCCGAGAACGCGTACATCAGCAGGTTGTACGGCGCCGCGAACGTCGAGTGGTCGAAGATCTGCCGCCTGAGCTTCAGGCGAACGCGGCCTCGCAGCTGGATCATCGTCGCCGTCACGGCGAAAAACACTGCGATCCACACCGCCGGCGACGTGGCGACGTTATTGAGGCCGTCTTGCACGAAGGACACTGGGAAGATTCCGCGGAAACTGTTCGCACATGTTATTCGCACGCCGGCGCGTGTCCAACTCCCCGGCTCGTCCGAGGTTGTCGTTTGTCCGCCGCCCGCATAAGCTCCGATGAACCTCACACGCACTCGGGAGTCTCGTGGACATTGGTTTCGTCGGCCTCGGCGCCATGGGCCAGGTCATCATTCCGCGCCTGCTCGCGGCCGGGCACGCGGTCACGGGCTGGAACCGCACGCCGAATCGCGCCGGTCCGCTGCTCGCCATGGGCATGCGCGAGGCCGCGACGCCGGCCGCCGTGGCGGCGGCGTCGGAGATCACCTTCTCCATCGTTACCGACGGCGCCGCCGTGAAAGAGGTGGCGCTCGGCAAGGACGGCGTGCTGTCGGGCATGAAGCCCGGCAGCGTCTACGTCGACATGGGCACCATCGCGCCCGACGTCACGCGCTTCGTCTCGGCCGAGCTCAAGAAGCGGGGCTTCGAGATGCTCGACGCGCCGCTCTCGGGCAGCCCCGTGACCGTGCAGCAAGGCAACGCGTCGCTGATGGTGGGCGGCGACAAGGCCACGTTCGAGCGCATCGAGCCGGTGCTGCGCGTGATCGGACCGAAGGTCACGTATATCGGCGCGAGCGGCCAAGCCGCCACGATGAAGCTCGCGGTCAACGCGCTGCTCATGGTCGAGGTGATCGCGTTCGGCGAGGCGGTGGCGCTCGCGGAGAAAGGCGGCGTGGCGCGCGAGATCGCGCTCGACGCGGTGCTCAAGAGCGTCACCGCGGCGCCCGTGCTCGGCTACCGCGGGCCGTTCATTCTCGAGGGCAAGATGCCGAAGGTGCCGCTCGCCGACGTGACGCTCCAACAAAAGGACATGCTGCTCGTGCTCGACATGGCGCGGAAGTTCGGCAGCCCCACGCCGCTCGCGGCCGTGGCGAACGAGATGATGAACGCGTGCCGCGGGCTCGGTCTCGACCGCAACGACTTCGTGGTCGCGCACGAAGTGTATCGGCGGCTCGGAGGACAGTCGTGAGCGCGTCGAAGCCCGCGCCGGGGCCGAAACTGCCGCCGTACGGCCGCTCGATCACGCTCGCCGAGGCGAAGAAGGCCGCCGCGGCCGCGCTCGCGCCGGCGAAGGACAACGGCTGGGCCGTCGTTGCCGCGATCGTCGATCCCGGCGGGCACCTCGTCTATCTCGAGAAGCTCGACCAGACGCAGGTCGGCAGCGTGGAAGTGGCCGAGCAGAAGGCGCGCTCCGCCGCGATCTTCAAGCGGCCCACCAAGATGTTGCAGGACGTGCTCGCGAAGGGCGGCGACGGCCTGCGCGTGCTGCGCCTCCAGGGCGCGATCCCGGTCGAAGGCGGCGTGCCGCTGATCGTGGACGGCGCGCTCGTGGGCGCGCTCGGCATCTCGGGCGGCTCGAGCGCCGAGGACGAGGCTTGCGCCGAGGCGGGAGCCAAAGCGTTGAGCTGACAGCCGGCGTCGCCGGTCGAAAAAAGTAACATGTCCCTAATTTCCGGCTCGGGGGAGCGGCGATGAGGACCAACCAACGGCTACGGCGCGCGGCGGCGGTGTTGCTCGCCACGCTGTCGGCGGGCGCCGCGCTCGCGCAAGCGCCGATCGTCATCAAGTTTCCGCACGACCTCGCGCCCACCACGCCGAAGGGCCTGGGCGCCGAGCGCTTCAAGAAGCTCGCCGAGGAGCGGCTGCCGGGCCGCGTGCGCGTGGAGGTCTACCCTTCCGGCAGCTTGATGGACGACCAAACCGCCCTCGAGGCGCTCGCGTTCGGCGAGATCCAGATGATCGCGATCTCGCTCTCGAAGCTCGACCGGCTCACCAAGCGCTTCCAGATCTTCGACCTGCCGTTCCTATTCGCCGACATCGAGAAGGTCGAGGCGTTTCAGTCGAGCGCGGCCGGCAAGAAGCTGCTCACGGAGCTCGACGGCAAGGGCATCCACGGCCTCGCGTACTGGCACAACGGCACCAAGGAGCTGACGGCACACAAGCCGCTGCGCGTGCCGGCCGACGCCAAGGGCCTCAAGTTCCGCATCCAGGACTCCGACGTGCTGCTCGCGCAGATCCGAGCGATCGGCGGCAACGCGCAGAAGATGCCATACGGCGAGGTGTATCAGGCGCTGCAGCTCGGCGCGATCGACGCGCAGGAGAACAGCTGGTCGAACATCCACGCGAGCAAGTTCTACGAGGTGCAGGAGTACGTCACCGAGAGCGATCACGGCTACATCGGCTACCTGGTGGCCGTGAATCCCGACGCGTGGCGCAAGCTGCCGTCGGACGTTCGCACCGCGCTCGAAGGCGCGATGGCCGACGCCACCCAGTACGTGAACTCCACCGCCCGCACGGTCAACGACGAGGCGCGCGCCGCCGTGCTCGCGACCGGGCGCATGAAGCTCGTCGAGCTCGACGACGCGCAGCGCGCGCAGTGGCGCGCGGCGATGCGGCCGGTATGGGATCAGTTCGCCAAGGACATCGGCCCGGAGCTGCTGGACGCGGCCGGCGCGCGCGCGCCTTGACGCCCTGCTCGCTCGCCAGGCTCGCATGACCCTGCGCGCGCTCGACCGCGTCGAAGACTTCCTCACGGCAGCGCTGCTCGCCGCGATGACGCTGCTCACGTTCCTCCAGGTGGTGCTCCGCTACGCGTTCAACTCGGGCCTCGTGTGGGTGCTCGAGGCCACGGTGTATCTATTCGGCTGGCTCGTGCTGGTCGGCATCTCGAACGGCGTGCGCACCGGCAGCCACCTCGCCGTCGACGTGATCACCAAGCATCTGTCGCCGCGAGCGCAGAAGGCCACGGCGCTGACCGCGATCGCCCTGTCGCTGCTCTACGTGGCGCTGATGCTCATCGGCAGCTTCACGCTCGTACGGCGGCTCTACGCGTTCGGCAACCTCGCGCACGACATCCCGTTGCCGCGCTGGATTTTGCTGTCGTCGCTGCCGATCGGATTCGCGCTGCTCGGCTTGCGGCTCGTGCAGGCGGCCATGGGCATCGCACGCGGCACCGCGCCGCCGGCAGCGCACGGCGGGCGCGACGAGCCGGCGCGGCCCGCCGCCGCGGAGCGCGGCGAGTGACGGTCGCGTTCCTGATCGGCAGCCTGCTGCTGCTCCTCGCGATCCGCGTGCCGGTCGCGATCGCGCTCGGGCTCTCGAGCGTGCTCACGCTCGCATTGTTCGGCGACCAGTCGCTCCTGTCGCTCGCGCAGCAGTTCTTCCACGCGATGGAGGTGTACCCGCTGCTCGCGGTGCCGTTCTTCATTCTCGCGGGCACCTTCTTGACCACCGGGGGTGTGGCGAAGCGGCTCATCGCGTTCGCGATCGCGATCACGGGCCGCGTGCGCGGCGGGCTCGCGATGGCGTCGGTGCTCGCGTGCGCGCTGTTCGCGGCGATCTCGGGCTCGTCGCCGGCCACGGTGGTCGCCGTGGGCTCGATCACGATCGCCGGCATGGTCGGCGCGGGTTATCGGCGCGAGTATGCCACCGGCGTCGTCACGAGCGCGGGCACGCTCGCGATCCTGATCCCGCCGTCGATCGTGATGGTGGTGTACGGCGCCATCACCGAGACGTCGGTGGGCGCGTTGTTCATCGCCGGCATCGTGCCCGGCGTCCTCCTCACGGCTCTGATGATGGCGGCGATCTATCTCACGGCGGGCCGGGCCGCGCTGCCCCGGCAGAGCTCGGCGAGCTCGCGCGAGATCGGCCGCGCGGCGCGCGACGCGTTCTGGGGGCTGCTCTTGATCGTGCTCGTGCTCGGCGGCATCTACGGCGGCGTGTTCACGCCTACCGAGGCGGCCGCCGTGTCGGCCGTGTACGCCGCGGTCGTGGCCGTGTTCGTGCACCGCGACGTCAAGGTGCGCGACGTGCCGAAGGTGCTGGTCGAGAGCGTGCGCGTGACGACCATGCTGATGTTCATCGTCGCGAACGCGTATCTGTTCGCGTTCGTGCTCACCACGGAGCAGATCCCGCAGACCATCGTCGCGAGCGTGCTCGCGGCGGATCTCCCGCCGTGGGCGTTCCTGCTGCTCGTGAACGTGGTCCTCCTCGCGGCCGGCACGCTGATGGATCCGACGTCGGTGGTGCTGATCCTCGCACCGATCTTGTTTCCGATCGCGACGCAGCTCGGGATCGATCCGGTGCACCTGGGGATCGTGATCGTCGTGAACATGGAGATCGGCCTCGTTCATCCGCCCGTGGGGTTGAACCTGTTCGTCGCGAGCGCCGTGTCGGGGCTGCCCGTGACGTCGGTGATCTGGGCGAGCCTGCCCTGGCTCGCGTTGCTGCTCGGGTTCCTGGTGGTCATAACCTACGTACCCGCGCTGTCGCTGGTGCTGCCGAGGTTCATGCTCGGCGGCTGAGGGCTTTTGTGCGCTGGCGCTCGTTCTGGCCGAACCCCGGCTGCTATGGTGGGACGATACCGTTGCCGAGGCGTTTAGCAGGCCGAAGCGGTGATCCACGATCCCCACAAGCAGCGCTCGGAACGCTCCGGCTCGAGCCTCGATGCCGATCCGTTCGCCGGCGGCCGCAACACACGCGGTGCGGCTCGGCACTGGCGCGGCCTCAAGGCGCTCGCCGCGGTCGTCGCGCTCGGGCTCGGTCTGCACTTCCTCATGCCGGTGCTCAGCCCGTCGCACGCACCGCCGCCGGTCTCGCTGCTGTCGCCCGAGGGTCCGACTTTGGACGTGGACGTGCCGTCGGCCGGCCTCTACCGCGTGCTGTCGTTGGCGCAGATCCGCTGGTGCCTGCGCGAGGACATCCGCATCGAGGTGATGCAGCGCAGCGCCCACCGCACGACCCCGGGGTTCAACACCAAGCTCGCGGACTACAACCGCCGCTGCACCCACTTCCGCTACCGCGACGACGATCTGGCGCAAGCCCGGCGCGACGTCGACGACGCGCGCGCGGCGATCGTGGCGGAGGCGACGGCCGAGGCGTATGCCGCCGCGGCATCCGGCGAGCCTGCCGCCGCCGACTACTCCGTGCTCACCAAGGACGTCCAAGAGCTGCTGCGCGCGCTCGACTACACGCCCGGCGCCGTCGACGGCTTCTACGGCGCAAAGACCCAGGCCGCCGTCGAAGCGTACGAGATGGACCAGGGCCGCCGGCCGAGCGGCGTGATCTCGGAATCGCTACGGCGCGAGCTGCTCGTGCGCGTACGCGACGCGGGCATCGCCGAAGCGCGGCTGTTCGAATCCGGCACCGCGGCGGACAGGCAGGCCGTGCGCAAGACCTGCGCCCGTGCGGCCGGCGTGGCCGTCTACAACCGCTGCGTCGAGTCGGAGATGCAACGCATCGCCGCGGACCGGCCCGCGCGAGCGTTGCCCGTCACCGATTCGGAGCGCGCCGTGATCGACGAGGCCTGTGCGCGCGCGAAGATCCGCGACGGCAACGCCGGGCTCGATCGCTGCGTCGCCGAGCAGCTCGCCGACCTCGCGCAGCTCGAGAGCAAGCCGTCGCTCGCGGCCTTGACGGACGGCGAGCGTAAGGCGATCGAGGACGCCTGCGACAGCATCGGCGCGTTCTACGGCCCGGCGGCGTTCTACCGCTGCGCGCAGGAGCGGCTCGCGGAGACGCCTTCCGCCGACGCGCGTACGCAGATCGCGACGGCGGGCGGCGCACCTGGCACCGAGCGCCGCTGACACGTCTTCGCGCCGACGCGCCACGTCTTCCCCTTGCTTACCGAGATGAGCGCCTGTACTCTCGGTAACCAAGAGGAAGAACATGAGCAAGCCAACCGATCTCGTCCAGGGCACCCTCGATCTACTTGTACTCAAGATGCTCGACCTGCGGCCAATGAACGGCTGGATGATCAGCCAGTCGCTGAAGCGGGTGTCGGGCGACAAGCTCCAAGTCAGCGACGGCTCCCTGTACCCGGCACTGCACAAGCTCGAGCAGGGCGGCTGGGTGAAGGCGGAGTGGCGCCAGACGGAGAACAATCGGCGCGCCAAGTTCTACTCGCTGACGCGCCTCGGTAAGAAAGCTCTTCGTAAGGAGACCGACGAATGGCTTCGTTTGTCAGAAGCCATCACGCTCGTCGTAAATCTGACGGAGGCATGAGCAGTGAGCATCCAGCGCTGGATCTACAGGTTGCCGTTGCTCGTTCGGTCGCTGTTCCAGCGCGAGCGCGTCGAACGGGAGCTCGATGAAGAGCTGCAGTACCACGTCGACAGCGAGATCGAACGAAACATCGGCCTCGGAATGACCGAAGTCGAAGCTCGCGCGGCGGCCCTCCGCGCGATCGGCAGAATCGACCTGCACAAAGAATCGTGCCGAGAAAACTGGGCCGTCGCGGCCGTCGATCGGCTCCGAGACGACGCGAAGATCGCCGCACGTGCGCTGCGCCGCGACGGAACCTTCACCGCCGGCGTTTGCTCGTTGCTCGCGCTCGGCATTGGCGCGAACGTCGCCGTGTTCTCGCTCGTGAGATCCGTGCTGCTCGAGCCGCTGCCCTATCCCGACCCCGAGCGCCTCGTGGTCGTGAACGAGGTGTTGCCGGAGAGCAGCGGAGCGCAGCGCTCGGCTAACGCGTTGCACTACGACGAATGGCGCAAGTGCGATTGCTTCGAGGACATAGCGCTCGCCGAGTACGTACAGGAGGTCAACTTCTCGGTCGACGCCGTGCCGGAACGCCTGCTCAGGGTGCGCGTCACGCCGAATGCGTTCTCCGTCATGGGTGTGTCCGCGCAACTCGGCCGAACGTTCCTGCCGGAAGACGGCAACGCGGGGTCCAATGCGGCCGTCATCAGCGACGCGCTGTGGCGCCGCGCGTTCGGCTCGAATCCGGACATTCTCGGCGCCACGATCACGCTCGACGGCGAGCAGTCGGTGATCGTGGGAGTTCTGCCCCGCGGCTTTCGCGACTACTGGAACCGGTCGCCGCGGGTCGACGTCTATCGGCCGTGGGGACCCGCGCGCCTTTCGTGGTGGAACTGGAACAACAACTACAGTTACACCGCGCTCGCGCGCATTGCCCGCGGCGTGTCGCCAGAGGCGGCGCTCGACCACCTGAACGCGATCCAAGCCGCGATAGCGAGCGAGCACTTCGACGCGGGGCTCACACTGCGAGGCGCGCTCACGCCGCTGCACGAGCTGGTCACCGGATCGAGCCGCGAGAGCTTGTTGCTGCTGCTCGCCGCGGTGGCCGCCGCATTCGCCGTCGCGTGCTTGAACATCGCAAACCTCATGCTCGCACGTGCCAAGGTGCGGAGCCGCGAAGTGGGTATCCGCGCGGCTCTTGGCGCGTCGAGGTTCGCGATATTCCGCGGCGTGCTCGTCGAAAGCTCGATACTCGCAGCGGCCGGCGCGGCGGCCGGCGTGATCATCGCCGCGAGCGCGCTCGCATGGTTGCGCTCGGCCGCCGCGACGCTGCCGCGCGTCGAAGAGCTTCGTATCGACATGCCGGCATTGCTCGCGGCGCTCGCGCTCACTGCGATTGCAACGCTGGTCATAGGCACGCTGCCGGCCATCCGCATGACGCGGGCGGCCCCGCAGGAATCGCTGCGCGTTGCGCGCGGCGCCGTCGGCGACTCGCCTCGGGGCGCGCGTTTCAGGCAGTCGCTCGTCGTCGCGGAAGTAGGTTTGACCGTGGGCTTGCTCGTGGCGGCCGGGCTACTCCTCACGAGCTTCGTGCGTCTGAACGCCGTGGACCGCGGGTTCGACCCGACCAACGTGCTCACGGCTCAAATCGGCTTGCCGGCCGCGACCTACCGCGACAACGCGGCAAAGCTCGCGTTCTACGACGCCTTGCTGGCCGACGCACGCGGGCGCCCCGGAGCTCGCGCCGCGGGCGTCACCTCGGCGCTGCCGTTGCGCGGCAGGAGTTGGGGAGCCGAGGCCGTGCCGGCGGGTACCGACCCGCCCGTGCAGGAACGGCTCGAGGTCGACTACCGGTACGTTTCCGCGGGCTATCTCGAGGCCATCGGCGTGCGTCTCGTCGCCGGCCGCACACTCGAGCCCACGGACATGGGCCGCAAAGTCGCCGTGCTCTCCGCGGCCACCGCCCGAGCGTTGTGGCCGGAAGGGGGTGCAGTCGGACGCCGGTTCTACAACGGGGCGCCGGACGACACATTCGAGGTCGTCGGCGTGGTCAGCGACGCTTACAGCAGCAGCCTGGAAGCCGATCCGACGCCGCTCGTCTACGAGCCGTTGACGGCCACGTTCTTCGTGTTCACGCCCGTATCCATTGCGATTCGCACTTCCGGCGAACCGCTCGCGGCGGTCGCGATGCTGCGCTCCGCGGTCGCCGCGCTCGATCCCACGCTCGCACTGTCCAGAATCGAGACTATGGCAGCGATCGACGATGCCGCGCTCGCGGCGCGCCGCTTTCAAATGCTGCTAGTGGCCGCGTTCGCAGCGGCCGCCCTCTTGATTGCTTCGCTCGGCAGCTACAGCGTGCTCGCGTACAGCGTCGCGACGCGCACTCAGGAAATCGCGATGCGCATGGCTCTCGGAGCGGACCAGGGCACCATCGTTGCGATGGTGCTTCGCCAGGGCCTCAAGCCCGTATTGATCGGGTTGCTGGCCGGAATCGCGGCCGCGCTAGCGCTCGGGCGATTCCTTGCCGGCATGCTCTACGGGGTCGAGCCGAGCGATCCTGCCACGTTGCTGTCCGTCGTCGGGGTGATTTTGATCTCCGCGCTCATCGCGTCATGGGTCCCTGCGTGGCGCGCGGCGAACGCGCCGCCGCTCGAGGCGCTGCGCGATCAATGACCGTCGACCGGCACCGGGCGGGCGAGCGGCGCGGCGGTGTCCTTGGCGTCCGAGCCTTTGTGCTTGTCGGTGGCCGGTAGCGGCGCGCCGAAGTTGGTAGTGACCGTCTCGCCACTCAGCAGCTGATAGGCGACGTTCACATTCATGTGCGCGCGAGACTTCGGCGTGTTGCCGTATTCGAGCCCCGGCAGCAGGCTCGTGCCGAGCAGCGGCGCGAACTCCGGCACGCGCTCGAGCTCGGCCACCGCCGCGCCGGGCGGATCGCCGCGCTGGTACGCCGTGCGCGCCGCTGTGAGTAGCGCCCGGTTGAACCGCGTGAAGCGCAGGTAACCTTCCCAGGTGTTCACGTTGCCGTGGCCCTCGATCACCGTGTCCACGCCCTTCACGGCCGCCGCGGCTTTTTCGAGCGCGTCCGGCAGCGCGATCACGCTGCCGCCGGTGGGCGGGTCGATCAGCGGCGCCATGTTCCAGGCCATCACGTCGCCCAAGAACATCGCGCGCGCCGCCGGGATCACCACGAACGCGTCGCCGTCGGTGTGCGCGACGCCGAAGTAGTAGAGCTCCACGCGGTCGTCGCCCGTGCCGATCGTCATCCGGTCCTTGAAGGTGACGTTGGGCACCACTGCCGGCTGGTATTGGGGGTTCTTTTCGACCCACGCCTTGGTGTTTTCCTGCGCCACCACTTGGACGTTGGGAAACTTCTCGCGAAAGAAGTCGGTGCTGCCCACGTGATCGGGATGATTGTGCGTGTTGACGATCGTGGTGATCGGCTTGTCGGTGACGGTCCTCACCTGATCGAGGATCGCCTGGCCGTTCCCCGGCAGCTTCGTGTCGACGAGCAGCACGCCGTCCCGCTGCACGAAGACGAGCGTGTTGCCGCCCCCGCCGAAGATCTTGTACAGGTTGCCGTTGATGTGCTCGATCGGGCCGGGCGGCGGCAGAGCCGCGCGCTGCGCGGCCGCCGGCAGCGCGAGGAACGCGCCGAGCACCGATGCTGCGAGTAGTGCGATCGGTCTCATGGGTGCCTCCGGGCCTTCGATGACGATCCGAGGGATGGTAGCACCGCGGCGCCTTGACGCCGCGAGCTTGCGTCGGTCAGTCTCCCCCGCTGCGGAGCACACGATTGGGGGGATCGGTCATGAAGATTCTTGGAGACGTTCTGGTGGGCAAGTCCGTCGCCGTCTGCGCCGCACTCGTCCTGGCGGGTTTGGCGGCGGCGCCTGCGCAGGCCCAGAAGTGCGATCGCACCTGTCTCGGCGGGATGATCAGCACCTACGTCGACGCCCTCGTCGCCCGCGATCCCGCAAAGCTGCCACTCGCCGCCAACGTGCGCTACACCGAAGACTCCGCCGAGCTCAAGCTCGGCGACGGCGTGTGGAAAACGGTCACGGGCAAGGACACGTTCCGCCAGGACTATCTCGACACGGCCAAGCAGATCGCAGCCGCGCACCTCGTGCTGCTCGAGGACAAGAACCGGCTCCTCTACTCGGTGGTGCTCTACGTGAGCGACAAGAAGATCACCGGTATCGAGACGCTGGTGCAGCGCATCACGTCGGAGTCCCGCTTCCAGCCCACCGAGCTCGGCAAGCCGATCCGGGGCTTCAACGATCCGGTGCCCGCGGGCAAGAAGGAGTCGCGCGAGGCGATGATCAAGACCGCCCTCACCTATCCGGAGGGCCTGCGGATCGGCAGCTTCCCGGACGCGACGCCGTTCGCCAAGGAGGCCTATCGCGTGGAGAACGGCGTGATCACCGCCGGCGAGGGCTGCGGGCGCCAACCGTGCGGCATGTATACGCAGCGCGTGATGCTGCACCCGGGGATCGTCGCGAGCGTGGCAGCCGTAGACGAAGACAACGGCACCGTGCTCCTATGGATGAACTTCGGCTATACCGATTCGTACGGGCCGGGGCAAGCGCTCGTCACGTTCGAGGGCTTCAAGGTGTGGGGCGGCGAGATCCATTCGGTGAACGCGTTCTTCCGCACGATGCCGCTGGCCACGCCGCGCTTCTGGAAGTCGTCCGACCCGGTTCGCTAGGGCGATTCAGCTCCGCTTACCAGGGTCTTCGTTGACCGAAGCGGTCTTGCATGAAATCCACGAAGAGCTTCACCTTCGCGGATAGATGCCGGCGCTGCTGATAGATGGCGACCACGTCTCGTTCGAGCCCTCGCCATTCCTCGAGCACACGAACCAATCGACCGCTCGCGAGGTCTTCGGCCAAGTAGTAGTCCGGCAGGTAGGCGAGGCCGAGACTGTCTCTCGCGGCCGCGAGCAAGCAGTGACCGTTGTTGCTGTGCCAGCGGCACAAACCGGTCACGGCGACCTCTTCGCTCCCGCGGATGAATTTCCACGGCTTGCCGGCGCCGTACTCGGTGAACATCACGCAACGCAAGTGCTTCAAGTCGCGCGGCTTCTCCGGCGTTCCGTAGCGATTGAGGAAGCGCGGCGTGGCCACGAGCTGGAACGTGGTCTTGGCCAGAGGCTTGTTGACCACGTTGATGTCCGTTCTCGCTCCAACCTGGATCGCCACGTCGTAAGCGTCCTCGACGAGGTCCACTTTGCGGCTGTAGAAGTTGAGCTCGATCTCGAGGTTCGGGTTGTCGGTCAAGAAGTCGGCGACGGCCGGGACGATGTGCAGCTCGCCGAGCAGATTGGGAGCGCTGATCTTGAGAACGCCGGTGGCCCGCTGCTGATACTGCGAGACGGCTTGCTCGATCTCGTCGAGGTCGTCGATGACCTGCTTGCAGCGGTGGTAGTAGAGATTGCCGAGCTCGGTGAGCGACAGCTTGCGAGTGGTTCTGTGCAGGAGCCGTACGCCGAGACGGTCTTCGAGCTGACTGACGCGCTGGCTCACGTGGCCTTTGGAGACACCCATGGCCTTGGCGGCGCCGGAGAAGCTGCCGATCTCCACGACCTTGACGAGCTCTTCAAATCCTTGCCATCGGCTCATGGGGGCTCCCGCGGCGTCTGTTTACGATATTAAACAAATGTCGGCGGATAGCCCATATTCGGCCTTATTCGGATACAGTCGATTCGGAGCGGCCTTAACCGGCCGCGACCGCGAAGATGAGGTACAGCCCAACGGCGAGCCCCACGATCGGGATCACGTCGACGACGCTCATCACGATGAAGAACTTGCCCTGCAGCGGCGCGGCGAGCTCCGGCTGCCTCGCGCATCCTTCCAAGAGCCTGCTGCCGAGAATGCCCACACCGATTGCCGCGCCCAACCCGCCGAGCCCGATCATGAGCCCGGCTGCGAGATAGATCGCCAAGGTCTCCATGCGTCATCCCTCGTCTGCTTCGCCGGCAAGAGTGTATGGGGGCACGTTCGAGACGATTAGCCGGGCAGGGAAAATAAGTCCGTCCATGGACATGAACAGTCGCGGGCGGCGGTCGTCTGTAACTTCGTCTCGGCCCGTTCGTAATGCTCATCGAAAGGGGACCGCCGAAGCGAGGAGACGCCCGTTGCAACTCTTTGAAGTCTTGTTCTTGGCGGTGCTCGCGGCCGGCATCGTCAGACTGCTGCTGGGGCCTGCTCGACTTCCATTGGCCTATTCGATCATCGCCGTCGCCGGGCTCGACACGGTGGCGCTCAGCGCGGCCGCCGAAGGCCTCCGCTGGCAGATGCTTCCGGCATACCTCGGCTTCGGCGTGCTGACGCTGCTGGCGACGCTGAAGAAGAGCGAAACGGGACGGGTTTGGCGGGTGCTAGGGGCCGTGCCGCTGGTCTTGCTGATGAGCGCGTCGGCGGTCTTGACTCACGAATTGCCCATCTTCTCGCTACCGGAATCCTCGGGCCCCTACGGCGTAGGAACGTTCGAGTATTCCATTACGGATGACTCGAGGAAGGAGCGATTCGCACCCGCTCGCAACCGCGAGCTCTATGTCGAGGTTTGGTATCCGGCACAAACAGGTGCGTCGCGAGGTTTTCCGGCTCGGACGCTCTTTCAGGAGCTCTATGAGGGCGACTACACGAGACAGAGCTTGCTGTTCGGCTATCTCGGACGCATCGCCACGCACTCATACGAGCACGCGCCGGTTGCGGCGCCCGATCATGGGCCGTTCCCGGTGTTGTTGTTCAATCACGCCCTGGCGCCCGGCTTCACGTCTCAGAACCAGCTGTTGATGGAGCATTTGGCAAGCCACGGCTATGTGATCTTCAGCATCGCCCATCCGTATCAATCGTCGAAGGTAAACCTCGATGGCGCAGGAACCGTCACGGCGGTGAGCGGCTACCCGAGCGACCTGGATCTACCGCGTGCCGAGCTGCCTCGAGGTTTGGTCGGCGCGATCTTCGAGGCGTCGCACGACATGGACGAGATTTCGGCCGTCAAGAAAGTGCTTTCACCGCTGGCCGACCAGTACTTCGCTCTGGATGGGCGCGACAGACGAGCCCTTCTGAGACAAGCCGTCGCGAGCGAAGAGCTTGCCGCCTACGGACAGCTCGTCTCCGAAGATCGGCTCGAGGACTACTTCCTCTACGACTACTTTGCGCAGAATTCCATGCTGCAGTACTGGGTCGAAGATATTCAGTTCATCGCCGATACGCTGGGAGACTTGCAGGCGCCGGTCGCGGGCTTTTCGAGTTCGATCGACACCGCCGGATTCGGCGTTCTCGGCATGTCGTACGGCGGCGCGGCGGCCGGAGAATTCTGCAAGGTCGATAGCCGCTGCAAGGCAGGCGTCAATCTGGACGGCACCCAATTCGGCCGCCGGTGGAATCAGCCGGTCGCGGCGCCATTTCTGATGCTCTATCACGAGGAGCATCAAGGCGGAAACGATTTCGCCTACTTACCGCCGGCGCACGACTTTTGGGACTATGGCGTCAGGGGCTCGACCCATTTCGATTTCACCGACTTCACCTACGTGTGGCCCCTTTTCAGGACGCTCGGATTGACGGGGCCCATCGACGGCATGAGGATGATCGACATCCTCGACATCGTCGTGCTCGAGTTCTTGGATCACAACCTGAAGGGCGAGCCGGTCTCGGGAGAGTGGCTCACCGGCATTCCGGAGCTCGTCGTCCGCCACCATTCGATCGATGCACGCCGGGCGGCAATGCTCTCCGAGTAGAGCGGCTCGATGAGGTGCCGGCTGTTCCCATCATCCAAATGGGCAGCCCCCGCTACCGCATTCTCCCTTCGCGCGCGAAGGAATCCTGACCGTAATCGGATCGCTTCGCGCAGAAAGCCGCCGGTTGCTGAAGACGATCCGCAGTTATTCCGGGTAGTCCAGGCAAACAATGCCGTCCGGCGACACCGAGACATTCAGGCGTTCGTCTGGATGGATTAGAAGAGAGAGAGCAGCCCGATCCACCGAAGTTTTGTTGTGTTCCCAGCGGCTTACGAGCAGCGCGACGGCGACAAGAAGCAAGTTGGCGCGCCCGGAGAGATTCGAACTCCCGACTTTCGGCTTCGTAGGCCGACGTTCTATCCAGCTGAACTACGGGCGCGTGCTTTGAGAATCAGCGACTTGCCGCCCTGCTGCGTTGGAGCAGTGGATCCACGGAGCCGGGCGTGGCGGGCATTCTACCGTAACCCCCGCGATTTTGGCGCCGGCTGTGCTCAGCCGGCGAAGAAGGATAACCGCGAGCGCGCCACGTAGTCGGCCACGTACTCCTGGTAATAGCCGGCCACGCGCCGCGTGATCGGCCCGCCCCCCTCGGGAAACCGGATCACCGACCCATCGAGCTGCCGCACGCTCGCCACCGGCATCACCTCGCGCGTGGCGCTCGAGAGGAAGCACTCGGTGGCGCGGGCCAGATCCGCCGCCGCCACCTCGTCCTCCGCCGACTCGAGCCCGCGCGCCTTGCACGCCTCGTGGATGGCGGCCTTCGTGAGCCCGCGCAGGTTCGCCGCCGCCTGGCTCGGCGTGATCAGCCGGCCGTCGATCACGAAGAACAGATTGCTGTTCGACGCCTCGGTCACGAAGCCCGCCTCGTTCAACATGACGCAGTCGTCGGCGCCGGCGGCGCGCGCGTCCATCACGCCGAGCACGTTGTTCAGATAATTCCCGCCCTTGATGTTCGGGTCGAGCGCGCGCGTGGGATTGCGCAGCGTCTGGGCAACGCTCAGGCGCACGCCCCGCGCGTAGCTCTCGGCGCCCCAGTTCGGCACGGGGCGCACGATGATCACGTAGCGGTTCTTCAGGTCGGGCGACGGGAACAAATCGACCGGCCCTTCGCCGCGCGTGATCATGTAGCGCACGTACACGTCCGTGCGGGAGCGCGGCGCGCCCGTGGCGTCGATCGTGGCGCGGATCGCGGCGGTGAGCTCCGCGAGCGAGAGCCCGATCTCGAGGCGGATCAACGACGCCGAGTTCCGGAGCCGCGCCCAGTGCTCCTCGTAGAACAGCGGCACGCCGTCGTAGGTGCGGAACACTTCGTAGACCGAGTCGCCGTAGAGGAACCCCCGGTCGAGCACGGGCACGCGCGCGTCCGCCGTCCGCGTGATCACGCCGTCTACGCTCGTCATGCTTTCGAATGTCGCCATCGGTCACTAGCGTGTCAGTCGCGGTACTCGCGATGCAAGCGCCTGCCGAGTCCCGTGAGAATCTCGTAGCTGATCGTGTCCGCCGCGGCCGCGACCTTGTCGAGGCCGATCTCGGTGCCGATGAGCTCCACCCAGTCGCCGACGCGCGACTCACCCGACGGCACGTTCGACACGTCGACCGTGAGCAGGTCCATCGACACGCGCCCCACGACGGGCACGTGCCGGCCGGCGATCGCGGCCGCGCCGCGGTTGCCCAAGATCCGCGGATAACCGTCCGCGTAGCCCACGCCCACCACCGCGAGCCGCGTGGGCGGCGCCACGCCGTAAGTCGCGCCGTAGCCCACCGTGAGCCCTTCGTCCACGGCGCGGACCTGCAAGATCCTGCCGGCGAGCGTCACTACCGGCGCCATCGGATTGGCGCGGTCGAGAAACGGGTTGCCGCCGTAGAGGGCGATGCCCGGGCGCACGAGGTCGCCGCGATGGAATTCGTCGATGAAGATCCCGGCGGAGTTGCCGATCGAGGTCGGCGCCGGCGGCAGCTGCGCGCGCAGATGGTCGAAGCGCGCGAGCTGCGAGCGGTTGAGCGGATGACCCGGCTCGTCGGCGCAGGCGAGGTGCGTGAGCACGTAGTCGATTTGCAGACCGCGGAGCCGCGCGGGCTCGGCGGCGAGCTGCCGCACCTCCGGGGTGCCGAGCCCGAGCCGCGTCATGCCGGTATCGATGTGCAGCACGGCGGGACCGCGGGCGCCCCACCGCTCGATCTGCTCGAGCGAGTTGAGCACGGGAATCGCCCGCGCGGCCACGAGCGCGTCCGCCTCGCCGCCGACGACGCCGTCGAACACGTAGATCGACGCGTCCGGCACGAGCGCGCGCAGCTGCTCGGCTTCCGCGAGCGTCGCGACGAAGAACTTCGCGCAGCCTTCGCGCGCGAGGCGCGCCGCGACGCGCTCGACCCCGAGCCCGTAGGCGTCGGCCTTGACCACGGC
>DASUFK010000161.1:0-4530 GCA_036274615.1 Gammaproteobacteria bacterium | reverse complement strand
GTCCACGCGGCCGTTCTTGATGCGGAACATGCTCACGTGACCTTCGCCGTCGAACGGGATGTCGCGCGGGTGCAGCGGGTACTGCGGGTCGGGGCCCACGCGGTAGAACGCGCCGTTCAAGTCCGACGGAATCTTGCCGGTGACGGAGCAGTCGCGCACGTCGGCCTCGAGCTTGTAGAGCATCGCGGGCCGGCGCATCTCCGGAGGAATGTTCGCGCCGGCGGTGGTGCCGAGCTCGCGGCCCCCGGGGCCGGGAGGCGGTTGCGCCTGCGCGGCGCCGCCCGACAGCAGCGCGCCGACTCCGGCGGTGGCGCCCAAGGCAGCCGCGACGAACGAACGGCGATCGAGGTCTTGTCTCTTCTCGGTCATTGGCGATTCTCCAACGGGGTCGGGGGCGCTGATGGCGCCCTGAATGTGCGAACTATACGCGCGAGTACGCTCACTGTGGGGGCGTCCAAGCGACTGCGGCCCCCGTTACCGGATTCGCGTAATGGAACGGCGGCAGGAACGGCGCGGGATACATCTCGAACGGATGGGTCGGCGGCGAGTCCGGAGGGTTATCTTTAGAAATCCCGGGCGGCGGGCGCGGCATCACGTCCTTCCAGCCAACCGTGTACGGCACGAAGTAGGTGTTGAAGACCTGGTCGTGCTTGATCTTCCAGACGCCGTTCTCCTTGACGTACTCGTTCTCGTAGATGCCGCCCATCCACTGGCTGTAGCGCTCCCACTGACCCATGATGCTGAGCGCGCGCGAGCGCATGTGCGCGCTCTGGCCATCGGGCGCGAGATCGATCACCGGCTGGAACTGCATGTGGTTGTGCTGCAGGCCGAACTGGCTGTCGGTGGCCTGTCCGTAGAGATTGAGATTGCGGCGCACGCTGGCCGAGCCCGCGTACACGCCCCGCATCGCGATCTCGATGGTGCCGGTGGGCGAGAAGATGCCGGTGAGGTCGTCCCACTGCAGGTGCGCCAGGTAGTAGCCGTAGATCGAGTTCATGCGCTCGAGCTGCGTGACGTCCTCGAGCCGCCCGATGCGCTCGTCGACCTTCCCGAGCCGCGCCTCGAGCGCGGCCGCGGCCGCGTTCAGGTTCGGCCCGCCGTCGAACGTCACGTAACCGGTTGCTTTGGGGGCCGGGGCGCTCGTCACCGGATTGTCGTAGTGGAACGGCACGGCGAACGCGGCGGGATACGCGGCGTAGCTCACGCTCGGCGGACGGTCGGGAGGCAGCTCGGCCGACGGCCCCGCGTTCGGGATCGCGGTCTTCGCCCAGCCGTCCGCGTACGGCGTGTACATCGTCGTGTAGAGGTGCAGCTTGGCGATCTTCCAGACGCCGCCCTCCTTGACGTACTCGTTCTCGAACACGCCGAGACCCCAGTTCGCGAACTCGCCGTGCTGCGCCTCCTGCGCGAACATGTGCCAGCGGCCCTTGGCGGTGAGCCCGTCGTCGGCCACGTGCACGACCGGCTGCAGCTGCATCTGATCGAACAGCCGGCCGGGCTGCGGGAACTCGGGGCCGTTGGTCTTCAAGAACGCGAGCACGCGGTCCTTGCCCACGTAGACGCCGCGGCCGCCGACTTCGATCGAGCCGTTCGCGGCGAACAGGTCGGCCGCCTGCGTCCAGAGCTGCTTGTCGGTGTAGAAGCCGTAGATCCGCTGGAGCTTCTCGACGGCGTTCGCGTCCTCGAGCAGTCCCACCTCACGCTCGAGCGCGGCGGTCCGCGCGAGCAGCGCCTCGATCGGCGCCGGCTCCTGCGACGTGGCGCTCGGGCTCGATCCGGCGAGCGCCGCCGCGAGAGCGGCGGCCGCGGCCGCGCTCGTGATCCTGCTCATCGCGCGCCTCCTTGATCCGCCGCCACGTATTTCGCCACGGGATTCGGGAAGCTGAATGGCGGAAGGTAGGTGTCGGGCCAGGTCTTGTATTCCACCGTGGGCGGCCGGTCGGGCGGCAGCTTGCCGGAGACGTACTTGCCGCCGGTGGGATCGGGATTGGTCTGCCAGCCGCCCGCGTACGGCACGAACAACGCGGGGTACCAGTGCAGCGACTTGATCTTCCAGACGCCATCCTGCTTGACGTACTCGTTCTCGTAAGGCCCCTCGCCCCAGTGAGCGTCGCCGCCCAGTCGCCCTTCGAGGATGATCGCGCGCCACCGCGCCTTCGCGGTCTTGCCGTCCCCGGCGAGCGTGATCACCGGCATCACCTGCAAGTGCTCGTTGAGCTCGCCTTCCGCGAGCCCGGCGCGGCCGTTGCCGAGCGCGTAGAGATACTCGCGCACGCGCGCCTTGCCCACGTACACGCCGTCGAGACCGATCTCGATCGTGCCGTCGTCGGCGAACAGGTTGGCGACCTCGTCCCAGAGGCCCTTGTCGACGTAGTAGCCGTAGGCCGACTGCAGGCGCTCGATCGCGTGCGAGTCCTCGATGCGCGTCTTGCGTTGCTCGAGCGCGGCGATCCGTTGTTGCAACGCGGCGAGCCGCGCGTCGTCGGCACCGCTCGGGCCGCGGCTGCAGGCGCCGAGCGCGCTCGCCGCGGCGGCGGCGCAGAACGTGATCAGAAGTCGTCTCACGCCTGATTCCCCCAAGAATCGTCTGCGCCGCGCCGGGTCGAAGCATCGGCGCGGGCGGCGCTAGACTGCGGAAATCGATTGTGACACGCCGACGGCCGCCGAAGGAACGCGCGGGCGCGGGCGTGCGGAGGAGGCTCGAAACATGGACACGTTCCGTCTGCCGTCCGGAGAGGCGGTCCCCCGCCTGGGTCAGGGCGCCTGGCAAATCGGCGAGGACCGCTCGCGCAGGGCGCAGGAGCTCGCCGCGCTCATGCTCGGGTTCGACCTCGGTCTCACCCTCGTCGACACCGCGGAGATGTATGGCGACGGCGCGTCCGAGGAGCTCGTCGCGGATGCCATCGCGGGCCGGCGCGACCGCGCCTACGTGGTGAGCAAGGTACTGCCGCGCAACGCGTCGCGCGGAGGCGTGATCGCCGCGTGCGAGCGCAGCCTGAAGCGGCTGCGCACCGACTATCTCGATCTCTATTTGCTGCACTGGCGCGAGTCGAAGCCGCTCGACGAGACGCTCGAGGCGTTCGCCGCGCTTGCGGACGCGGGCAAGGTGCGCCACTACGGCGTCAGCAATTTCGACGTCGACGACCTCGACGAAGCGCTCGCGCTGCCCGGCGGCACGGCCGTGGCGACCAACCAGGTGCTCTACAACCTCGAGCACCGCGGCATCGAGTTCGACCTGTTGCCGTGGGCCCGCGAGCGCGGCATGCCCGTGATGGCCTACTCGCCGCTCGGCAGCGACGCGCGCAGCGTGCGGCGGTTGCTCGGCAATCGCACGCTAGCCGAGATCGCCTCGCGGCACTCGGCCACGCCCCCGCGCGCCGCGCTCGCTTGGCTGCTGGCGCAAGACGGCATCGTCGCGATCCCGAAGGCGTCGAGCGCGGAGCACGTGCGCGACAACCGCGCGGCGCTCGACTTGCGTCTCACGCGCGAGGATCTCGCCGAGCTCGACGGCGCGTTCCCGCCGCCGCGCGGCAAGACGCCGCTCGCGATGATCTGACGCGTTCGCGCGACGTCCGCGGGCCTCCGTGGGGGCCGCGATGGCTCGCGCTGCTGCCTCAAGTGCGATCGATGAAGTCGCGGGCGACGCGTGCCGCCTCGTCGTAGACGTCCTCGGTCGACGCGCGCGAGCGCTTGAGCACCTTGAAGCCGTGATCGGCGGTGTCGAGCCAGTGGATCTCGGCACGCGACAGACCCGAGACCACTCGCGTGAGCAACTCGCGCTCGGCGAGCTCGTCGCGCGTGCCGGACAGAAACAGCATCGGCCGGCCGACCTTGCCGAGATGCGCCGCGCGCTTCACGTCCGGCTTGCCCGGCATGTGCAACGGAAACGAGCACAGGATCAGACCGGCCGCCTCGAGCCCATGCTCGGCGACGGCGTGAGTGGACATGCGCCCGCCGAACGAGTGTCCGCCGGCCCACACGGGGAGCCCCGTGCGCTTGCGTGCATCGGCGGCGGCTGCCGCGATCGCAGCGCTCGCGACGTCGGGCGGATCGGTGCGGTTCTTGCCCGCCTCCAGGTACGGAAAGTTGAAGCGCAACGTCGCGATGCCGTGCCGCCCGAACGCGTCCGCGAGCGCCTGCATGTGCCGATGTTCCATGCCCGCCCCCGCGCCGTGCGCGAGCACGAGCGCGGCTACGGCGTCAGCCGGACACTGCCACAACGTCTGCATCGCGCCGCATTATAGATGCCGACTTGGCCGGGGCGCGCGTCAGCCGCCGGTGCACTCGTACGGCAGGAGCTCCACGCCCGGCAGATAGAGCCAGTGCGTCGCGAGTTCCACCGGCCGCGTGAAATTCACGGGATCGGTCACCGTCATCGCGTAATCGAGCCGGCTGCCGTCGGCCGTCGGCGTGAACCGCTCGACGATCGACACGTCCGCGCTCTGCGGAATGCCGAGCTGGCTGAAGAACGGCCAATCGATCTTGGTCGTGGTCACCGCGAGCGTTCGTCCGTCCCAGCGGCCCACGGAG
>DASUFK010000160.1:0-11882 GCA_036274615.1 Gammaproteobacteria bacterium | reverse complement strand
GACGGCGTGCTCGACAACGGCGAGTGCGCCGAGGGCACCGGCCGGATCTTGTCGCAGTTCGACATCCAGCTCTGACGGCGGCGCGCTGCGCTCTGGTCTCACTTCGGCTGTCGCCGTCAGTGCGGCGGCGGTTGCACCCTGGGCACGCGCGTATGCGTGTGCCGCGGCACGCGCCTTCGCCGGCCTTCGGCCGGTTCCCTCGCCACGGCGCGTTCGCCGGGGTCCGGCCCGCGGTCGTTCACTCGTGTCGCTAATAGAGAAGTCAGTGCCGCCGCGGTTCCGGATGCTCGCCTCTCGGCGAGCACCCGGCCGCTACGCGGCCGGGCGCCGCGGCTCTCGGCGCTGTGGCTCGGCGGGCGCTACCGCCGCGGCACAGGCATCACACCCGTGAGGTGCGGCCGCAGCTACCGCGAAACCGCCCAACGGCCAAAGCGAGGGACGGCCGGCGGCGTCAGGCGAGCACGGCGGCGATCGAGTCGGCGATGCGGTCGACGTTGGCGTGATTGACGCCGGCGATGTTGATGCGGCTCGACTCGATCATGTAGACGTGGAACTCGTCGCGCAGCCGCACCACCTGCTCGCGCGTGATCCCGAGGAACGAGAACAGCCCCTTCTCCTTCGCGATGAACGAGAAGTCCATCGGCGTCTCGCGCTCGGCGAGCTTCTGCACGAGCAGCTTGCGCAGACCGTTCAACCGGCCGCGCATCTCCTCGAGCTCCCTGTTCCAGAGCGCGCTGAGCTCCTTGTCGGAGAACACCTTGCCCGCGATCGCGGCGCCGTGATCCGGCGGCATGGAGTAGATGCCGCGCGCCACGTTCATCGCGTTCGCGAGCGCGAGCTTGCTCTGCTCCGCATTCGCCGACACGACGCTCGCCGCGCCCACGCGCTCGCGGTAGAGCCCCAGGTTCTTCGAGCACGACGTCACGACCACGACCTCGGGCAGGCGCTCGGCCATGAGGCGCGCGCCGTAGGCGTCCTGCTCGAGGCCTTCGGCGAGACCCTGGTACGCGAAGTCGATGAACGGCACGAGACCGCGGCGCTCGCAGAGCGCCGTCAGCGCCTGCCACTGGTCGCGCGAGAGATCGGCGCCCGACGGGTTGTGGCAGCAGCCGTGGATCAACACGATCTCCCCGGCGTTCGCCGTCTCGAGCTTCGCGGCCATCGCCTCGAAGTCGACGCGGTGATTGCGGTAGTCGTAGTACGGATAGTTTTCGAGCGTGAGGCCGCCCGTCTTCAGGAGCGGCAGGTGGTTCGGCCACGACGGGTCGCTCAGATACACGCGCGCATTGGGTTTCGCGCGCGCGAGCAAATGCGCCGCCACGCTCAACGCGCCGCTGCCGCCCGGCGCCTGCACGGTGGCCACGCGGCCCGCCTTGAGCGCGGGATGATTCGCGCCGTAGATGAGCTCCTCCACGCCCTTGTTGAACACCGGATTGCCGGCGATCGCGACGTAGGTCTTCGAGTCCTGCTTCTCGAGGATCGCGCGCTCGGCGCGCTTGACGCATTCGAGCACCGGCGTGCGGCCCTTCTCGTCCTGGTACACGCCGACGGAGAGGTCGATCTTGCCGGGGTGCTGATCCGCGCGGAACAACGTCATGATTCCCAAGATCGCGTCCGGCGGCAGCGGCTTCAGAGTCTCGAACACGGCGGCTAATCCTTTGAAGAGAGGGAGGCGAGGACGGCGCCCGTTTGGGCGGGCGGTATAGTATGGAACTGCTTCCGGCACAACAATAGGGCGCCGGGCATAAGCGCGCTTCCGACGATGAAGGTCCCCAAGTGAAAGCGATTCTGCTGGACGGCTTCGGCGGCCCCGAGGTCATGCGGCTCGGTGAGGCGGCGGCGCCGACTCCGGCGCAGGGTTGCGTCACGATCCGAGTAGGCGCCACGTCGGTGAATCGGCCCGACTGCGTGCAGCGGCAAGGAAACTATCCGGCGCCGCCCGGCGAGTCGGCGATCCTGGGCCTCGACGCCGCGGGCACGATCGAGGACGTGGGCACGGGGGTCATGGGCTTCGCCCGCGGCGAACGCGTATTCGCCCTGCTCGGCGGCGGCGGCTACGCCGAGCTCGCCGTCGCGCACGCCGGCCACGTGCTCCGGATCCCGGAGACGCTCAGCGTCGAGCAGGCGGCCTGCATACCGGAGGTCTACCTCACCGCGTACATGAACGTGTTCGGCCACGCGCGGCTCGCCGACGGCGAGACCGTGCTGCTGCACGGCGGCGGAGGGGGCGTCACGACCGCCGCGATGCAGCTCTGCAAGGTGCTCGCGCCGCGCGCGCGAGTGCTCGTCACCGCGTCCACGGGCAAGGTCGAGCGGGTGGCGGCGCTCGGCGCGGAGCTCGGCCTCGCCTGCTCCGTGATCGACTACAAGCGCGAGGACTTCGCCGACGCCGTGCAGCGCCTCACCGACAAGCGCGGCGTGGACGTACTGCTCGACCACATCGGCGGCGCCTATCTCGCGCAGAACCTGAAGTCGCTCGCGATCGGCGGGCGGCTCGCGCTGATCGGCGTGATGGGTGGCCGCAAGGCCGAGATCGACCTGTCACGCGTGCTCGTGCAGCGCATCACGATCGTGGGCTCGGTGTTGCGCCCGCGTGCCGTGGACGACAAGACCGCGCTCATCCGCCGCTTCGCGCGCGACGTGCTGCCGCACTTCGCGTCGGGCGACATCGCGCCGCTGATCGACCGCGTCTATCCGCTGGCGCAGGCGGCGGAGGCACACCGCGCGATGGAGTCGGGCGCGCACTTCGGCAAGCTCGTATTGAAGGTATCCGAATGATCTTCCGCAGCCTGCTGTTCGTGCCCGGCAACAAGGAGAGCATGCTCGCGAAAGCGGTCGGCCTCAGACCCGACGCGTTCGTGCCCGACATGGAAGACTCCGTGCCGCCGCACGAGAAGGGCAACGCGCGCGAGACGATCCGCAAATCCCTGGCGCAGCTCGCCGCCACCGGCGTGCCCGTGATCCCGCGCGTCAACGCGCTCGAGACGGATTGGATCGAAGCGGATCTCGGCGCCGTGGTGGGACCGCACATCGTCGGCGTCTCGGTGGGCAAGGTGCGCAACGCGGGCGACGTGAGCGCAATCTCGCAGCTCATTGCCTCCCTCGAGGCACAAGCCGGCCTTGGCAATGGCACGGTGAAGCTGCTGCCTTGGATCGAGACGGCCGAGGCGATCGTCAACTGCGACGCGATCTGCCGCGCGAGCGATCGCATCCTGGGCGTCGCGTTCGGCGGCGAGGACTTCACCAACGACATGGGTATCGAGCGCCTCGAGGACGAGTCGCAGGTGCTTTACGCCCGTTCGCGCATCTGCGTCGCGGCGCGCGCGGCGCACGTGCTCGCGCTCGACACGCCGTACTTCAAGCTCCGCGACCCCGACGGCCTCCGAATCAACGCGGGCCGCGCCAAGAGCCTCGGCTTCAAGGGCAAGTTCGCGATTCATCCCGATCAGATCGGGGCGCTGAACGAGGTCTTCTCCCCGTCCGAGCAGGAAGTGGCGCACGCCCGCCGCGTGGTCGCCGCCTACGAAGAAGCGGAGCGCGCCGGGCGCGGCTCGACCTCGCTCGACGGCTGGGTCATCGACGTTCCCGTCGTCAAGCGCGCCCGCGCCCTCCTCGCGCTCGCCGAACGCGCCCGCATCGACGCCGAAAAATAGGGACAGGTTACTTTTCCCGAGCGAAAAGCAGCCCGTCCCTGTTTTCCGTGACGCGCGTCGATTGACGGTCGCTGCGGATGTGTATTAGTGTCATGATACACATGGATACACGGCCGCGATGTTCATCCTGAATCCGCAGTCCGGAACGCCGATCTACCGCCAGCTTCTCGAGCAGGCGCGGCGCTTGATCGCGAGCGGCAAGCTTGCGCCGGGCACACCGCTGCCGTCGGTGCGCGAGCTCGCGGTGGAGCACGCGGTGAATCCGATGACGATCTCGAAGGCCTACGCAATGCTCGAGACCGAAGGCCTGCTCGAGCGCAACCGCGGCAAGCCGATGACGGTGGCCGCGCGGCCGAAGCCGCAGTCGCCGCTGCGCGACCGGCTCAAGCAGCTCGACGACGAAGTCGAAGCGCTCGTGCTCGCGGCGCGGCAGTTGCAAGTGACCAAACGCGACGTTCTCGAATTGCTCGACAAGAAATGGGGAGACACCGATGACGCAACCGGTCGTCAGCGCACAGGCGCTTAGCAAAACCTTCGGGGCGAAGCGCGTGTTGGACGGGATCTCGGCGGCCGCGGAGCCGGGTGACGTGATCGGCGTGCTCGGCAAGAACGGCGCCGGCAAGACCACGTTGCTCGAGATCCTGCTCGGCTTCGGCCCGCCGAGCGCAGGGTCGGCAGAGATCCTCGGCGAAGCGAGCATGCGCCTGTCCGAGTCGGCGAAAGCGCGGATCGGCTTCGTGCCGCAGCAGGACGAGCTGCTCGACATCCTCACGGGCGCGCGGCAGGTGAACCTCACCGCCGCGTTTCATCGCCGCTGGGACGCGGCGTTGGTCGCGCGGCTTGCGGCCGACTGGGAAGTGCCGCTCGACCGGCGGATCGCGAAGCTATCGGTCGGCGAGCGCCAGAAGCTCTCGCTGCTGCTCGCGCTCGGCCACCATCCCGAGCTGCTCGTGCTCGACGAGCCTGTCGCGAGCCTCGACCCGATCGCGCGCCGCCGCTTCATCGCCGAGCTCGTGGACAGCGAGCGTGGCGAGCGCCGCACGGTGCTGTTCTCGACGCACATCGTGTCCGATCTCGAGCGCGCCGCGAACAAGGTGTGGGTATTGAAGGACGGCACGCTCGCGTGGGCCGGCGAGCTCGACGCGCTCAAGGAATCCGTGGTGCGTTTGCACATTCGTGCGCGCCGTTCGCTGCCGACGGACTTGCGCGTGCCGAACGCGCTATCGAGCCGCGTCGACGGCGCCCACGCGACGGTCGCCGCCGCGAGCTGGGACAGCAGCCAGAGTGCCGCGCTCGCAGCGCGTCTCGACGCCGACCTCGAAGTCGAGAGCCTCGGGCTCGAGGAGATCTTCGTGGAGCTGCACCGATGAGCGCCATCGCGCGGGTGCTCTGGACGTTCGGCGCCGCGGTGCCGATCCAGCGCTGGCTCGGCGCGACCGCGCTCGTGCTCGGGGGCTTGGCGCTCGGAACGCTCGCGCTCGGTCTTCGGTGGGAGCCCGTGTGGGCCCTCTCGCTGATATCGCTCCTCATGTACGTCCTGGCGACGATGTTCGCGGCGGGCTATCTGCTGCGAGTGCTGTCGGCGCCGCGGACTCATCGTTTCCTGCCGTACTTCCGCGCACGAACGCTCGCCGCGTTCCTGCTGATCGTGCTCGCAGTATCGCTGCCCGGACTCACATTCCTTGCGTCACCCGCACGTCCCGGTGCCGGACTCATCGCGGCTCCGTTCTTCTTCATGAGCTTCGTCCTGTTCCTCGTGTTCGCTCCCGCGCCGAGCATCGTGGCGGGCACGCTGGTGAGCGCGGCGATGGCTCTGGTCGCCCGCTCCGAGAAGGCGGACGCGCTATTCGCCGGGCTCGGCATCCACCCGGCGATAGCCGTCGTCGCGGTTTGGGCGGCGTGGTGGGCCGCGTTCGCCGTGTGGTACCTCCGGACGCCCGCCATTCACCCCTATCAGTGGCCGCCGAAAGTCTTGACGAGCTGGGCGGAGTCGCAATGGTCCGCGGAGTCGGCCGGGGAATTCACGCGCAGCACGGCGATCGCGACCAGCCTCACGACCGCGTTCGCGCTCGGTGCGCGAAGGCGAGCGGTTCTAGTGTTGCCGTCAGTCGCGCTCCTCGCCGTGCTGACGGTCCTGCTGCGCCGGCCCGGCACGCCCTTCGCCTTGGGTTTCCTGCTCGGGCTCGCGCTCATGCCGGTCTTCAGCGGACCGTTCGCGAGCCGACTCGCACGTCGCGCGAGGCTGCTCTGGCTCGCGAGCGGTCAATCGCGGCGCGAGCTGTTCGCCACGACCGAGCGCACGTTCTGGCTTCGCCACGTCCCGGGGTTGGTCGTGGTGGTGCTTTGCGCGGCAGTCTGGCTAGCGCTCGCGTACGACGTGAAGGCCGCGCTGCTCGGCAGGATTCTGCTGCTCTGGGCGACGGGCATGCCGTTCGGCATCTACCTGGGTCTCGCGGCCGTACGCGGAAATCTGCTCGAGTACGTCCCCGCGGGCGTGTTCGTGGTGTCGGTGGCGGTGGGCGCGTGGGCGGCGCTCAGCGAGCCGCCCCGCCTCGAGTGGCTCGCCGCCGTCGGCGCGTTCCAGGTCGCGGCCGCGGCCGGGCTTCGCGCATTCGCCATCCTTCGCTGGCGCCAGATCGATTGGCTCGCCTTCCGGCCGCTGCGTTCGCCGAGCCAGGGCGTGCGCGGGCTGCAGTGACGGCGCCGAGAACGCGAATCGCGTCACAGTCCGGATGCATCGGCCGAGGGCGCGTGGCCCACGGTTCGGCCCGTGCCCTGCCCCGCCCAGCCTAAAGTTTTCCGCTCGTCGTGCCGAAACTAGGGCAAGCCCCTACTAAGGACGTCGAGGCACCCCCAGTCTCGCGACAGGCGGCTCGCAGAGGACGGACGGACACGCAGTGGCCACCGAAACGAGCACCTTCGAGCAGACCAGCGCGGTCCCCTCGCCGCTCGAGCCGAACCGCCGCATCCTGCTCGTCGACGACAACGAGAACATCCACGAGGACTTTCGCCGCGTGCTCGACCCGCAGGGCGGCGCCGACGCGGAGCTCACCGTGCTCTCTCAGGCTCTGTTCGGCGACACACCGCCGCCAAGCGCACCGCAACACTACGAGCTCGACTCCGCGTTCCAGGGCGAGGAAGCGCTCGCGAAGGTCGAGAGCGCGCTCGCGACCAATCGCCCCTACGCCCTCGCGTTCGTCGACGTGCGCATGCCGCCGGGCTGGGACGGCGTGAAGACCACCACCGAGCTCTTGCGCACCGACCCGCACATGAGCGTCGTGATCTGCTCGGCGTACTCCGACCACAGCTTCGAGGACATGGCCAAGGCGTTCGGCGACACCGACCGCGTGCTGATCCTGAAGAAGCCGTTCGACACGATCGAGGTTCGGCAGCTCGCGCAGGCGCTGCAGCGCCGCTGGCAGCTCTCGAAGCAGGCGGAGCTCAAGGTGGACGAGCTCGAGTCGCTCGTCGACCGCAAGACGCGCCGGCTCGAGCAGGCCAACGAGCAACTGCGCAACGAGGCGGCGGCGCGCAGCCGCGCGGAAGCCGAGCTGCGGCTCGCGCAAAAGCTCGAGTCCGTCGGGCAGCTGGCCGCGGGCCTCGCGCACGAGATCAACACGCCGATGCAGTACATCCTCGACAACGTCACGTTCCTCCGCGACGCATACGGCGACCTCAAGACGTTGCTCGACGCCTATCGCAAGGCCGTGGCGGCGATCGACGGCGAGCAAACGCTGGCCGCCGAGATTCGCGGCGTGGAGCGCGCGGTGAAGCTCGAGCAGCTCGCCGAGGACCTGCAGCGCGCGTTCCAGGAGACCTTCGACGGCGTGCGGCGCGTCACCGAGATCGTGGTGTCGATGAAGGAGTTCGCGCTCGTCGACGAGAACGACAAGACGCTGCACGATTTGAACAAGATCATCCGCAACACGCTCACCGTGGCGCGCAACGAGTACAAGTACGTCGCCGAGGTAAACACGGAGCTCGGCGAGCTGCCGCCCGTGAGCTGTCACGGCGGCGACGTCGGCCAGGTGCTGCTGGCGCTCGTCGTGAACGCGGCGCAAGCGATTGCGGCCACGGGGCGCCGCGAGCTCGGCAGAATCGCCATTACGAGCCGCGCGGACGGCGACGGCGTGCTGATCTCGGTTCGCGACAACGGCGTCGGCATCGCGGCCGAGATCCGCGACCGGATCTTCGATCCGTTCTTCACCACGAAGGAAGTCGGCCGCGGCCGGGGTCAGGGGCTCACGATCGCGCGGGCCGTGGTGGACAAGCACCGCGGCTCGCTCACGTTCGACACCCGCGCCGGCGAAGGCACCACCTTCTACTTACGTTTGCCCGCCGGCGACTCGAGCGTGGAGCTACCCGCAATTCGTGTCTGACACCAGCGGTGTCTGACACCGGGGGTGTCTGACACCGACGCCGTGTGCTAACGCCGGCTACAGCACCCCGCGTGCGTCGGTGTTGCTCAAGGTCACCGTCACCTGGCGGCGCTCGCCGCCGCGAACCACCGTGAGCGTGACCTTGTCGCCGGTCTGACGCTCGTCGAGCCGATTCACGAGGTCGCCGAAGTCTTCGATGGGCGTGCCGTCGAAGCCGACGATCACGTCACCGAGCGTCACGCGTCCGGCCCGCGTCTGCTGCGCGGCTTGCAAGCCGGCTCGCGCGGCCGGGGAGCCGGGCTCGACCTCGAGTATCGCGACGCCGGCCTTCGCGCTCTCGAGCAAGCGGCGGCTCCACTCGTCGGTGGCGGTGATGCCGAGCTTGGGCCGTTGATAGCGCCCGGTGGAAATGAGCCGCGGCACGACCCGATTCACCATGTCTACAGGCACCGCGAAGCCGACGCCGGCGTAGGCGCCCGACGGGCTGTAGATCATCGTGTTGATGCCGATGAGACGCCCGGCGCTGTCGATGAGCGGGCCGCCCGAGTTGCCGGGATTGATCGCCGCGTCGGTCTGGATCAGGTTCTCGATCGTGCCGCCTTGCTCGTCGTCGATGGAGCGGTTCAGCGCCGACACGACGCCCGTGGTGAGCGTGTGGTCTAGGCCGAACGGATTGCCGATCGCATACACGCTCTGCCCCACCTTGAGATCGGAGCTGGTGCCGATCGGCAGCGGCGGCGGCACGTCCGTGGGCACGTCGATGTGCAGCACGGCGAGGTCGTGCTCGGGGCTCGCACCCACGAGCGATGCCGGATACATGCGTTGATCGGCGAGCGTCACCACCGCTTCCTGCGCGCCCTGGATCACGTGGAAATTGGTGACCACGTGCCCGTCGCGATCCCAGACGAACCCGGAGCCGGTGCCTTGCGGCACGCGCACCACGTTACGGCTGAAGAGTCCGCGCAGATGCTGCACCGTGGTGATGTAGACCACGGACGGGCTCGCGCTCTCGAAGATGCCGATCGTCGTGCGCTCCTCGCCGGTGAGCGCACCGCGCGGCGCAATATCGCGCGGCTCGCTCTCAGCCCGCCCCTGCTTGAGCACGGGCTGGGCATGAGCAAATCCGGCTAGGCCGAGCAACAGCAGGGCGAGGGGACGCAAGGACGCGGTTCTAGTCATGAGCACTCTCGCGAATCTCGAGCCGCGGCCGGCATCCAGCTCGAAGCAGCCGCGCTCAGTGTGACACTGCTCGCGCGCCGGCGTTCACGCCGTACCGGCCGGACCGGCACCGGCGCCGGCGCCGGGTGCTCCAGTGTCGCCGATCGGTGCATACCGCGAAAGAACCCCGGGCCGCCGGCGCGCAGCTTCCGCAACGCACGTCACGCTGCGAATTTCCTCCCTCAGCGAAGCGCACCGAGGCCCGGGATGGCAAGCCGATCTTGGACCTCGAGAAGCTCGTTGCGATGCAAACGCGCGAGCCGCTCGAGCTCGCGTTCTCCGCGCGGCGTGAGCCGCACGAGCACGGCACGACGGTCGGCGGCGCTCGCCTGCCTCGCCACGAGCCCGGCGCGCTCGCAACGCGTGACGAGCGCGACTACGCCGTGGTGCTTCGCCTGCAGCCGCTCCGCGAGCTCGCCGACGGTTGTATGCGAGCGGCCGGGGCGGCCCCTGATCTGCAGCAACATCTGGTATTGCAACGGCGTCATACCGTGGCGCCGCGTGACTTCCTCGCTGTAGCGGAGAAAGCGGCGCAGCTCGTAGCGGAAGTCGGCGAGGGCGCGATACTGACGGGCTGTCATGCGTTTGTTCGAAGCGAGCGTCACCGCGGCTCATCGCGATAGTGCAAACGGCGTTTTTATATCACAATGTGATGTAATTCGGCAGAACTGACCCCACCCTATTCCGATGCCCAAGCACGAAGACGACGACCGGTATGCCTTCAGCTCGCCGGCCTGCTCCATGCACGAGCTCGAGCCCGAGCTCGCGGCGCAGGCGCAAGCGCCGCACCACCTCGCGGACTGGCCGGCCGTGAAGCAGTGGCGCCGCGCGATGCGAACGGAGCTGCTCGCGCGCCGCGCCGCGCTCGAGCCGCGCGCCCGGCGCAAACGCGGCGAGCGCGCCAAGGAGCGGCTCATGGCCGAAGTCGACTTGCGCGGCTTTCACGCGCTCGGCGTGTACTGGCCGATCCGCGGCGAGATTGACGTGCTCGACGTGGCGCGCCGCCACATCGACGCCGGCGGCATCGTGGCCGTGCCCGTGGTCACGCAGAAGAACGCGGCCGTCGAGTTCTGGCGCTGGCACCCCGGCATCAAGATGCGCCGCGGATTCTGGGACATCCCCGTGCCGGCCACGCGCGAGATGGTGCAGCCCGAGGCCCTGCTGATTCCGCTCGTCGGCTTCGACGCGGCGGGGTTCCGGCTGGGCTACGGGGGCGGCTACTACGACCGCACGCTGGCGGCGCTCGAGCCGTTGCCGCTCCGCGTGGGACTGGGATACGTGGAAACCGAACTGGCCACGATCCATCCACAAGGGCACGATGTGCCGATGAGCATGATCGTCACCGACGAGCGCGTGTACCGCGGCGGCTCGGCAGCGCGATGAACGCCCGCAACTCCGCTCGGCACGCGCGCGTCGCGGCGCTGGCCGCGCTGGCCCTCGTCGTCGCTGCCTGCAAGCCGTCCGCGGAGCCGCCGCAGGTGCTGCAGAGCGCCGCCGAGGTGAGCCAACCGGCGGGCTGGGACGACGCCCTGAAGCTCCCAACCACGCCCGATCTCAACCCCGACCCGAACGTGCTCGAGGTCGACCTCGAGGCGAAGATCGCCGACGTCGAGTTCCTGCCCGGCAAGATGACGCCCGCCTGGACCTACAACGGCGGGGTGCCCGGCCCGCTGCTGCGCGCGAAAGTCGGCGACCGCCTGATCGTGCACTTCAAGAACTCGCTGCCCGAGCCGACGTCGATCCACTGGCACGGCCTGCGCGTGCCGAACGAGATGGACGGCGCGCCCGGTGCCACGCAAGAGCCGATCGCGCCCGGCGCCGAGTTTCGTTACGAGTTCACGCTGCGCGACGCGGGCACCTTCTGGTATCACCCGCACGTCGACTCGTCGGCGCAAGTGGGCCGAGGGCTCTACGGCCCGATCGTGGTGGACGACCCGAACGACCCGGTCGACGTGCGCGACGAGCTCGTGCTGGTGCTGTCCGACATCGGGCTCACGGACTCCGGCGAGCTGGTGGCGGCCGACAGCGGCGGCGCCTTCGGCACCCTCTTCGGCCGCGAAGGCAACGTGCCGCTCGTTAACGGCAAGGTCGTGCCGACGCTGAAGGTGCGGGCCGGCAAGCAGCAGCGTTGGCGCATCATCGACGCGGCGCGCGCGCGCTATTTCAACCTGCGGCTGCCCGACCACCGCTTCATCCGGGTGGGCGGCGACGGCGGGCTCGCGGGGCGCTCGATGGACGTCTACAACATCGTGGTCACGCCGGGCGAGCGCGCCGACGCGATCTTCACGCCCGCGAGCGCGCCGGGCAGCGAGACGATGCTGTCATGGGTGCCCGTGGACCGCGGTTACGGCAGCCAGTTCGCGCGGCCATGGGAAGACCTGATGAAGATCGAGACCGTGGCGGACGCTGCCGTCGCGCCCGTCGTCTCCGGGGCGGTGCCCATCGAGCTGCGCACGATCGAGCCGCTCGACATCGCCGGCGCCACGCACCGTGACATCGCGCTCACGATCGGCGTGACCTCGCACGACGTGGAGATGGGCATCAACGGCGTGCCGCATTCGCACGCGAAGCCGATCGAGGTGAAGCTCGGCGCCACCGAAGTGTGGAACGTGATCAACGACACCGACTTCGC
>DASUFK010000159.1:0-11401 GCA_036274615.1 Gammaproteobacteria bacterium | reverse complement strand
GTTACTTTTTCGCCCGCGCCGGACCGCCGGCTCGTCGGTTGGCGCCAGCGAAAAAGTAACCTGTCCCTATTTTTCGAGGATCTCTTCGAAGAGGTCGACCGCGCGCGGGTCTTCCGACTGCGCGAGCCAGAAGAGCGCGCTCTGCACGACTTCCGGATTGCGGTGGTTGCGCGCCACCTTCACGAGCGCGTCGACGCGCGTGGGCTCGCGGCCTTGCGACAGCGCGAACACGGCCGCCTTCTGCACCTCGGTCTCCGGATCGCCGTCGGCGATCGCCGCGAGGCCGGCGGTGGCCTCGCGCGCGGCGGACTGGCCGAGCCAGAAGATCGCCTGCTTGCGCAGGTTTCGCGCGAGCGACGAGCTGCGCGCGAAGCCGAGCAAACGCTGCCACGGATCGGACGCGTCGGCCATCACCGCCGGCAGCAGCGCGGCCTCGGCGATCCGCGAGTCGGAGCTCCCGACAAGGTCGAGATAGAAATCCTGCGCCGCGGCGGCGTCGACGTCGCCGAGGTCCGTCACGCCGTCGCGCGGCCGCCAGCTGCCGCCGACGTGCGGTTCGAGGCGCACGATGCGCGCCCCGTTCTTCTCGAGCTGCACGCGCGCCGGGCCGCCGTCGCACGACCAGGCCCGGTCCTGCCCGTCGCGGCTCGTCCACGATCCGCCCCCGTTGCCGCAGACGCCCTCGCGCGCCGGGAAGCTCATCCGCACGATCCCATCCGGCGCCGCCGCTACCCGCTCGGCCAGCGTCTCGCCGAGCACCGCGCGCGCCGCGAGCAGCACGGCGAACAGCACGATCGCCCTCACTTCGTGTCTCCCGCGGGCTCGAGCAGCTCGAGCAGCAGCTGCTCGGCGCGCGGATCGCGCGACTGGCCCAGCCAGAAGATCGCCTTCTTGCGCCGTTCCTGATCCGCGTCGGTGCGCGCGATCTCGATCAGCGAGTCGATGGCCCGGCTCTGCGACATCAAAAAGATCAGCTGATCGCGCAGCTCCGGCTCGGGTATGTCGCGGTACGCCCGCATCAAGTCGGCGTCCGACATGCCGCCGCTCTGGGCGGCCCAGAACAGCGCTTGCTTGCGGATCTCGATCGACGCCGTCTTGTCGGTGGCGAGCCTCGCGAGCGACTCGCGCGCGCGCGGCGAGCGCTGCTGCGACATCGCGAAGATCGCCTGCTTCGCGAGCTCCTCGTCCTTGGCGGCGGCGAGCACGCGCGTGAGCGTGTCGACCGTCTCGTCGCCGCGCACTTGGCTCAGCCAGAAGACGGCCTGCTTGCGCACCTCGAGGCTGTCGGTCGCGTCGAGCGCCGTCCTCGCCAGCAGCTCGCGCGCCGCTACCGCGTCGCCGCCCTTGCCGGCCTTGTCGGCGATGATGAACAGCGCTTGCTTGCGAATCTCGACGGGCTGCTTGCGGTTCTCGAGCACCCGCATCGCGATCGGCACCGCACGGTCCGCCGGCATGTTGATGAGCGCGTTCATCGCGGCCATCTGCAGGCTACCGGCGTCGGGGTTGCCTACGGCGCTCCAAGCCGCATCGGCGCATTGGCCGTTCCCGCTCTTCGCGAGCTCGCTGCAGAGCTGCACGTGCAACGCACGCGCGTCGTTCATCGTGGAGGAGTTGGGATGCGCGGCTCGCAATACGTCGAGCGCGCTCACAGCCTCCTTGAGCTTGCCGCTGCGCTCGAGCGCGTACGCCTCCCAGTAGAGAGAATCGTCCACGTAGCCCGATTGGGGGTAGGTGGTGCGCAGCTTGCGAAACGCCTGCACCGCCTCGTCGAACCGGTCGGCGTTCAGAGCGCGCCGCGCGTCCTTGTAGCTGGCTTCGTCGCTCTGCGCACGCGCGCCGGCCAATGGCAGCGCGACCAAGCACGCGAGCAGAATCATCCGAGACGTCTTCATGCGATCAAACCCCTTGCAACCAATCGCCTTGCTGCAAACGCGGCAGCACGCTGGATTCCTCTAGCCCCTCGCGGATCAACTGGCGCTCCGTCTGGTCGCCGCCTTCCATGAGCCGCGAGATCTGCAGCAGCAACAGCTCGACGTCGAGCAGCAGCCGCCGCGCCTCCGGGTCCTCGCCGGCGCGCGAGTCGATGAGCAGCCGCGAGGCCGCCGCGAGCTCGCGCGCCGAGCGCACCACGTCGGCATCGACTTTCCCCGACGTGTCGAACGACACGAGCAGCATCTCCGCGTCGCGCAAGTGCTCGCCCACGGCGATGCGGTACGGCACCGGGAGCGTCGTCGCGGCTTGCGTGCCCTCGGGCTGCGCCGGCGCAACGGCGGCGGGACCGCTGGAACGGCCGATCAGCACACCGAGCACGAGCGCGGCGGCGAGCCCCACTCCGGCGCCCGCCCAACGCGTGACCGTGCGGATGCGCCGCCGCCGCTCGGCACGCGCGCGCCAGTCCGCGGCCACCGTCCGCCAAATCAGCTCGCGCGGCAGCTCTGCCGGCGGCGCGAGCTCCGCGAGCCGGCGGCGCGCGAGCTCGTAGTTGCGATCTTCGTTGCCCACGCCTGCGTCCTCGTGCTTGCGATCAGTGGTCATAGGCCAAATCCCCGGCGAAGTCCGCCAATGCTTCCTTGAGCTTCTGCCGCGCGCGCATGAGCCGCACCTTCGACGCGCCGGCCGCGATGCCGAGCGCGGCGCCGATTTCCTCGTGCGTGTAGCCTTCGAGGTCGTGCATCACCACGATCACTCGCTGCTTCTCGCCGAGCTCGTCGATCGCGCGGCGGATCGTGTGGTTGACGGCGTCGTCGTACGACGAGCCCGCCTCGGCCGCCTCGGCCGCCGAGTCGAGATCCACCTCGCGCCACCGGGCCTGCTGCGTGCTGCGCCGCCACTGCAGGATCACCGACACGGCCACGGCGTGCGCCCAGGTGGCAAGCGCGGAGTCGCCGCGGAACGACTCGAGCTTGCCGAACAGGCGGATGAACACGAGCTGGGTGCAGTCGCGCGCAGCCGCCTCCTGGCCGGTCATGCGGTAGGCGAGCGCGAAGACGCGGTCGAAGAGGGCGTCGTAAAGCTCGCGCTGGGCGGCCGCGTCGCCGTCCAGCACCCTGCCGATCAGCCGTTTTTCGTCCGCCCTCGAATCCAAGTTCCGCCGTCCGAGCCTCCCGTTACGCCGAATGAGATGCGGGGACGCCGGGAAAAGGTAACGCCGGAACGAACCCGCCGCACGCTCGGGTTATGTCACCCTCGGCGGGCGCCCGGTGGACGGCGGCCTAGGAGTCTGGGCGGCAGAAGCCGCACGGCCTGCGGCTCGCGCGTTTCTGCCGCCCAGACTCCTAGCGCGCCGGCAGGAACCGGTTGTTGCGCAGCAGCGCGGCCGAGACGAGCGCGATCAGCACGCCGATCGGAAACATCTCCACGAACGTGATCGGCAGGCGGTAGAGCGGGTTCGCATACGTCTTCGCGAACGCGGCGGCGTCGGCCGTGACCTTCGCGAGCTCCTCGTCGCTCGCGCCGCGGGCGCGCGCGGCGTCCACCATCATGGTCGTGACCGCCGCGCCGTAGTCGAACCCCGTGAACGCGAGCGAGATCTCCCAGCCGATCGCGTACACCGCGCTCGCCACGGCGCCGATCCCGAGACCCACGACGAGCGCCGGCCAGAAGCGGATGACGCCGCCGCCGACCTTGTCTCGATAGTGCTTCACGCCGAGAAACACGGCCGTGAGCGCGAGGATCATGAGCGTATAGCCGTAGAGCGCGGCGTTTTGCGGCGCCTCCGACAGCATCAACATCGACGCGACCATCGGCACGGCGACGATCAATCCCGCAATGAGTCCGTAAACCAGAATGACGACGATCACGACGAGCTCCTCCCGTGTTGGCGACCGGAGCATCTGGCGCGCCGAGACGCCCGCCGGGCAATCGCCCGAATGGATGATTCCGCGGAAATCGCCCGAAATTCCCCGCCGTCGCGCCTCAGCGGAGCATGCCGAGCTCGCGTGCACGGAGGACGGCCTCGGTGCGGCGCCTCACCTCGAGCTTGTCGTAGAGCTTGGCGACGTGCGTCTTGACGGTGTTCGGCGAGACGTCGAGCCGGCCGGCGATTTCCTTGTTCGACCGGCCCGCGGCCAGCAGCTCGAGCACCTCGAGCTCGCGGCCGCTGATGCCGAGCGAGCGCTGCGCCGCGGTATTGGCCGCGAACTCCGCGGCCGGCGGCGGGCGGCGGAACAGGCGCGCGCCCACCCAGACGCCGAGCCCGAGGAACGCCAGCGCGACCAGCGCCACGTAGGCCTCCGTGGAGTGCGTCTGGATCAGGAATCGGTACTGCAGCCACTGGAGCCCTAGGGCGCCGGCCGCGAGCAGCACGCCGTAGATGAGGATCGTCCGCAGCATAGAGGTCGGTCAGTGGCACCCGTGGAAGCCGTGCCGCGGAGTGTAGTTTCCGCCGGCAGACCCGAGCAACCGCCGGCGGCGATGCGCGCTTCCATCACGGCCGTGACCGCCGTCAGATTCTGAGCAGCTGCTCGCGCCGCTCCGCACGCACGCACGAGAGAGCGACGATGGCGAGGATCGTGAGCGCCATGCCGATCCTGCTCTGGATGGTCCAGGCGAGCAGGTTCGAGGCATCCGACTCGCGGACGGCGAGCGGGTTGAAGAGCGGCGACCAGCGGTGCTGTACCTCGCCAAACCCCGACACGAAGCCGTTGAGGAACAGGAGTATGCCGGCCAGCAGCGCGGCCGTGATCTCGCTCCTGAGCAGCGCGCCGAGCCCCGTGGCGAGCGCGAGGTAGAACACGGCCCCCTGCAACGCGCCGTACAACGCCGGCGGCGGGTACGACGTGAAGAACGCCACTGTAACCACCGCGAGCAGCGCCCCCGCCGCGAGCAGCACCAGCGACGCCGCGAGCAGCTTCGCGAGCCACACGCGGCGCGCGCCACCGGGCACCGTGTAGGTCACCTCGAGCGTGCGCTGCTCGATTTCACCCGCGATGATGCGCACGCCGAGCCCGATCGCGATCACGTTCAACGGAAAGCCGATCAAGAGGTTTTGCGCCTCGGCGGGCGTGAAGCGCGAGTCGGTCCATCCGACCAACAGGGCGAATGCCTGGTAAGCCGGCCAGGCCAACGCCAACGCCGGCGCGAGCCAGGCGCGCCGGCCGAGCTGCCACCGCAGCGCGAGCTTCACGAGCAGCGCGTAGTCGAGGACGCGTGTGCGGAGGTCGCTCATGGCGTCAGTCGGCTCCCCAGTTCACGAGCTTGAGGTAACCGTCCTCGATCACCGGCTCGATCGCGCGCGCGGCCGGATGCGGTTGCGACGCGCACAGCACACGCAGCCGCACGCCGCCGTCGGCCTCCGGCACTTGGTCGACGAGCTTGCTGTCGTGCGGCAGCACCGGCTGCTCGCCGGCGCGCACGCGAATCTCCCACGTGCGACCCTCGGCCAACGCGGCGAGCTCGGCCGGACGGCCGTCGTAGGCGATGCGGCCCTTGCGCATCACGATCACACGCTGGCACGACACGGCCACGTCCTCCACCACGTGCGTCGAGAACAGCACCACGCGCCCTTCCGCGAGCTTCGCGAGCAGGTTGCGGAAACGGATGCGCTCGCGCGGGTCGAGGCCGACGGTGGGCTCGTCGACGATGATGATCGGCGGCTGGCGCAGCAGCGTGCGCGCCACGGCCACGCGCTGCTTCATGCCGCCGGAGTAACCGCCGATCCGCTCGTGCTTGCGCTCGCTCAAGCCGACTTCGACGAGCAGCGTGTCCACGCGCTCGCGGCGCTCGCGCACGTTTCCGACTTGGTAAAGGAGCGCGAAGTAGTCGAGGTACTCCTGCGCGGTCAGGTGCTCGGGCAGGCCGAACTCCTGCGGCAAGTAGCCGACCCAACGGCTCACGTAATCGCCGACGCGGCGCTTGAGACGGCCGCTGTAGTGCACCGAGCCGGCCGTCGGATCGAGCACCGCGGCGAGGATTCGCAGCAGCGTGGTCTTGTCGGCGCCGTTCGGCCCTAGGATGCCGATCATGCCCTGCTTCGCAGCGAAGCTCGTGGTGGCGAGCGCCTCGATCTGATCGCGCGGCAGGTCGAGCCCGAACACGGCGAGACAGAGCTGCCGCCACGCGCCGCGCACGCGCGCGGCGAGCCCGCCGCCGTCGTTGTCCGACGCGCGCGCCGCCGCCGCGAGCCGCGCCGTGCGGCGGCCGAGCTGCACGAGCAGCGTGAGCACGCCCAGCACCGCGAAGACCGCCACGGGCAACGCCGCGCTCTCGCCGGCAAGCCGCGGCAGCACCACGTAATGGCCGAGCAGCGCCGCCAGCATGATCCACGGCCCGGCCGTGTGCAGCAGTGCGTCGAGCGCCGCGCGCCGCGCGGCGCGTGCCGGCGGCGTCGAGGCGTCGAGCGGCAGCGCCGCATTGCGCCATTCGAGCACCGCGCGCACCGCAAACGCCGTGGCAACGTAGAAGAAGAGCAGCCGCCAGACCATCGTCCCGAGGTTGAGCGCGAGATAGATCGCGCCGCCGAACAACAGCGTGAACACGAGCGCGCGCTCGCTCGAGTCGCGGCGCGAGCGAAAGCGCCGATGTGCGGCGAACTCGCTGCCGAGCCTCCAGGCTTTCTTCACCGGCCCCGGCAGACCGTAGACCTTCTTGAGGTAACGCGCTTCGATCGCGAACCCGCCCGCGTCGAACGTGAGACGCGGCTCGCGGCGGAACACCGCCAACGCGAGCCACAGGAGCGCGCCGCCCACGAGCAGCGTCGTCACGATCTGCCACGTCATCGACGTCAACTGCTCGGTCAGCACCAGGGGCGCGATCACGGCCGCCGTCGCGGCCACCCAGCCCATGAGGATCCACGGCCCGAGCCGGCCGAAGATCCGGTCGAGCCGCGCAAACAGCACGTAGCCCACGGGGATCACGAGCAGCGTGAGCAGCGTCGAGGTGGCGAGCCCGCCCATGACCACGGTCGCGAACGGCGGCCAGATCTCGTACTGGTCGCCGGTGGTGAGCGCGAGCGGCCAGAGGCCCGCGATCGTGGTGCAGCTCGTCATCAGCACGGGGCGGGTGCGCTCGCGCACCGCCGCGATCGCGGCCGCGCCGCCGGACGCGCCCGCGTCGAGCGTGCGCCGCTGCATGCGATCGACCAGCAGGATCGCGGGATTCACCGTCAAGCCGAGCAGCGCGATCACGCCCACGAGCGCATAGATACCGGCGCCGACGCCCGCGAGCACGAGCGCCCAGGTGGCGCCCAAGATCGTGAGCGGGACCGAGATCAGCACCAGCAGCGGCATCGTCAACGACTCGAACGCGATCGCGAGCACCGCATAGAGCAGCAGCAGGATCGGCAGCAGCAGCGTCTTGAACCAGTTGGTGGTCTCGCCGACGCCGCTCGACTCGATGGTGTAGCCGGGGGGCCGATAGGCGCTGCGCACGACCTCCTCGATCGCCGCGTCGAGCCGCAGGCGATCGGGCCCGGTCTCGGGGGCGGCGGCGGTCAATGTGTAGCTGATCGACAGCTCGCGCCGGCCGTTGTGATGCGCGATCTGCGGCGGCGCCGGCATCCTCGTGCCGGTCATCACCTCGCCGAGCGGCAACACGCCTTCCTGGGTGGCGATGGGCAGAGCCTGGATCGTACGCAACACCTGGTAATCGGGCACCTCGGGCCTGCGCACGACGAGCGGCAGCTCGCGGCCGTCGGCGAGCGGAAATCCCACCTGCATCCGCACGCCCTCGCGCCGCACCACGTTGAGAGTGCCGAGCGCTTCTTCCGGATTCAGCCGATACGCGGCGAGCGCGGCCGCGAGCGGCTGGATGCGCAGCTCGTCCTGACCGGTGCGCCCGGAGATCGTCACGTTGTCGATCTCCGGGATTTCCTGGAGCCGATCCTGGATCTCGGTGGCGAGGCGGTGGATGTTCGCCATGTCCGGGCCCGACACGCGAATCTGCGCCGACGAGCCGCCGAGCAACCCGCCGAGGCCGCCGCCTCCTCCGCCCCCGTCTCCGCCACCGCCCTGGTCCCCGCCGCCCTGGCCCGCGGCGAGATCCGCGTTGCCGATCTCGACGTTCGGCAGATTGCGCGTCGCAAGGCGCACTTCCTCGCGTACCTTCCCCGGAGTCACGGCGTCGCGCGCATCCTTGTCGAGATGCACGGTGACCGTGCCACCGACCTCCTCGAACGTGCTCTCGACGAGCTTCACTCCCGGGAGCTCGATCACGGCCTGCTCGACGCGCGCGAACACGGCCCCGGCGGCGTCGAGCGACGCGCTGCCGCCGAGCTCCACCCGGAGCGCGACCTGATCGGCTTGCTCCGCGGCCGGCGAGACACTGCTCACGAGCACCCACGGCAGCGCGATCACGACGGTCAAGAGAATCGACGCGCTGATCCCGACGATCCACGGCGTGGGACGCCGCAGCGACGACTTGAGCAGCGCGGCCAGCACGGCCCGCGCGCGTTTCGGCGGCAGCGCGCCGCCGTACTCGCGGCGGCGCCGCGCCTCGCGCTCGAGCCGCGCGAGGGCGGCCGGGGCCGCGAGCTTGTAGGCGAGCAGCGGCACGAGACCGATCGCCACGAGCAGCGACGCGGCCAGCGGAAAAATGATCGCCACGGCGACGAGCTCGAGCGCGCCGCGAATGAGCGCGTCGTCGACGAGAAAGATCGCCGGCAGGAACACGATCGCGTGGGTGGTACTGCCGACGACGATCGCGCGCATCGTGCGCTGCACCGCCGAGATCGCGGCGGTGTCGGGCGCGAGCCCGCGCTCGAGGCCGCGCTGCACGGCTTCGAACACGACCACGCTGTTGTCGACCAGCGCGCCGATGCCCACCGCGAGGCCGAGCATGGTGATCAGGTTCAGGGTGTAGCCGCCGAGATAGAGCATCGCTCCTGCAACGAGCAGGCTGATCGGCACGGCGATCGCGACCACGGCCACGGCGCGGAATTCGCGCAGGAACAGGAACAGCACGACGAGCGCGATCAAGAAGCCCGTGAGAGCAAGCTCCTCGAGGCGGTCGAGCTGCTTCTGCACGGTGTCGGCGGCGTCGAAGCCGATCTCGAAGCCGATGCCGTACGGCCCGAGCTCCTCGCGGAGCGCCTGGATGCGCTCCTTGAGCGCGCCGCCGAGCCGCACGAGATTGGCGCCCTCCTCCTGGAACACCATGAGGCCGGTCGCCTGCTTGCCGTTGATCCGGAAGCCGCGCTCGGCGCGGCCCACGCCCATCTCGATGTCGGCCACGTGCCGCAACAGCACGGGTCTCGCCGGATCGATCCGGATCTCGCCGAGCGACGCGACGCCGCCGGGCTGGCCGTCGAGCACCACCTGCCAGCGGCGGCCGTCGCGCTCGCTGCCGCCCAGGTATTTCAGCCGCCGCACGGATTGGCGCAGCATTTGCGTGACGCGCTCCGGGCGCACGCCGAACGCCGCGCAGCGATCCGGATCGATCCAGATCGTGACCTCGCGCGGCGCTCCGCCCGTCGGCAGCACCTGGCTCACGCCCTCGATCGCGGCGAGGCGCGGCTGCACGCGATCCTCCACGATGTCGCGCAACGCGTTCGGGTCGTCACCGCCCGTCACCTGCACGATCATCGCGAAGCGGCTGATCGCGGAGAGGTCCTGGGACGACACGTCGATGCGCGTGCCCGGCGGCTGGCCGCGCTGGAGCTCGGCCGCAATGCTGCGGAGCTCGAGCTCACGCACGCGATGATTCGTGCCGCGCTCGAACTCCAGCGTGAGCCGGCCGCTTGCGCCGTTCACCTGGCCCCAGGTCTCCTTGAGGCCCGCAAGCTCGCCGACGCGCGCCACGAGCGGCTCGAGGATCTCGCGCTCCACGACCTCGGGCTCGGAGCCCTGCCGCGAGAACTGCACCGACAGCTGCTCGCCGGAGAGCGCGGGCAAGAGCTCCACGGGAATCCGGTACCACGCGAACGCACCGAGCAGCACGAGCGCGAGAAACACCATCGAGGTCGCCGTCGGGCGGCGGACGGGCAGCGCGAGCGGAGTTTCGGCCATGCGCGCGCCTTACGCGGATTTGCGCGCGCGCGACGACCAGCGCATGCGGTCGAGCACGAGGTAGAGGCACGGCGTGACCGTGAGAGAGCCGACCGTGGCCACGAGCAGGCCGCCGATCACGGTCAACGCCATCGGGCTGCGCAGCTGCGCGGCCTCGCCCGAGCCGACGGCGAGCGGCACGAGCGCGAGCACGGTGGTGGCCGTGGTCATCACGATGGGGCGCAGCCGCAGCGACGCCGCTTGCGCGAGCGCGCGGCGGCGCTCGACGCCTTGCTTGATGAGCCGCTGAGCAGCGTCGGCGAGCAGGATCGCGTCGTTCACCGACACGCCGGCGAGCATCACGAGCCCGATCATCGCCATCACGCCGATCGGCTGGCCCACGGGCACGAGCGCGATCGCGACACCGATCAAGCTCAACGGAATCGCGCTGAGCACCGTCACCGGCTGCAGCAGCGACTCGAACGTGCCCGCGAGCACCATGAGCACGAGCACCAACGCGAGCGCCGCCGCCCAGCGCAGCTCCGACGTGGTCTGCACGCGCTCGCTCTCTTCGCCCGCGAGCCGGGCGTCGAGGCCCGGCGCCAATTCGGCGGCTGCGAGCGCGGCGATCGCCGCGCTGCGCGCCGCGGGCGTCGCCACGTCGGGGGCGATGCGCGCCGTGACCTGAGCAATGCGGCGCTGGTCGCGACGGAAGATCTCGCGCGCGCCCGGCACCTCTTCGATCGTGGCCACGTCGCCCACCGCCACGTGCTGGCCGCCGCTCGTGCGCACCGGCAGCTTGAGCAGCCCCGCGGGATCGGTCGGCGGCAACATCAGCACGACGTCGCGCTCCTCGTCGCCCATCGTCACCGACGTGGCGCGCAGACCGTCGAGCGACGTCTGGAGCACGTTGCCGAGCGTGTCGAGGTCCACGCCCAAACCGTCGGCCACGGCGCGCTTGAGCGCGATGCGCAGCTCCGGCGGCGCGTTCTCGAACGACGACTGCACGTTCCAGAGCTCCGGGCGCTCGGCGAGACGCGCGCGCACGGCCTCCGCACCCTCGCGGAGCTCGTCGATCGAGTTGCCCGCGATCTCGACCACGATCGGCGGGCCGGCGGTGCCGAGCGCGCGCGCGAGCGCGGTGCTGCCCACCTCCCATGAGACGTCCGCGCCGTAGAGTTGCGCGACGGCCGGCCGCGCGCGCTGCACCACCGCGTTGCCGCTCACGCCGCCCGCCGCGAGCCGCAAGCGCAGCTCCGCGGTGTTCTCTTCCGTCTGCTGCTCGCGGATCAGGCGGTCGTCGTTCGGCAGCCGGCCCACCTCCGACAGCACCGCCTCGAGGTCGTCACCCGCGGCCTCGCGCAGGATCGACTCGATCACCGCCACCGTCTCGGCCGTGGACTCCACTCTTTGCCCCGGCGGCGTGACCACGCGCAGGCTGAACTGGCGCGGATCGGCCGGCGGCAGCAGCTCCGAGCCGA
>DASUFK010000158.1:0-17527 GCA_036274615.1 Gammaproteobacteria bacterium | reverse complement strand
TTCCGCTTTCAGGACGTCGATCCCGAGAACCCGAGCATCATGCCGCAACGGATGGCGTACCTTCGTTTCACTTTGGCATTCGATTGAATGCGATTTGAGGGAATGTGTTCCCAAAACACCAAAATTGGGTGAGGGCCGTGCGGGACGCGTGTCGTAAGATCGCTTTACTGCCAAAACAGTTATCTGCATGCGCGGCCAACATTCCCCGTCTACAATCCTTTTTCCATAATCCAAACGAATAACAAAGGTGGTTGTTCAGATGTCCGTACAGCGACAGACCGAGACGTGCAACGAGATTGCAGCGCTTCTACATGACCAGTTCTCCCGACTGACCCGTCAATTGCGCAACTTGGAGCTCCCGCAGGGGATGACGCCCGAGCGTTTGAGCGCGCTTTCGGTGATCGAGAAGCGCGGTCCGATCTCCGTCACCGCCCTCGCCGACAAGGAGATGGTGCGGCCCGCGACGATGTCGCGAATGGTGTCGGCGCTGGTAGACGAGGGGCTCGTGAAGCGCGCCGAGGACAAGAACGACGGCCGCGGCGTGCTGGTGAGCACCACCCCGAAGGGCCGGCGCGCCTACGTAAGGGCCCAGCAGTTGAGGCTGCAACACTTTGCCGAGGCGCTCGAGTCCTTGTCGCCCGAGCAGCTGGATGCGATGCGGAGCCTCGCCGCCGCCCTCGCCCGCCTCACGCTGCTGCTCGACGAGTCGGCCGCACCCTAGGCCGCGCGGCTCCCGGCGGCATTACGCGCCGTCGAGCGTCCGCCGGACGCAGCCTGCGAGGTCGGCCAGCGAGAACGGCTTCTGCAGCGCCGTCGCGCCGAGGGCTCGGACGCGATCGAGCCCGGAGCTGTCCGCGGTTGCGATCACCTTCACACCGGGTCGCGCGGCGCGCGCGCGACGCAACAACTCCGCTTCGTCGCGCGCGCCCGCGTCTATCAACAGCAGATCCACTGGGCTTGCGCGCAGCGACGCGATGACCTCTTCGGCGTCGGAGGTGAACGCCACGGAATATCCGAGCACCTCCAGGATCTGCAGGATCGTCGAACGCACGGCCTCGTCCGCCGCAAGCACCACCACGCGCTCGGTGCCGGTAGGGAGTGTCGACAGGGGCATCGTCATCTCGTGAGCGTCGGCGGGCTGCTCCTGCGATAGCGGCAGCAGCAAAGTCACGGTCGTACCCTTGCCCACCGTGCTCGCGAGCTCCGCAGCACCGTGCGACTGCTCCGCGAACCAACGCACCATGCTGAGGCCGAGGCCAGTACCGCCGCGCTCGCGCTTCGTAGAGAAGAACGGGTCGAACACTCTCGCCAGGACATCGGCGGGAATGCCGCAACCGTCGTCGCCGACACTCAGAGACACGTAGTGCCCGGCCTTCGGCAGGCGCCGGCTCGAAGCCTCGGCCGCCGAGAAGTGCACGCGGCGCACCTTGATTTGTACTTTCCCCTTCGCCTCGATCGCATCGCGCGCGTTCACGGCGAGATTCACGATCACGCTCTCGAGCTGCGCTTGGCTCGCCCGAATGGCGATGGCGCCCTCCTCGAGCTCCGTTTCGAGCGTGATTCGCACACCGAGCGCACGACGCAACAGCGGCGCCAGCTCGGCGACGACCTTGCACGGCTGGATGCTTTCGACGACGAGCTCCTCGCGGCGCGCGAACGTGAGCAGCTGCTTGATGAGATCAGCGCCGCGCTTGGCGGCGTCGCGCGCGGCCTTGAGCTTCTCGAACAGCTTCGGCTGCGCCCGCAAGTCCTCGGCAACCAAGTAGAGGTTGCCCACCAAGACGGTCAAGAGGTTGTTGAAGTCGTGGGCAATTCCGGCCGTGAGACTGCCGAGAGCTTCCATGCGGGCGCTCTGCTGGACCGCGGCCTTGAGCTTCTCGTCGTCGCTGCCGTCGACGAACAGACCGCACACCGCGCGCCGCGCGCCACGTCCGACGGCACGCACGTCGCCGCGCAGCAGCAGCGGGGTGCCGCTTCGATCGCGGAAGCGGACGGTTACCGGCTGTCCCGTGGCCTGCGCTTGCTGCCAAAGCCGCCACTCGGCCGGGTCGGCCAGAACGTCGACGAGCGGGCGACCGATGAGCTCTCGCGCGCTGTCGACGCCGAGAAGGGCGCGCAGTCGGCCGTTCGACGCGGCTATCTTGCCGTCCGCCGCAACGAGCACGGCCGCGACCACCTGGGTGGCCTCGAGGATCTCGAGCTCGAAGTCGGCTGGGGCCGCGACCTCGGCATGCCCACGTTGTTGTCCCATCGGTGGCCGTAGTGGTGGATCGCCGCACGCTAATACAGATGCGCACGGATGCTATTGCTTGATTTCACAGTTTGGGCCGTACTGCCCGCGCAATCCGCCGGCACGGCGCCGTAGCGAGACCTCTCTCACATGCCGCCCGCGGCAGGCCGGGTAAGCTGCCGGCACGGCTGCCTCGACCGGGGGGCTGGAGAAGCGAGTGACCGACACGAAGCTCACCAAAACGATCGCAAGCACCGCAACGCTCAAGATCGCGAACATTCACTCGCTCGACCTGTTCTACACGCCGCTCGAGGAACGCTTCGAACGCATCACCCGCATCGGACGGCGCGCGATGCAGGCGCCCGTCGCCGCGATCACCCTGCTCAACGAAGAGAAGCAGTGGTTCAAATCGGCGGCGGGCTGGGGCATCTCCGAGCTGCCGCGCTCCCACTCCCTCTGCCGGTTCGTCGTCGAAGAGGGCCGCCCGCTCACGATCGCCGACACGCAGCAGGACCCTCGAAGCGCGCAGAGCCCGATCGTGGTCTCGCCCCCGCGATTCCGCGCGTACGCCGGGCACCCTCTCACCGATGAGCATGGCAACATCTGCGGCACGTTCTGCGTTTTCGACCTCAAGCCGCGCGAGTTCACGGCGGCAGACCGTCAAGCGATGGCCGACCTCGCCGCAATGAGCCAGCGCGAGCTCCTCTCCGACCGGCTGAGCGACGCACATTCCGCGCTCACCGCGAAGCTCAGCGTCGCGCGCCGCGAGGCGATGATGGACCCCCTCACCCGGCTCTGGAACCGCCGCGGCGCGTCGGTGCTCCTCAAAGCTGCGTTCGGATCCGCCGACCAGCACGGCAAGCCGTTGACGCTCGCGCTGCTCGACCTCGACAACTTCAAGCGGATCAACGACAGCTACGGACATCAGGTCGGCGACGAAGTGCTGCGCAAGGTGGCAGCGCGGCTCGTCAGCACCGTGCGCGGCGATGACGCCGTCTGTCGCATCGGCGGAGACGAATTCCTGGTGCTGATGGCCGACACCGACGCGACGGCTGCGAGCCGCATCGCGGAGCGCATCCGCCGCACGGTCACCGACACGTCGGTACCCACGCGCGACGGTGTCGTCGCGATCAGCGTGAGCATCGGCTTCACCGTGCGCAACCCGCACAACAGCTCGGCCGTCGAAGCGTTGCTCGAGCTCGCCGACCAAGCCCTCCTCCAATCGAAGTCCTCGGGGCGCAATCGCGTTCGCGGCACCGGCTGAGCCCGCTCTCCCGTTGCGCTATCATCGCGCGGACGGCCGGCACGAGCCGGCCGCATCCGATGGCGTAAGGGGGTAACCTGTGTCGAGCTCGGATGAAGCGCCGACGTCCGCCGTCGGTCGCCGCGATTTCTTGCTGGGCGCCGCGGCCGGCGCCGCGGCGCTGGTACCGGCAACCGGCTCCGAGGCGCAGCAAGCGGCGCCGCCGCCGAGGCCCGCGGTGTCGCGTCCCACCGAAAGCGACGCGCGCGCCGAGTTCGTTCCGCCCGAGGCCAAGACCCAAGCGGCGTTCGTCACTACGCCCGGTTCCGACTACATGGTCGACGTCCTCAAGGCGCTCGACTTCGACTACGTGGCCGTGAACCCCGGGTCCGCTTTCGAGGGGCTCCACGAGTCGCTGATCACCCACAGCGGCAACCGCAAGCCCGAGATCCTCACCGTGCTCCACGAGGAAGCCGGCGCCGCAATGGCTCATGCCTACGCCAAGGCGGCCGGCAAACCGATGATGACGCTGATGCACGGCACCGTCGGGCTGTTGCACGCGTCGATGGGCCTGTTCCAAGCGTGGGCCGACCGGGTGCCGGTGTTCGCAGTGGTCGGCCAGCTCCGCAACCCCACCAGCGTGGTAAATCGCGGGCACAGCGCGCAAGACATGGGCTCGATCGTCCGCGACTTCGTGAAGATGGACGAGCAGCCCACCGACCTCGAGCACTTCGGCGAGTCCGCGCTGCGGGTTTACACGATCGGCCGCACGCCGCCCATGGGGCCCACCCTGCTCGTCGTCGATTCCGAGCTTCAGGAGGAAGCCATCGCCGACCGCAGCAAGCTCCGCGTGCCCAAGCTCACGATGCCGAGCCCGCCGCAAGGCGACGCGAATGCCGTCCGGGAGGCGGCACGTTGGCTCGCGTCCGCGCAACGGCCGCTGATTCGCCCGGGCAAGCTCGCGCGAACGCCGGCAGGCTGGGACCGGCTCCTCGAGCTCGCGGAGCTCCTGCAAGCGCCCGTCGACGTGGGCACCTACGGATCCTGGCAAGACTTCCCGTCCTGGCATCCGCTCTACGGTGCGGGTGGGCCGGACTACAAGCCTGATGTCGTATTGGCGCTCGAGCAAAACGACCTCGCCGCCACCGTGCGCACTCTGCGCGCGTCCGGCGGCAAGACGATCAGCATCTCGGCGGAGTACTTGTTCCAGGGACACAACATCCACGACTTCGCCGGGTACACGGAAGTCGACCTCGCGATTGCGGGCGACGCGGAGGCGACGCTGCCCGCGTTGATCGAGGAGCTCAAGAAGCTCGGCGGTACCGCACGGCAGCGGCAAGCTCGGGGCGCAGCGATCGAGGCCGCGCACAAGACGCAGCGCGAGCAGGAGATCGACGCCGCGCGCTACGGCTGGAACGCGAGCCCGGTGAGCGTGCCGCGAATGATCGCCGAGCTCGCGCGGCAGGTGCAGAACGACGACTGGGCGATCGTGTCGGGCCATCAGTTCACCGGCACTTGGCAACGCCGGCTCCTGAATCACGACACGCATTACCGCTACAACGGCGACTGCGGCGGCTTCGGCATCGGCTACGACACGCCCGCGTCGGTGGGCGGGGCGCTGGCGCACCGGGAGCACGGGCGCTTGCCCATCGGCATCGTCGGCGACGGCGACTTCAACTTCGTCGGGCCCGGCGCGCTCTGGACCGCCGCGCATCACAAGATCCCGCTGCTGCTCGTGATCCACAACAACCGCGCGTATCACGCCGAGGTGATGCTCGTGCAGCGCACCGCGGGTAGGCGCGGCCGCGGCAGCGGCCAGATGGACATCGGCACGGTGATCCGCGAGCCGGCGCCGGACTACTCAAAAATCGCGCAAGGCTACGGCGTGTACGCCGAGGGCCCGATCAACGATCCGAGCGCGCTCGCGCCGGCGTTCGAGCGCGCGCTCGCGCACGTGCGTGCGGGCGAGCCCGCGCTGGTCGACGTCGTGTCGCAGCCGCGATGAGCGCGTCGCTACGCCGTTCGCTCGGCTCGGTTGCGCAGCGCGCGGCGCTCATCCTCGCGCTGGGTTCGGGGCCCCTGCTCGCCCAACCGCCCGCGCTCGTCGGCGACGCGCAACGCGGCGCGCCGCTCTTTGCCGACAAGTACAACTGCTACGCGTGCCACGGCTTCGACGCGCAAACCGGGGAGCGCCGGCTCGTGCCGCTCAACTACACGCAGGACGGCTTCATCCAGTTCGTGCAGAAGTCGCCGCTGCCGCAGATGCCGGCGTTTGCCGACGTGCCCGCTCAAGACCTGGCCGACATCTACGCGTACATCCGCTCGCTGCCGGCCGACGCGCCGCCGCTGAAGGACCTGCCGGAGCTGCGCGGTATCCTCGACCGCAAGCTCGAAGCGCTGAAGAAATAGCGCGCAGCAGACGCAAGCCAAAAAGAAAAAGCCGGAGCTCCGAAAAGCCCCGGCCCTTTCCCGGTAGCACCGAGCCCGCCGCGTGCCGAGCCCTTCGCTATCCCCCCTACAACCTCTATCGCGCCGCGCCGCCGCTGCCGAAATTGTACTGGAACGTGAGGCCGAACTCTCTCGGTCGGCCGCGCGTCACACCCCGCATCGAGCGCAACGGAGCGCCGACGCCGGCCATGTTCACGCCGTCCCAGAACCCGCCGCCCGCGCGGCTCGCATACGAAGCGTACACCTCATCGGTCAGATTGTTGCCGAACAAGCCCACCGACCACTTGCCGTCGCTCGCCGTGTACTTCGCGAGGCCGCTCAGGAGGCCGTAGTCCGGCAGCTCGTAGCGCGAGTCGAAGAAGAACCCGGGTGCAGGGTTCGGCAGGCCGGTAACCGTGAAGCACGGCGAATAGGCCGTGCCGCCCGGGTGCGTCTGCTGCTTGCCGGTCCATGCGTAGTTCAGCGCGAAGGTAAGGCCGCGGCCGGATTGCATCGGCACGGCCCAGTGGGCGCCGAGCGCGTAGCTGTCCTCCACGGGGCCGGGGAACAGGAAGTCGCCGTTGTTCGCGCAGACGTCCGCTACCTTCGAGTCCACCATGCCGGCCGAGAAGTCGATGCCGAAGTTGTCGGTGACGCCGACTTGGCCTTCGAGCTCGAACCCGTCGAGATCGACGTCGCCCGTGTTCTGGATCACGATCCTGAAGCCGACCGGCGTGCTCGGATCGAGGACCTGCACCGGCGCCTGCCGATCCGAATACTTCATGTCGAAATACGTGAGATTGATCCGCAGCCGCCTATCAAACCACTCGGTTCGCATGCCGATCTCGGCGTTCTGCACGGACTCCGGATCGACGAACGGATTCGTCACGCCCGACGCGAACGCCGCGTCCTGCGCGGCACCGGTGATGTTGTCGGCAATCGCGTAGCTGTACGCCCCGGCGCGAAACGCCTTCGACGACGTGGCGTAGACCATGTGGCGGTCGGTGATCTCGTAGGCCAGCGTCAGCCGGTAGTCGGTGTCCTCCCAGTCACGGGACGGCGTAACGGTCGTCGAGACCGTCCCGGGTGCGGGCACGAAGTCGTTCGATGCGAATTCCGTATCGACGATCTTCTTCTCGTCTCGAGAGAGGCGCACGCCGGGCGTCAGGGCGAGTCGTTCCGTGATGTTCCATGTGAGGTTCGCGAACAAGCCGTACGACGTGGCATCCTGCTGGAACTTGGTATTACCCGTGATGAACAGGCCGTTCGGTCCCGAGCCCACGGCAACGGCGTTGCCCGCCGCGACGCCGCCCGCCGCGTTGTACACGCTGGTGCCGCGTCTCTCGAGCAGCGCTCCGAACGACGACGAGTCTTCCTGGAAGTACGACAGTCCGGTCACGAGCTCGAGCCGCCCGCCGGCGAGCGTCGCGTTGACCTGCACCTCCTGGTACGTGACGTCGGAGTCCACGTTGCTCGGCTCCGCGCGCGTGTTGAGCAGAACCGAGTCCGTGAGGCCGGTGCTCGAGAAGTCCGACAGGCCCGTGATCGACGTGAGGCTCCAGTTCTCGCTGATCTGCCACTGCACGTTGACGTCGAACTGGTCGTATTCCGAATCGTTGCTCTGCTCGCAAGCCGGATCCCAATCCGGATTGCCGTCGTCCACGAAGCACCATCCGGGCAGCGTGAAGTCGTCCAACACGATTCGCGAGTCGTTGTCCGCGCCGAGCGGCGCCCCGCCCGCCGCCTCGATGAAGTCCGACACCCAATCCGCCCGTTGGCCCTCGAAGCTGAGGTTCGGATTCATGTCGAACGTTTCGATGTCCTGCGGGTTGCCGTCGGACTCCGTGTCCGCCGTGCTGTACCCGAGCGAGATCCGCAGGTTGTCGCTCGGCTCGAACGCGAGCTGCAGCCGCCCGACCGTCTCTTCGCCCCCGCCGAGCTCTTGAGTGCCGCGAGTGACGTAGCCGTCCTGGCTCAACGACGCTCCCTGCGCGCGGAAGAAGACGTGATCGGAGAACGGCAGGTTGATCATCGCGGTGAGGTCTTCGCGGCTGTAGTCACCAGCCGCAAGCCTCACGTAACCCTTTCGCTCGGGGCCCGCTTGCTCGGTAAATACCCGGATCGCGCCGCCGGTGCTATTTCGGCCGAACAACGTACCCTGCGGTCCGCGCAGCACCTCGATGCGCTCGACGTCGACCATGCTCATGAACGGTCCGGTCGTGCGCGGCATGAACACGCCGTCGATGTATAGGGCCGTCGCGCGCTCGCCCGCCGCGCCGCCGCCGCCCGACAGACCGCGGATCTGATAGGTCGGCGAGACGTTGCCCGTGAACCGCGAGCCTTTGATGTCGAGGTTGGGCGTGAAGGTGGCAATGTCCTCGAGCGTCTGCACGCCTTTGAGCTCCATCGTTTCCGCGTTGAACGCCGCGACCGAGATCGGCGTCTGCTGCAGCGACTGCTCGCGGCGCTCCGCCGTGACGATCATTTCCTCCAGCTCTTGCGCCTGGACGCTGCTCCAGAGAGCTGCGACGCCGCTCGTGGCAATCGCCGCCGCGATGGCGCGCGACAGAGCCGAACGCTTTCTCCAACCGAGATTGCAAACGTGACTCATACACCCCCCTTGGTGAATCGCGAGCTCACTGGCTCGTCGACGAAAATTCCCGTCCGTCCTCGAGAACGACCCTGCGCAGAAAAAACACGTGCGGATCGTCCTTGCGCGGCGACCCTACGGCTGTGATCTTCGTGCCCGGCTTGATCATCTCGGGCAGTAGCCCGTTGCGCACGTTCATGTTGGCCGGCGCGCCCTCGGCGAACTGGATCGTCTCGGCGGAGCCGTCGGCGAGCGTGTGAGTGAGCGTGAGCGCGATGTGCGGGTTACGGAAGCTCAGCGTCGCGACCACGCCTCGGAACGGAATTTGTTGGGTGAAATCGTAGACCGCGAACGAATGATGGCCGAGGGCCGGCGCGGTCGCGGCAAGCAGCAGTGCGCTGGCGGCCACGGCGACGTGACCGCATCGAGCGATGCGTACCAAATTCCCCCCTCGGGTCCGGCACGGGCTTGTCGCCGAACCTGACTCGGCGGGAAGATATCAACTTAGTCCGGCGAAGGCCATAGAGCCCGCCGGCACGCGAGAGCCGAGACGGCCTTCCGGCCGCTGTGGACCCGCGCGCCGCGGGCGCCGATCATTCGGTATTCCAGCTTTCGTTCGAAGCCCACGTTTTTTGACGGAGACTTGTCGATGTTCAACAGCAAGAAAGCGGCCCGCGCCGCCGGCGCAGCCATCCTGGCCGGGGCGCTCGTGTTCGCCGCAGGAGCCAATGCCCAACAACCGAAACCCGCGCCCGCCCCCTCGGCGGAGAAGCAGCGGATGATCGACCTCGGCATCGCGCACAAGACCGCCGCCGGCCTCTATCAGTATTTGAAGGAGCAGGCACACGGCGGCAAGCCGCTCGATTGGCGCAGCGTGCCCGACTGGACCGGCGTCTGGACGCGCGAGGCGAGCCCGTTCTTCTGGGACCCGGACCAAGGCGACGTCACGGCACTCCCCACCGCGAAGCTCACCCCGCCCTACCAAAAGCAGTTGCTCGAGAAGCTCGATCGCGTGAATAAAGGCATCGAGTTCGATCCGCTGAGCAACTGCGAGCCGGCCGGCATGCCGCGCTGGCTCGTGGAGCCGTTCCTGCGCGAATGGGTCGTTACACCCGCGCAGACCTATCTCATCAACGAGATGCAGAACGAAATTCGCCGCGTCTACACCGATGGCCGTGACCATCCGAGCAAGGACGACGCGTACCCGCTATGGGAAGGCGACTCGATCGGCTTCTGGGACGGCGACAAGCTCGTGATCCACACGAGCCAGATGCGCGCCGGCCAATACCAGCGGATCCAGCCGGCCTATAGCGAGCAGGTGGAGACGGTGGAGGTTTGGCATAAGTCGGACGCATCGACGATGACGGTGGACACCTGGTCCTTCGACCCGCCGGCCCTCGTCGAACCGTGGTACGCTAAGCAGGTCTACAAGAAGCTCTCGAACGACGACAAGAGCCTCCGAATCCGCTACTGGGATTGCGGCGAGAATCAGAACAACACCGTCATCAAAAATGACGAAGGCACGTCGGACTTCAAGAACTTCACGTTCACACAGAAAGACGACAAGTGAAGAGGCGACAATGAGGACACCAGCAATGACGAAGATCTTTGGTGGGGCGCTCGGCGGATTGCTGCTGGTCGCGGCTCCCGTGCTCGCTCACCACTCCGCGGTGATGTTTGACGATCAGAAAGAGATCACCGTGAAGGGCGTCGTGAAGGAATTCCAGTACACCAATCCGCACTCGTGGCTACTCGTCGACGTCAAGAATAGCGACGGCACCGTCACGACGTGGGGCTTCGAAGCCGAAGGCCCGAGCACGCTCACGCGCGCCGGGATTCGCAAGAGTGACTTGATGCCGGGCACGGAGCTCACGATCAGCGGGCATCCGATGCGGGACGGCCGTCCGGCCGCCTCCTGGATCAAGGCCACCCGCGCCGACGGCAAGGATCTCGATCCCCGCAACGGCTTCGCGATCAAGTAACCCGACGGCGGCGCGAGTCGCGCCGGCCACGTTCGATCACGGCCCGGCTTTGCCGGGCCGTTTCCTTTTCGGGCCGCGCTTCAGGGCGGCAGCGAGCTGCCGAATCGTTCGCCCCCGGCGACGTGCACGTCGCGCTGCGGGTATGGAACGCGTATACCCGCCTCGCGGAACCCCTCCCAGATCTTGAGCAGCACCTCGCTCTTCACGTTCTGCACGCCGTTGTGCGCATCGCCGATCCAGATGCGCACCTCGAGCTCGAGCCCGTTCTCGCCGAAAGCCACGAGAAGGCACTTGCACTCGGGCTGCGGCAGCACCCGCTCGGTGCTGCAGGCGGCGCGCACGCAGATGTCGATCGCCTGATGGACGTCCGTCTCGTAGTGCACCCGAACCGGGATCTTGAGCCGCGTGTGGCTGTTGGTGTGCGTCCAGTTCTCGACGCGCTCGGTGATCAGCGTCTCGTTCGGGATCATGTGCTCCACGCCGTCGCGCGTGACCACCGATACGTAGCGTCCGCCGAGCGCTGTGACCCATCCGTAGGTGCCCGAAACGGAGATCACGTCGCCCGGCCGGATCGATTTGTCGAGCAGCAACACGAACCCGCCCACCACGTTGCTGATCACGCGCTGCAAGCCGAAGCCGGCGCCGAGGCCGATGGCGCCGCCCAACACCGCCACCGCGGTGAGGTCGATGCCGAGGCTGTTGATGCCGATCCATGCTGCAATCACGATCGAGACGGCCTTGAGCGTCTTCGTGAACAGCACCTGCACCGACGGCGAGAACGCCCGGCTGGCGCGCAGCCTGGTCTCGAGCAAACCCGTGAGATAGCTCGCGATCGAAAGCAGCAAAGCAACGGCGATCACGGCCTTGATGATCAGGTACACCGAGATCCGCACTCTGCCGATCTCGACGCCTGCCGCGTTCAGCACCGCAATCGTCGGCTCGAGCAGGTTCAGGATGTTGAGCGCCGCGATGCCCCAGAAAGTCCAGGCGATGACCTTCGCCCACAGGGGGTTCGCCACGAGCCCGGACACGAGCCGGATCGCGATCCATGCGGACAGCAGGCTCGCGCCGATCTCGAGCACGTGGTGCGGCCACGACGCGACGTTCGCGACCAGGATCGCGAGCAGCTGCAGCGCGAGCCAGATCAGCGGCAGCAGCAGATGCTCGAGCACGCCGAGCAGCTTCGCGAGCGGCCGGTGGTCGCGGACGCGGGCCAGCACCGGGGCCACCTGACGTGCCACCGGCAGCGCCACGCCGAACGTGGCGACCAACACCGCGAGCTGGATCGCGTTGTCGGGCACGAGCACGTTGGCTTGCAGCCACTGATAGATCGCCGCGCCGATCGCGGCGAAGCGCTGCGAATCGAACAGATCGTCCATGCTCGCTGCCTCCGGCCGAAGCTCTCGCTCGAGTCTAGCGGAGGGAGCGCGCGCCGTGCTGGCTTACGCGTTGCCGGCGAGCCTTGCGGTCAGCCGCTCAACGCTCCGCGCACGGTGCGGGGTCCCAGCCGCTGCGGTCCGTTTGCTTGCGGAAGTTGCTGCTCGAGAGGATCACGCCCGTGTGATACACGGGATCCTCCACCAGCGTCTGCACCACGAGCCAGGTCGAGCCGTCGGGCTCCTGGAGCACGTCGAGATGCTCGGTGAGCACCGTCTGCGTGCTGTACGGCACCCCGTTGCGGCGCAGATAGCCTTCTTTGAGATTGGTGGTGACGCTCTCGAGCGAGCCACCGACGGGCGGCTGGCCGCGGCCGCCGCCGTACGGGATCCACTTCGCCCGCGAGGTGCCTTGCAGGCTCGGCTCGCCGTCGGCCACGGGCGCGAAATGGAACAGCCGCGTCTGTTGCCCCGCGTCGGCTTCGATCTGCAGCGTCTGGTCGTCCTTCCACGAAATCCGGAGCCGGCCGGGGATGCGCATGATTCCGGCCGCGCCGAAAGGTTTGCACTGGTCGCCCGCGGCCGCGTCCTTGGCGGGATCCCACGCGTCGACGATCGCGCGTCCCGCGGGAGTGAGGTTGATGCCGGGGATGTCGCCCTTCGGCGGCGTGACCATGCGGAATCGCCAGTCCTCCGTCACGATCGACACCCACTGGCCCGTGAGATCCACGGGCGCGGCCTGACGCGCCGTGCGCGGCGGACCCGCGAGGCCGCGGGGCTGCGCGGCCGCCGGTGCGATGTACGAAGCCGCCGCGGCGAGCGCGGCCACGAGCAGCAAGGTTCTCATTGCGGATCCTCGGGCGGATTCTTCAGGCTCTGGTAAGCGGCCTCGACGAAGCGATCGTTGGTGATGAAGGCGGTCGGCGAGTGGTAAACGGGGTCGTAGTCGAACGTGGGCTTCGCGGCTTTCACCTGCTCGAGCGTCATGCCCGCGTCGATCATGTCCTGGATGCGATCGCGTACCACGATCACCATCTCGCGGAAGTTGAGCACGTCGCCGAGATTCGACAGGCGGCCGTGACCGGGGATCACGAGCGTGCCGCCGTCCTGGCCGTACACCGGGATCACGATGTCGGCGATTCGGTCGAGCGCCTTGACGATGCCGGCATAGCTGCCGCCGCTCGCGATGTCGATGAAGGGATAGCCGGTGGTCACGAACACGTCGCCCGTGGAGATCACGTCGGAGCGGCGGAAGAACACGATGCTGTCCCCGTCGGTGTGCGCCGCGGGCATGTGCAGGATCTCGATGCCCTCGTTGTTGAAGAAGAGCTCCTTCTTCGCGCCGAAGTAGGTGCTCGTGGGCCAGCCCGCGGACGGGAGCGCCTGCGGGCTCTTGTCGGTGCTGAGCCTCGTGAGCACGTTCTCGTGCGCGATGATCGCCGCGCCGACGCCGGAGTCGCGAATCGCACCCGCCATGTTGCCGCCCGTGACCGTGTTGCCGGCCGCGCGCAGGTTCACGTTGCCGCCCGTGTGGTCGCCGTGATGGTGCGTGTCGACGATGTAGTGGATCGGCTTGTCGGAGATCTGGCGAATCGCGGCCACGATCTTGTCGGACAGCGGCGCGTACTGCGTGTCGACGAGCAGGATTCCCTCGTCGCCGATCTGCACGGTGATGTTGCCGCCGCTGCCCACCAGCATGTAGATGTTGTCGCGCACCTTGAGCGCGTGGATCTCCACCTTGCTGAAATCCTGCTGCGGCGGCTGCGCTTGGGGCTGTTGACGAGCTTGTTGCCGCTGCTGCGCCGCGGCGCCGAAGGCGACGCAGCAGAGCACCGCGCCGACTGCCGCCAGGAACTGTTTCTTCATCATCGACTCCAGCCTACGGCTTCGGCAGCTCTTTGAGCTTCTTCATGAACTCGGGATACATCGTGGCCGCGCCGCCGAGCGCCCCTTCTGCGGGAATGTGGTGGTTCTTCTGGTACTCCACGAGGAACGGGTTCTTGCCCGGCAGGTAGTGCGGGAAGTAGCTGTCGGGCAGCACCACCTCGACCACGCTCTCGCACGGATAGGCCCCGATGCTGCCTGTCTCCTGGAGCGTGAAATCGCGATTGCGGAAGAAGGGCTCCTCGAGATACTTCGGATCCTGCACGAACACGTTCCACGTCATGTGGTCGCCGTGGCGGATGAAGTGCTCCGTGACCGTACCGGAATCGCTGCGCGCCACGCCGTTGCGGCGCAGCCAGCCTTCCTTCAAATGCGTGGTGGTGACCTTGAGGATGTTGCCGACGAACTCCCCGGTGGAGAAACCCATCGACGTGTGCTCGGCGTAATCGGGCGGATGCGGGCGGCCGTCCATCCAGATCACGCGATGCGTGCTCCACGCGAAGTGCTGCAAGTGGATCGCGATGAGCTGCTGCGTGGTGAGGTTGTACTCGTCCCACATCCGGATCTGCGCGAAGCTGTTCGCGTAGTCCGCCGGGTGCACGCGGCATTGATAATCCGGCAACGACAGGATCGACGCGCTCCAGCTCTCGGCGCGCAGGCGGTCGTTGGCGTTGAGGGGCAATCCCGCGTAGTCGCCGAGCTCGGGCCCGGGGATGCGGTCCGGGAAGTCCTCGAACAAGTTGGGCGCCCACATGCCGGCGAAATTCGACTGCGCGAAGCTCGGCGCAGACATCAGCACGGCGGCAAATGCCGCCCAGCGAGCCATTGCTTTCATACGACCTCGACCACCCGCGGTCTCAAACCCGAAGCGCGACGGCGGCGGAGCCGCGCGCAAATCCGCGACGCAGAAACGCGCCGCGATCCGTTGCGATCGCCGTCACCAAGTGCTCTGGAATCCCCTCTCGGCGCGGCACCCGCACCGGACCCCCGACCGCACGATCAAATCGCCGGTCAGCGACTGCCATCGATCATAGACGACTGGTCGGCCGGGCAGCAACGAACCTGCCTGCGACCGCGGCCGTGGCGGTCTTCACGACAAGGGCGCGAGCGCACGGCTCGCCGAGAAACCGCCTTCGACGACGCCTGCCGCGCGCAGCGCCTCGACGACCGGCTCGATCGAGCGGATCTCGACGCCCACCCGCGCGGCCCAACGCGTGCCCGCGAGCCAGTCGGCGGCGTCACGCCGCTGCAGCCCGTAACGAGCCGCGATCAGTGCTGCCGCATCGCCGCTCACGGCAAACGACGCGGCGCGATCGAGAACCGCCGTGAGCAGAGCGTGCAATGCCGCCCCTTGGCCGGCCAGCGCCGCGTCGGACGCGCAGACCACGAACGCAGGCCAGGGCGCGGTGAAGTCCGCCACGCGCCGAAAGCGGCCGTCGTCGACCAGCGGCTTCGTCATGAACTTCTCCCAGAAGAACACGTCGGCGGTGCCTGCGGCGAACGACTCGATCGCGCCTTCGAGGTTGCGCACGATCACGAGCTCGAGCGCGTCGAGCGGCCAGCCGTGACGGCGTGCGTGCACCAACGCCATCAAGTGCGATCCGGAGCCGCGGCGGCTGATTGCATAGCGCGCCCGGGCAAGCTCCGCGACCTCTTTGAAACGGGAGCTCGCGGGCACGTGAATTCCCCAGAGCAGCGGCGACTCGGTGTACAGGCTCACGATTCTCAATCCGCCCGCCGCGGCGCCGGCCACCGCGCCTTCGGTGAGCAGCATCGCCGCATCGAGCCGCTGCTCGCGCAAAGCCTGCGCCATCGCTCCCGACCCGTCGGGGAAGTCCTGCCACTCCACATCGACGCCGGCGGCCCGGGCGGCGCCCTCGCCGAGCGCAAGGTGCCAGGGCAAATTGAAGTGCTCGGGCACGCCGCCGATCCTGAGTGTGGTCATAGAGTTACACGATCTTCGTAGAATCTCGATCAGACGCCCGTAGCGTGCCTACTTGCCGTCGACAGTGAACGCGAGAACCACGTTGCCCGGAATGCCGCCGCCCTGCGCGTAACCCGAATTGACGATCATGAGCCCGCCCGCGAGCGTGGGCCCCGGTCCGTCGAGGTAGCCGCCCTTGCCCTCCACACCATTAACGGGCGCGCGGCGCGAGATACGCGGCGAGCGCCGCGAGATCCGCGTCCGTGATCTCCGTCTTGCGAAACGGCGGCATCACGGACACTCCGCTGCGCACGAACTGCCGCGTGAGCTCCGGAACGAGATCGGTGCGCTGCTCGAGCGGCCCCGGTTTCGCGCCTTTGTACAGCGCGTCGAGCGCCTGCGTGCCCGGATGACGCGGCCCCGGCGCGTGACACGGCGCGCACCAGTATTCGAATACCTGCTTGCCGTGATCGGCGCTCGCGGCTTCCTGAGCGGACACGGCGCCGGCAAACGCCGCGCCGAAGACCGCGAGAGCGGCGATTGCGGGAGCACGCTTACGGCCGGCTCGTGCGTTCATGCGCGGCGCGATCAGACACCGTGCGCCGCGGCGCGGCGCGCCGGCGCAATCACCCACGTGTAGAGAGGCTCCGTGCTCGCAGCGCCGTCGGCCGCTGCCGGTGCGCACGCAGAGAAGCTGCCGAGCTCCGCGCGGCCGCTCGGGCAGCGCGTGACCAGATCGGCGAAGCGCGCGCCCCATGCGCGCTCGGTCACTGCGCCGCGCGCGTCGCCGAGCATCGCGACCGGGCCTTCCACGCGATGCTCGAGCGTGCCGTCGAGAGGCGCGTGCTCGGCGCGGAACACCACGCGCATCCCGGAGTCCCAGGCGAGCCGCTCGAGGCAGAACATCGGGCCGTGCGCGGTGAGCCCCGCGATCGCAACCGGCCCGTTGCGCCAGCGGTGATAGAGATCGTCGTACCAGAGGCGCGTCATGTCGCCTTCGATCGCGTGCACCGCGACGCCGAGCGCTTCCGCGCGGCCGGCGAATGCGACGCTCACGGCGAACCGCGAGTCGTACACGGCCTTGTAGAGCGGCACGGAGGGCGGCGCCGCGGCCCCGAGCCATCCGAGCGGCTCCGAAGCTCGCGCGGCCTGCGCCGCGAGCGGCAAAGCCGACGCCGCAATGCCGATCTGCAGGAACTCTCTGCGGTTGGTCATGCAATCCCCCGAGTGACTCGGCGACGATCGTTCCGTCGCGACGCATCCACGCCCGTATGATACGACGCGCGCACGCCGGACCGCACGGTAAGACACGGACGAGTCGTGTCTCACTTTGGCCCTGAGATGCGCGCCGGGGCTGCGGCCGCACCTCGATGGGTCGTCCCGAGACCGTCGCCGCACAGGGCCGGAATTTGCTCCTGCAATTTCCGGCATGCCCGCCATCCATGGCGGGCCGATGTGCGGCGAGGAGCCCCAGGGATGGTCTTCCGGCGTGTCTCGGGAAGACCCTTCGAGGTACGACCGCCGCAGTCACGCGTATCGCGCGGCCGCGCAAAGACGAGCGCGCCGGCCGGAACGGGGACAGACCCTCGCTACTCTTCGACGACGTAGTGGACGGCGAGCGCGGTGCCGGGCTGAGCGACGCGGCCCAGGCCGATGACGCCTTCGCCGGTGAGCTGAGTGCTGTCGCGGCGGACGAAGATCTCCTCGCCGGTATTCGTTTGGACGAAGGTGCCGTTGGTGCTCTCGTCCACGAGCGTGAACTTGTCGCGGCTCGCTTCGACGCGCGCGTGTAGACGCGAGATCAGGTTGCCTTTGACGACGACGTCGTTGTCCTCGGCGCGGCCGAGCGTGGCGCTCTTGCGGCCCTCGCC
>DASUFK010000157.1:0-20556 GCA_036274615.1 Gammaproteobacteria bacterium | reverse complement strand
GAGCCGCACGGGATGCGGGCTGAGCCGACCCCCGTAGTCGCCACGGTCGTCGACCTCACTCACGACGGCGAAGGCGTGGTGGACGTCGACGGCCGGCGCGTGTTCGTGCCGGGCGCGCTGCCCGGCGAGCGCGTGGAGATCGCGCTCGGCAAACGCCGCCGCCAGGTCCAGGAAGCCGTGCTGTTGCGTGTGCTCGAGCCCTCGCCGGATCGCGTCGTGCCCGGCTGCGAGTACTTCGGGCGCTGCGGCGGCTGCGCGCTCCAGCACCTCGAGCACGGCGCGCAGGTGCGCTTCAAGCAGGAGGCCGTGAAGCAAGCGCTCGCGCGCATCGGGCACGTGGAGCCGGAGGAGTGGCTGCCGGCCGCGTCCGGACCGCCGTGGAACTACCGGCGGCGTGCGCGGCTCGGCGTGAAGTACGTGGCGGCCAAGGACCGCGTGCTCGTGGGGTTCCGCGAGCGCTCCGCGCCGTACATCACCGACATGCTGCGCTGTCCCGTGCTCATGCCGCCGATCGACGGCCTGCTCGGGGCGCTCGCGGAAGTCGTGAAGGCGAGCAGCGTGCGCACGCGGCTGCCGCAGATCGAAGCCGCGGTCGCGGAGAACGCGAGCGCGCTCGTGCTGCGCGTGCTCGACGCGCCCACCGAGGCGGACCGCGCCGCATTCGCCGCCTTCGGCGCGCGCCACGACATGGACATCTATTTGCAGCCGGGCGGCCCCGCCACCGCCGCGCCGCTCGCTGCCGCGCGCGTGCTCACCTATTCATTGCCGGACTTCGGGCTCGAGCTCGAGTTCGCGCCCACCGACTTCGTGCAGGTGAACGCCGGGATGAACGCGGAGCTCGTGGCCACCGCGGTGCGGCTGGCGGACGTGCAGCCGCGCGACCGCGTGCTGGATCTCTACTGCGGCCTCGGCAATTTCAGCTTGCCGCTCGCGCAGCGCGCGCGCGAGCTCACGGGCGTGGAGGGCGACGCCGCGCTCGTGGCGCGCGCGGTGAAGAACGCGGGGCGTAACGGCCTCGCGAATACCCGCTTCCTGGCGGCGGATCTCATGCAGTCCGACTGGCCGTTCCTGCGCGACCACTGGGACGTGGTCATGCTCGACCCGCCGCGCACCGGCGCCGAAGCGCCGATCGCCGCATTGCGCAAGACCCAGCCGCGCCGCATCGTCTACGTGTCCTGCCATCCCGGTACGCTGGCGCGCGACGCCGCGACGCTGATGTCCGACGGCGCCTACCGCCTACGTCTCGTGCGCGTCTTCGACATGTTCCCGCACACACACCACGTAGAGGCCGTGGCGCTGTTCGAGCGAAAATAGGGACAAGCTACTTTTTCTGCGAAGCGGAGATGCGCCAGAGCTCATTTTGGCCACGCAATGCGCCCAAATGCTGCGGCCGCAGCAACCACGACGCTGAACGGCCAAGAATGACGCGAGTCCCACAACCGCTTCGCAGAAAAAGTAGCATGTCCCTATTTTCGGGAGGCACGTGGGACGAGAGATCGAGCGGAAGTTCTTGGTGAGCGGCGACGCATGGCGCGCCGAGGCCGCCGAGCGCGCGCCGATGAGCCAAGGGTACATCGCGCGCAGCGACCGCAACTCGGTGCGCGTGCGGCTCGCAGGCGAGCGGGCCTGGCTCAACATCAAGTCGGGCGGGCTCGTCGCTTCGCGCCACGAGTTCGAGTACGCGATCCCGCCGGCGGACGCGCGGGAGCTCCTCGACCTCGCCATCGGACCGCTCATCGTGAAGACGCGCCACCTCGTGCCGTTCGGCGGCTTCGAGTGGGAAGTCGACGAATTTCATGGCGCCAACCAAGGGCTCGTCGTCGCCGAGATCGAGCTGGACGACGAGCGCCAAGAGTTCCCGCGTCCCGCATGGATCGGCGCCGAGGTCACTCATCTCGAGCGCTATTACAACGTGAAGCTGGTCAAGCATCCGTACAGCGAATGGACCGAAACGGAACGACGAGGCGCTTGAGCATCCGCGTGCTGTTGCCGGAGCAGCGGCTCGACCTGCTCGACGGCGGCGCCGCTGTGCGGAGCTTCGCCGTGTCCACGTCGAAGCACGGGGCCGGCGAGCGCAACGGCAGCTTTCAGACGCCCCGCGGCGCGCACCTGATCCGCGCCAAGATCGGCGCCGGACAGCCGTTGGGCGCGGTGTTTCGCGGCCGCCGGCCCACGGGCGAGGTCTATTCGGCCGATCTCGCCCGCGACCATCCGCGCCGCGACTGGATCCTCACGCGCATTCTTTGGCTCTCCGGCACGGAAGTGGGCAAGAACAGGCTCGGCGATGTCGATACAATGCGCCGCTACATCTATATACACGGCACTCCCGACGACACGGCGCTCGGCGCGCCCGGATCGATCGGTTGCATCCGCATGGCAAACGCCGACATCGTCGAGCTATTCGACCGCGTTCCCGTCGGCACGCGGGTGCAGATCGCATAGCGCGCTCGAGAGGAGAGTTGGTGTCGCTCGGCCCCCTGATGATCGACCTCCGCGGCCCCACGCTCGAGCCCGACGAGCGCGACTGGCTCGCGTCGCCGCTCGTCGGCGGCGTGGTGCTGTTCACCCGAAACTACGAGAACCGCGAGCAGCTCGCGCGCCTGGTCACGGAGATCCACGCGGTGCGCCAGCCGCCGCTGCTCGTCACCGTGGATCACGAAGGCGGCCGCGTGCAGCGCTTTCGCGAAGGGTTCCTGCGTTTGCCGCCGCTGCGCACGCTCGGCCGGCTCCACGAGCAAGACGAGCGCGCGGCGCTCGACGCTGCGGCCGCGTTCGGCTGGCTCGCGGCCTCCGAGTTGCGGGCCGTCGGCATCGACATGGGTCTCGCGCCCGTGGTCGACCTCGACCTCGGGCTCGCCGCCGTGATCGGCGACCGCGCGTTTCACTCGAACGCGCAGGTGGTCGCGGCGCTCGCCCGCAGCTACGCGAAGGGCGCCAAGCGCGCGGGAATGGCGATCACGGCGAAGCACTTTCCCACCCACGCCGGCGCGCGCAACGACTCGCACTTGGAGTTCGCCGTCGACCGGCGTGAATACGCGGATCTCGCCGACGACCTGTTGCCGTATCGCGCGCTGATTCGCGCAGGTCTCCCGTCCGTGATGATGGCGCACGTGAGCTTCCCGGCGGCGGACGAGCTGCCCGCGAGCTTCTCCAAGTGGTGGATCGGCCAGCAGCTGCGAGGCGAGCTCGAGTTCAACGGCGTGGTGATGTCCGACGACTTGAGCATGCTCGGCGCCGCGGCGATCGGACCGGTAGAGGAACGCGTGCGGGTGGCCCTCGAGGCCGGCTGCGACCTCGTGCTGCTCTGCAACGCGCCGGACCGGGTTCCCACGGTGCTCGAGGCGCTGCGGGGCTACGTGAATCCGTCGTCGCAGCTCAGGCTCACGCGGCTGCACGGCCGAGTCGGCGGCGACTGGGATGCGCTGCACGCCTCGCCCGCCTGGCGCAAGGCGCGCGCGGCGCTCGAGCCGTTGCTCGCTCTGCCGAAGCTCGTGCTCGAGGGCTAGCATTGGCGCAACCCGTCGCAGAGCTCGACGCCGCCGCGGTGCGCCGCAGCGCCCGCCGGTTGTTCTCCGCCCGGGAGATCGATGGCGCGCTCGCCCGAATGGCCGCGGACATCGACGCGCGGGTCGCCGGCAAGAATCCCGTCGTGCTCGCGGTGATGCACGGCGGCGTGTTCACGGCCGTGGATCTCTGTCGCCGCTTCGATTTCGCGTACGAGCTCGACTATGTGCACGTCACGCGCTATCGCGGTACCGCGGGCGGCGAGGTGGAATGGCGCGTGCGGCCGAGCGAGCGCCTGAAGGGCCGCACGGTGCTCGTCGTCGACGACATCCTCGACCGCGGCCACACGCTCGCGGCGCTGGGCGCGGAGCTGCTCGAGATCGGCGTCGCGGAGCAGCTCACGGCCGCGCTCGTCGTGAAGCGAATCGCGACGGCCGAGCCGCGTCCGCCGGTCGATTTCGCGGGCGTCGAGATCGACGACGTCTACGTGTTCGGTTGCGGTATGGACTATCACGGCCAGTGGCGCGGGTTGCGCGCGCTCTACGCGCTCGACTCGAGCTCGGCCGAGCGGCGCCGGTGACCGGGCCGCGCGCAATCGTATGACCGAGTCGATAGGCATCATCGTGGGCAGCGGTTTCGAGTCGCTCGGCCTCGAGATCGCGGCACGCAGCCCCACGAAGACTCCCTACGGCGAGCCGAGCAGCCCGGTGCTCACGCTGCAGATCGGCGAGCAGCGAGTCGCGTGCATCGCGCGTCACGGCGAGCGGCACGGGTTGGCGCCGCACGAGATCAACTATCGCGCGAACCTCTGGGCTCTGCACGAGCGCGGGGTGCGCACCTGCATCGGCGTGAACGCCGTGGGCGCGATCGCGCCGGGTTTCGCGCCCGGCGATCTCGCGCTGCCCGACCAGCTCATCGATTACACCTGGGGCCGCGCGGGCACGTTCGGCAGCGACGGCAGGGTCGTGCACGTGGACTTCACCGAGCCGTTCGACCCGGTGCTGCGCGGGCGGCTGGCCGCGGCGGTCGCGCACTGCGGACTCGAGGTCCGCGCCGGGACCTACGGCGTGACGCAGGGCCCGCGGCTCGAGACCGCAGCGGAGATCGACCGGCTCGAGCGCGACGGCTGTGCCATGGTCGGTATGACCGCACTGCCGGAGGCGGCGCTCGCGCGCGAGCTCGGCTGGGCGTACGCGATCTGCGCGGTGGCGGTGAACTACGCCGCGGGCCGTTCGCCCGGAGGCGTGCCGATCGTGGCCGAGATCGCGGCAAGCCTGGCGTCGGGCATGCGGCGGGTAGCAGAGGTCGTGCGCCGCGTCACGCCGTCGCTGGCCGGCGACGCAATGTGATGCGCTTCATAGACCCGAAATGCTTCGCTGATCGAACATAATCGCATGCAAATCGGCAGGGACGCTCGCAGCGTTAAATCCCTGAGTCGTCATACGTTGGAGCAAATGGTCAGCTTTTGCTCCGAAGGGATCCTGCTTGCCGATGCAAAAGATCCGCGGTTGCCGGTGGTCTACGCGAACCCGGCCTACGAGGACTTGAGCGGGTACTCCGTGGCAGAGCTCGCGGGCAACAGCTGGCAGCTCTGGAATCGTGACGGCGTGGGACAACCCGAGCTCGCCAAGCTCAAGGAAGCGATCGGCCGCGCCGAGGCGTGCCACGTGACTCTGCCCGACGTGCGCAAGGACGGCACGTCGTGGACGAGCAGCATCAGCGTGGAGCCGATATACAACGCGCGCGGCGAGCTCAAGTATTTTCTCTGCATTCACCGGCCCGCGGCCGCCGCCGGCCCGCGCGTTGCGCCGGGCGTCGAGCGGCGCGTCGAGCCGCCTGCCGAGCCGCTCGAGGATGCGACCGTCGACGCCGCGGCCGCCGATGCCGCGGCCGCCGTTCACGAGGATGCGGAGAACGTCGAGGTCAAGCTGCTGCAGCACGAGCTCGGCCGCGCGCGGGAGAAGATCGCCACGCTGAATCGCATCGATTCCGTGACCGGCCTGCTGCGCTTCGACCACTTCCAAGAATTGCTGCAGCGCGATATCAGAATGGCCCGTCGCGACCGGCGCGCCGTGACCCTCGTGCTGTTCGAGATCGTGGAGTTCGACGCCTACCGTCGCACGTTCGGCACGAAGGCCGCGGATTCCTGTCAGCGGATGATCGGCGCGCAGATCACGCGTACGCTGCGCCGCGCCGGCGATCTCTGCACCCGCTACGACGATTCCACACTGCTCGCGGCCGTCGTCGGCCAGGCTGAGGAAGAGCTCCGCCGGCTCGCCGAGCAGATCGCCGGGAACGTGCGCAAGCTCGGCCTGCACAACCCGCGCGCGAAATCAGGACGCCACATCACGGTTCGCGTTGCGGTGGTGTCCTGCGCGCCCGGCGGCGGCGAGGACGTGGAAAGCGTGATCGCACGGGCGCGGACGGAGCTCCACGGCACGACGGGCGTCGATGCGGCCGCCGCGGTCGCCGCCGCTCCCGCCGTCACCGTCTAACGCTGCCAGCGGCCGCCGCCGGAGCCGCGCCAACCTCGTCCGTCTGCCGTGGCGTGCATGCTCGCCTGCCCGGCCTCGCATTCCGCGGCACTGGGCGCGGCGTCGAAGACCGGCAGTTTGAGCCGGCAGGCGAGCGGCCGCGCTTACGCCGCGGGGCGCGTGCCGCTTTTCGGCGCCTGAACCGGCGTGACCTTCACTAGCACGCCGAAGGCGGGGTGATCGAAGTACTGAAGCTCGCCGCTGCGCGTCTGCCGCTGGGCGGCAAGGCCGTAGCGCGGTGCGATGTCGACTTCCGCTAGACCGCCGCCGCTTGCCGGAGCGCTTGCCTGCGCGCCGTGCAACGTGTCGCGGTAGGTGAGATCGAGGGCGATGTGCAGGAAGCGGCTCAGGTGCACGCGCACCGTGCCGGAGGGATTCATCACGCCGAGCAGCGCGAGGTCGACCGCCATCGCCTGGTCCTCGGGCAAGCCCGGCTGCACCCAACCGCCGTGCGCCAGCGCGACATACGTCGGCACGCGCTCGAGCTTGCGCCACTCGGTATTGAGCTGCAGCTCCTCGGGGCGCAGGAGTCGAAAGCCCGACGTGCCGGCCTCGTCCGGAACGGGCGCCGCACCGTCCGGCGGCGGCGCAACCTGCGGCAGTGCGCCCGGCGCGGGCTCGAGGGATTCGAGCGTCGACTCGTCGAGCACGGGCACGGGGCGGCGCTCTTCGTCGAGCCGCGGTGGCGGTGCCTCGTAGGTGAAGCGTTCTTCGTTCGGATCGAAGTCGCGGTACGCGAAGATCAGCACCTCGACCTGAAAAAGGGGCGGCCCTGTCGGTACGGGCGGCGCGGGCGCCTGCGCGGACGCCGCCGCGCACAACAGAATCGCAAGCGAAAGCGTGGAGCGCGATAGGAAGCGGCGAAGCATGCGGGGAGTATAACCGGCGGCGAGCGGCAAAGCGTCCGCCGCATTACGCAGCTGCGACGGCCTTCTCACTGGGAGCGAGCTTGCCGAGCAGCTTCTCGAGCGCTTGCACCCGCTGTTCGGCCGCCGCGAGCTTCCACGAGAAGCGGAGCTTGTACGGCCCGTCGAGCCGGTAACGGTCCTTGTCGCCCTCGATGAGCTTGATGAGCTTGAGCGGGTCCACCTTGGAGCGCTCGGCGAAGCGGATGTTACCGCCCTCCGCACCGGCCTGGATCTTGGCGACGCCGAGCCGTTGCGCAAGCAGCTTGAGCGACGTGATCGCGAACAGGGTCTTCAACGGCGGCGGCAGCAGGCCGAATCGGTCGATGAGCTCGATCTGCAGCTCGTCGAGCTCGGCGTCGTTGGCGCAGTTGGCGATGCGCTTGTAGTGCACGAGCCGCATGTGCACATCGGGCATGTAGTCCTCGGGGATCAGCGCGGCCAGACCGATCTCGATCTCCGGGCCGTGCAGGAACGGGTCCTCGAGATCGGGCTCCTTGCCCTCGCGCAGCGCCTTGACCGCGCGCCCGAGCAGCTCGTTGTAGAGCGTGAAGCCGATCGCCTGGATCTGGCCGCTCTGGCCCTCGCCGAGCAGCTCGCCGGCGCCGCGGATCTCCAAGTCGTGCGTCGCGAGCGTGAAGCCCGAGCCGAGCTCCTCGAGCGACTCGATCGCCTCGAGCCGCTTCACGGCGTCGGGCGTGAGCGCCTTCACCGGCGGCGCGGTGAGGTACGCGTACGCCTGGTGGTGCGAGCGGCCGACGCGGCCGCGGAGCTGATGCAGCTGCGCCAAGCCCAGCCGGTCGGCGCGGTCGATGATGATCGTGTTGGCGGTGGGGATGTCGATGCCGCTCTCGATGATCGTGGTGCAGACGAGCACGTTGAACTGGCGGTGATAGAAGTCGAGCATCACCGCCTCGAGCTCGCGCTCCGACATCTGGCCGTGGCCGATGCGAATCGACGCCTCGGGCACGAGCTTCGCGAGATCGCGAGCCACGTTCTCGATGTTCTCCACGCGGTTGTGCACGAAGTAGATCTGGCCGCCGCGGCGGATCTCTCTGAGCACGGCCTCTCGGATTTGCCGGTCGTTCCATTCGCCGACGAAGGTCTTTACCGGCAGCCGCTCGGCCGGCGGCGTGGCGATGATCGAGAGATCCCGCAGGCCGCCGAGCGTCATGTTGAGCGTGCGCGGGATCGGCGTGGCGGTGAGCGTGAGCATGTCGACCTCGGCGCGCAGACGCTTCAAGCGCTCCTTGTCCTTCACGCCGAAGCGGTGCTCCTCGTCGACGATCACGAGACCCAAGCGCTTGAAGCGGACGTCGGAGCCGAGCAGCTTGTGCGTGCCGATCACCACGTCGACGGTGCCCGCGGCGAGCCCGTCGAGCACGGCGGCCGACGCCGCCGCGTTCCGGAACCGCGACAAGAGCTCCACGCGCACCGGCCAGTCGGCGAAGCGGTCCTTGAACGTGCGGAAGTGCTGGTCGGCGAGCAGCGTGGTGGGCACGAGCACGGCCACCTGATGGCCCGACTGCACGGCGACGAATGCCGAGCGCAGCGCGACCTCGGTCTTGCCGAAGCCCACGTCGCCGCAGACCACGCGGTCCATCGGCTTCGGGCTCTTCAGGTCTTCGATCACGCGGTCGATCGCGGACTGCTGGTCCTCCGTCTCCTCGAAAGGAAACTCGAGCGCGAAGCGGTGATAGCCCTCGTCGCTCGCGCGCATCTCGGTGCCGACGCGCGCCGCGCGCTGCGCGTAGAGATTCAGGAGCTCCGCCGCGACGTCGCGCGCCTGGTCCGCCGCCTTCTTCTTGGCCTTGGCCCATTGATCGGAGCCGAGCCGGTGCAACGGCGCGTCCTCGGGCGACGCGCCGCTGTAGCGCGTGACGAGGTGCAGGCTGTGCACCGGCACGTAGAGCTTGTCGCCGCCGGCGTACTCGAGCACGAGGAATTCGGTGAGCAGGCCGTCGACGTCGAGCGTCTTGAGCCCCTGATAGCGGCCGACGCCGTAGTCCTCGTGCACCACGGGCGCGCCCACCTGCAGGTCGGTGAGCTCGCGGATCACGGCCTCCGGGTCGCGCGCGCGGCGGCGGCGCTGGCGCTGCCGCGGCCGCTCCATGCCGAGCTCGGTGGCAGTGATCACGCGGAGGCCGCGCGCCGCGATTCGCAGCCCGTCGTGCAGCTCGGCCACGGTGACGGCGAGCTTCTGGCCGCTCGTGAGGAACTCCTGCCAGCTGCCCACGACCTCCGGCGCATAGCCGCGGTTGCGCAGCAGCTCGAGCATCATCTCGCGATGACCCGGCGAGGAGGTGGCGAGCAGCGTGCGCTCGTCGCCCGCACCGAGCCAGCGCGTGATGCGGTCGTCGCTCGCGGCGACGCCGGCCGCGAGCGGGTGCGAGATGCCGGCGCTTGGGCTCTCGATGTCGGGCGTGTCGTGCGCGAGCAGCGTGAGCGTGGCGTGCTCGTCGAGCCGCGCGCGGAGCTCGGCGGGAGAGAAGAAGCCCTGCGCCGGCGTGAGGATCGGATGCTCGATGTCGCCGTTCGCTTGCTCGTAGCGTTCCTCGACGAGCCGCCAGCCTTCGTCGAGACCGTCGAGCGCACCCTCGGGCACGATCACGAGCGTGTCCTGGCCGAAGTAATCCAGCAGCGACGCCGTGGCCGGGAAGAACAGCGGCAAGTAGTACTCGATGCCGGCCGGCAGCTGCGCCTCCGAGATCGTGCGATAGATCGGGCAGCGGCCGGGCTCGACGGGGAAACGCTCGCGGAAGCGCTCGCGAAACGTCTTGATGGCGGCCTCGTCGAACGGGAACTCGCGCGCCGGCAGGATCCGCACCTCGGTGATCTGGCCCGCGGTGAGCTGCGTCTGCGGGTCGAAGGTGCGCAGCGTCTCGATCTCGTCGTCGAAGAGATCGATGCGGATCGGCAGCCCGCTGCCGGTGGGATACACGTCGAGCACGGCGCCGCGCACCGCGAACTCGCCGGGCTCCGACACTTGCTCCACGCGCAGGTAGCCGTGACCCATGAGCCGCTCGATCATCGGGTCCCGCTCGAGCTTGTCGCCCGTTTTCAGGAACAGCGACCGCTGGACGACGAAGTCGGGCGGCGGCAGCCGGTTGAGCAGCGCGCCGGCCTCGACGACGAGCACCTGGCGCTCGCCCCGTGCGAGACGGTAAAGGCACGACAGGCGGTCGGCGAGCAGATCCTGCGGCGGCGAGATCGCCTCGTAGGGAAGGGTCTCGTAGTCCGGGAAGCGGCTCGGGCGCGTGCCGAAGAACGCGACCTCGCTCTCGAGGCGGTCGGCGGCGGCGGCCGTGGGCGCGAGCACGAGCACGCTGCCGGCGTGGCGGGCCGCGGCCTCGGCCACCGCGAGGCTTGCGCCGGTGCCGTGCAGCTGCGCCCAGGCGGCGCGCGAGCGCTGGCCGGAGGGCAGCGGCAACGAGTGTGTGATCAACTGGCCGGGCATGCTCGTATTCGACCCGAAAGAGGGCTGCGAATTATAGGAAAAATGGGGACATGTTGGTTTTTGCCCTCCGGCCAGGCTCGAGCGGGTCCCCATTTTTGTGCGACACGCTTGGAAAGCGGTCAGCGGGTGTGCTATCAATACGCGCCGTGATCGCACCCAAGTTTTACTTCTGGTATTACGCAAATCCAAAGCCGCTGGCGGAGGAAGGGTCGCGATCGGTCTGAAAACCTGATCGAGAATTCCAAGAAAGAGCCGCCAGCGACCCTGGCGGCTCTTTCGTTTTGGGGACCGCTTGGGACGCGGGCTCCGCAACAATCGGAGAGAGTCATGCCGCCCTACACAGACGACCTACGGATCCGCGACTTCGCGGCGCTGCTCACGCCCGCGGAGCTGATCCGCGACCTGCCGTGCAGCGAGCAGATGTCGGATACGGTCGCCGCGTCGCGCCGCGCGTTGCACGCCATCCTCGCGGGCAGCGACGACCGGCTCGCGGTGGTGATCGGCCCGTGCTCGATCCACGACGCGAAAGCCGCCATGGAGTACGCGCGGCGCTTGAAGCCGCTGCGCGACTCCCTCGGCGATGCGCTCGAGGTCGTGATGCGCGTCTATTTCGAGAAGCCGCGCACCACGGTCGGTTGGAAAGGGCTGATCAACGATCCGGATCTCGACGGCAGCTTCAACATCAACAAGGGCCTGCATCTTGCGCGCGGGCTGCTCTGCGAGATCAACGCGCTCGGACTCCCGGCCGGCTGCGAGTACCTGGACGTGATCTCGCCGCAGTACATCTCGGATCTCGTCGCGTGGGGCGCGATCGGCGCGCGCACCACCGAGAGCCAAGTGCACCGCGAGATGGCGTCGGGGCTGTCGTGTCCTGTCGGCTTCAAGAACGGCACCGACGGTAACGTGAAGATCGCGGTCGACGCGGTGGGCGCCGCGCGGCATCCACATCATTTCCTCGCCGTGACGAAGGACGGCAAGGCCACGGTCGCGCAGACGGCGGGCAACCCCGACGGTCACGTAATCCTGCGCGGCGGGAAGACGCCGAACTACGCGGCGGAGCACGTGGACGCGGCCTGCAGGCAGCTCGAGCAAGCGAAGCTGCCGGCGCGAATCATGATCGACGCGAGCCACGCGAACAGCTCGAAACAACCGGAGAACCAAACTCGCGTCGTCGACGAGATCGCCGCCCAGATCGAAGGCGGCGAGCGCCGCATCGTGGGCGTGATGGTGGAGAGTCACCTCGTGGGCGGGCGACAGGATCTCGTGCCGGGCAAGCCGCTCGTCTACGGCCGGAGCATCACGGACGGCTGCATCGGCTGGGAAGGGTCGACCGCGATCCTCGAGCGGCTCGCCGATGCGGTGCGCGCGCGGCGCGGGCGGGCGCGCGCGGCGTAACGCTGCTTGCGTCGCCTCGGATCAGCGCGGCGCTTGCGTCTCGCCGCTGCGCTCGAGCAGCGTCACCAGGAATGCGCGGAGCTCCTTGGCCTGGTCGGCTGCCTCGCCCGCGGCCTCGCGCTCGCGGTCGGCGTTGCGGCCGCGGCTCTCGGCGCGCTCCACGATCGACGCGAGCACGGCCGCGCGCTCGTCGAGCGTTCGCACCGCGATCCATAGCGCACGTTCGATTTCGTCGGCCTGCTCGTCGAGCAACGCGGCCGCCGACAGCGCGTGACCTACGCCACAGCGGTAGATCGCCGTGTCGGTGTTGCCGATCTTCCAGAGCGGACCGCCGCATTCGGGGCAGGCCAACGGCTGGTACTCGCCGATACTCTCGACGGCGCCGGCCCAGCTGCCCTGCGCAAGCTGCGCCTCGATGATCACGTCGCGGGGCACAGGCACGAGCGGTGCGAACTCCCGGCTCAGGCTCTCGATGAGCGCGGGCATTTGCTCGAGGCGCACCACGTGGTCCACTTCCACGGTTTCGAGCGCCTTGCGCGGCATGTCGCCGAAGCGCGCCTCGGTGGGGTGTTGCGCGATCACGATGCCGCCGCAGCGCTTCACCGCCACGAGCCCCGCGATGCCGTCGTCGCGCGTGCCCGACAGCAGCACGGCCACGGTGCGGCTGTTGCGCGTGGCAGCGGCCGTACGGAACAGCGGATTGATCGCCGGCCGCATTCGATTTTCCTGCGGCTCGCTCGTCAACGACACGGTGTCGTCGAGCACGACGAGATGGCGGTCGGGCGGTGCGAGATAGACGCGGCCCGGCGCGATCGTCTCGGCTCCCTCGACGAACCGCACGGGTAGCGTCGCCACCGTTTGCAGCGCGTCGGCCAGATAGCTCGGGGCGTGCGGCGGCAGGTGCTGCACCACGAAGATCGAGCCGCGAAACGTGCGCGGGATCTGACTCAGGAGCGTGCGCAGTGCCGTGATTCCGCCTTGGCCGGCACCGACCACGATCGTGTCGCGGCGCGGGGCCTCCTCGGACTCGATGGACGTGAAGTCTTCGCGAGCCTTCCTGTGCTGTGCCATCCAGGGCTCCGTGGGACGTCCCAAAAGCTCGCGATGCACGACTCGTGCCGGCCGCGTCTGGCAAGTCGTGTCTGACACCCCTGGTGTCTGACACCGAGAAGCCAGTTTCCCCGGCACCTCAGTAGCTTATCGACCGGGTGACCTTGCCGCGGAACACGTAGTACGAATAGCCGGTGTAGAACAGCACGGCCGGCAGCGTGATCAAGACACCGACCAGCAGGAATTCCTGGCTCGAGCGTGCGGCGGCGGCCTGCCAGTAGGGAATGGCGTGCGGCACGATATTGGGCCACAGGCTGATCGCGAGCCCCGCGTACCCCAGAGCGAACAGAACCATCGCGAGCACGAACGGCGGCATGTGGCGCTTGCGGCGGCCCGTGTAGCGCCAGAGCAGCAGGCCCGTGACCACGGTGGCGAGCGGCACCTGCGACAAGAAGTAGAAGTTCGGCAGCGAGAACCAGCGCTCGTAGATCACGTTTTCGAGAAACGGCACCCAAATACTGATCGCCGCAATCAGCGCCAAAACAACGAGTAGCAACACCCGCGACGCGCGTCTCGCCCAGTCCTCGAGCTCGCCGGGCGCCTTCATGACGAGCCACGTGCTGCCGAGCAGCGCGTAGCCTGCTACGAGCGCGACGCCGGTCATCACACCGAACGGCGTGAGCCAGCCGAGCGCACCGCCGACGTAGCGCGTGCCGTCGAGCTCGAAGCCTTGCACGAACGCGCCGAGCACGATGCCTTGCGCGAACGCCGCCACGATCGAGCCCCACTGGAACGCGCGGTCCCAGATCTTGCGGCTCGTGCGCGCCTTGAAGCGAAACTCGAACGCGACGCCGCGGAACACGAGCCCGAGCAGCATCACGATGAACGGCAGATAAAGCGCCGGCAGAACGATCGAGTACGCGAGCGGGAACATCGCGTAGAGACCGCCGGCGCCGAGCACGAGCCACGTCTCGTTGCCGTCCCAGATCGGCGCCACCGAAGTCATCATCGTGTCGCGGTCTTCGTCGCGCGGCACGAACGAAAACAGAATTCCCGTGCCGAGCACGAAGCCGTCGAGCAGCACGTACATGAAGATCGCGAACGCGATCACGATGAGCCACAGCAACGTGAGCCAGTCGCCGCTCACCTGCGCGCGTCCTCGAGCGGCTCGTCCGCCGCGCCGAGCGGCCGTGCGGCGCGCGCGCTCAACGGCGGCGCGTTTACCTCGAGCGGTCCCACGCGGATCAGCCGCGAGAGATAGTAGATACCCGCGCCGAACACTCCGCCGTATACGGCGACGAACAGCGCGAGCGTGGTCGCGACGCTCGCGGCGGGAACCGCGGACACGGCGTCCGCCGTGCGCATGAGGCCATACACGACGTACGGCTGTCGTCCGATTTCCGTTGTGCACCAGCCCGCGAGCAGCGCCACGAAGCCGCTCGGGATCATCCATGGCAGCACCCGCAGCAGCCAGCGCGTCTCGAGCAACTTGCCGCGCTTGAGCTGCACCGCGCCAACCCACGCGCATGCAAGCATCAAGAGACCGATACCGACCATGATGCGGAAGGCGTAGAACACCGGCGCCACGGGCGGCCGGCTGTCGCGCGGAAATTCCTTCAAGCCCGTGACCGGCGCATCGACGTTGTGCTTGAGCAGCAGGCTGCCGAGCAGCGGGATCGTGATCTCGAACGTGTTGCGCTCTTCCGCCTCGTCCGGAATCGCCAGCACGACGAACGGGGCGCGCGGCCGCGACTCCCAGTGCGCCTCGAGCGCCGCGATCTTCGCCGGCTCGTGCTCCTCGGCGTTGAGGCCGTGCTGGTCGCCGACGAGGATCTGGACCGGCACCACGATGCTCGCGAAGATCACCGCGAGCTTGAGCATCAGAGCGGCGCGGCGCGGGAATCGTCCCGCGAGCAGATAGCGCGCAGCCACGCCGGCCACGACGAAGCACGTGGTGAGATACGCCGCGATCACCATGTGCGTGAAGCGATAGGGGAACGACGGATTGAAGATCACGTCGACCCAGCGAGTGGGGTAGAACACGCCGTCGCGAATCTCGTACCCCGCGGGCGTGTGCATCCAGCTGCTGGCGGCCAGGATCCAGAATGCCGAGATCAGCGTGCCGAGCGCCACCATGCAGGTAGCGAAGAAGTGCACGCCGCGCCCGACGCGGTTCGCGCCGAACAGCATCACGCCCAGGAACGTGGCCTCGAGGAAGAACGCGGTGAGCACTTCGTAGCCGAGCAGCGGTCCCAAGATGTTGCCGGCCGCGGCTGACAGCCGGCTCCAATTGGTGCCGAACTCGAAGCTCATCACGAGCCCCGACACCACGCCGAGACCGAACGACACGGCGAAGATCTTGAGCCAGAACCGATAGAGGCTCTGATACGCGGGCTTCCCCGTGACGAGCCACAGGAGCTCGAGCATCACGAGCCAGCTCGCGAGACCGATGCTGAAGGCCGGGAAGAGAATGTGAAACGAAATGGTGAACCCGAACTGGAGGCGCGCGAGCAGCAGCGGGTCGGGCATGCGGCTATTTTGCTCTCGCGCGCGCGGCGGCGCGAGCGCGCGTGCGCTCGCCGGGCGCTGCAGCGATTCCGTGGATGGCATGCATGCTGCATCACATCGCTCGCCAGTCCAAGGAGGGATCTCATGGCAACGAAGAAACGTGCGCCGCGCACGCAGCCGCAGATGCGCGCGGCACCCACCCACGAGAAGCAGGACGCGATCGCCTTGCTCAAGGCCGATCACCGCGAGGTGGAGGGTTTGTTCAGAGAGTTCGAGGCCGCCGATTCGAACGGCGACAAGCACTCGCTGGCTGCGAGGATCTGCGGCGCTCTCGAGTTGCACGCGCGGATCGAGGAGGAGATCTTCTACCCGTCGTTCGTCGAGGCCACGGGCGAGCAGGATATGTACGACGAGGCGTTGGTGGAGCACGAGGGCGCCAAGAAGCTGATCGCCGACATCGAGGCCTCGGCGCCGGGCGAATCGCAGTTCGACGCCAAACTGGCCGTGCTCTCCGAGATGATCAAGCACCACGTGAAGGAAGAGGAGCGCTTCGGCGGAATGTTCTCGAAGGCACGGCGGGCAAAGATGGACCTCGGAGCGCTCGGCGCGGAGCTCGCGGCGCGCAAGCGCGCGATCGCACACGCTCCGGCCCGTAAACGCTCGTCTTCGCCGGGCGGCGGCTCGCGCCCACCCTTCATGGGTGCGGCGACGCTCGATCAGTCGAGCGGAGGATCACAGAGCCCGAGGCGCGCGACGTAAGGTTGTGGTGTGGCACGGGGAATGCATTTCCCCGGGGCATGTCGAAGGTCGGATCGCGGGCCGGTGCGCGCACGATCGCGGCGTGGTTGCGCGACCACGGGCTCGCGCTCGCGACGGGGGCGCTGTTTCTGCTGTTCATGGCGGGCCAAACGCTCACCGGCTACTTCGTTCACAACGAGGAGCTCCGCACGCACGGGCGTCCGGAGCTGTCCGTCGGCGCCTATTTCTTCACGGGACACTTCGTGGAAGCCACGGCAGAGAACTGGGAAAGCGAGTTCCTGCAGATGGCGGCGTACGTGATCCTCACCGTGGTGCTCTATCAGCGCGGCTCGTCGGAGTCGAAGAAGATCGGCGAAGCCGAGGAGGTGGACCGCGATCCGCGCCTGTTCAAGGACAAGCCCGATGCGCCGTGGCCAGTGCGCCGCGGCGGCTGGGTGTTGAGGGTCTACGAGAATTCGCTGTCGATCGCGTTCCTGCTGCTGTTCGTCGTGTCGTTCGCGCTGCACGCCGCCGGCGGCGTGGTGGAGCACAACGAGGACGCGCTGAGTCGCGGCGAGCCACCGGTCTCGATGGGCGCGTATCTCGTGAGCTCGCAGTTCTGGTTCGAGTCCTTTCAGAACTGGCAGAGCGAGTTCCTCTCGCTCGTCTCGATGGTGGTCTTGAGCATTTATCTACGGCAACGCGGGTCGCCGGAGTCGAAGCCGGTGGACGCTGCGCATCGCGACACGGGCGGCGGCTGATTCTTCTGCGAATACGCCGCCGCGCCGCCCTCCGGAATGGATCTTGCAGCGCCCGGGTTTGGCCACGCCAAGGAGGAGCAGCCATGGAACGCATCGAGAAAACGATCGAAGTCGAACGGCCCATTCGCACCGTCTACAACCAGTGGACCCAATTCGAGGAATTCCCGCGCTTCATGGACGGCGTGAAGGAAGTGAAGCAGCTCGATGACACCCACGTGCACTGGTGCGCGAGGGTCGGCGGCAAGGAGAAGGAGTGGGACGCGGAGATCACCGAGCAGGTGCCCGATCAGAAGATCGGCTGGAAGAGCGTTTCCGGCGACGCGCCGAACGCCGGCGTCGTGCGCTTCGAGCCCATCTCCGCGAATCGCACTCGCGTGCGGCTCGTGATGGCCTACGAGCCGCAGGGCGCCGTGGAGCACGCGGGCGACGCGCTCGGGGTCTTGAGCGCGAGCGTGCAGAGCAGCGTCGACAACTTCAAGAAATACATCGAGAGCCGCGGCGCGGAAGACGGCGCTTGGCGCGGTAGCGTCCACGACAGCGAGCCCAATCCGCGTAAGCCGTCGTGACGCGCGCCGGCGCACGGAGGAACCCATGAAGCGAAAAGCACGATCCGCGGAGCAGGAGTCGCCGCGCGAGCGCGGGCCGCAACCGCCGTTCGAGGAGCAGCACCAGCCGAGTCCGGGGCTCGAGTCGAAGCTCGAGCCGAAGCCGCGCTACGAGGCGGAAGCCTACAAGGCGTGCGGCAAGCTCGACGGCAAGGTGGCGTTGATCACCGGCGGAGACTCCGGCATCGGCCGCGCGGTGGCGACGATGTTCGCGCGCGAGGGCGCGGCAGTGGCGATCAATTATCTCGAGGAAGAGCAGACGGACGCCGAGAAGACGCGGCGCGAAGTCGAGGCCAACGGCAAGGACTGTCTGCTCCTGCCCGCCGACCTCACGGAGGCCGGCGCCTGCGACGAGCTCGTGGAGAAGACCGTGGAGCGCTTCGGCCGGATCGACATCCTCGTGTCGAACGCCGCGCACCAGCGCCGCAAGGACAGCATCGAGGAGCTCACCGACGACGAGCTCGAGCACACCTTCAATACGAACATCTTCGCGTACATCCGCCTGGCGCGCGCGGCGGTGCCCCACATGAAGCCGGGCGCGGCGATCATCGCCACGAGCTCGGAGACGGGCATCTTGGGCTCGAAGAAGCTCCCGGATTACTCGGCGACCAAGGGAGCGATCAACGCGTTCACGAAGACCCTCGCGCAATCTCTGGTCGAGCGCGGCATCCGGGTCAACGCCGTGGCGCCCGGGCCGGTTTGGACTCCGCTGAATCCGTCCGACGGGGGCCTGCCCGCGAAAGACGTTGCGAAATTCGGCTCGCAGAACCCGATGGGACGGCCCGCGCAGCCGGAGGAGCTGGCGCCGGCCTATGTCTTTCTCGCCTCGAACGCCGACTCTTCGTACGTGACCGGCACCGTCCTGCAAGTGATGGGCGGCGAGACGAGCGGGGGTTGACGCCGCGCGAGACAATTTCACTGAGTCCAGACGAACACGGAGGTTCGATATGGCTACCGCACGACCACTCGCCGCCGTCACCGGCGCTTCCACGGGCATCGGTTTCGAGCTCGCCCAATGCTGCGCCGACCACGGCTACGACTTGCTGATCGCGGCCGACAACGCGGAAATAGAGTCCGCCGCGCTGAAGCTCCGCGCGTCCGGGGCACGCGTCGACGCGCTACGGGCCGATCTCGCGACCAAGGGCGGCGTCGACGAGCTCGTCGCGGCGGCCGGCGGCCGCCGCATCGACGCGCTGCTGGCGAACGCGGGCCACGGCTTGGGCGGCGCCTTCCTCGAACAGAGCTTCGACGACATCCGCCACGTGATCGACACCAACATCACCGGCACGATCTACCTGATCCAGCAGGTCGGCCGTGACATGCGCTCGCGCGGCAGCGGCCGGATCCTGATCACGGGCTCGATCGCCGGCTACATGCCGGGCTCGTTCTCGGCGGTCTACAACGGCACGAAGGCGTTCATCGACTCGTTCGCCGCGGCGTTGCGCAACGAGCTCAAGGACACGGGCGTAACCGTCACGTGCCTGATGCCCGGCGCCACCGACACGGAATTCTTCCAGCGGGCCGGCATGCTCGACACGAAAGTCGGCACGGAAAAGAAGGCGGATCCGCGCGACGTGGCCAAGATCGGTTTCGACGCGATGCTCGACGGAGAAGGCGACGTGGTCGCGGGCTTCTCGAACAAGCTCCGCGCCGCCGCTTCGTCGGTCATGCCCTCGGCCGCGCTCGCCGAGCAGCACCGGAAGATGGCGGAGCCCGGCTCGGCGCATAAGGAGAGCCGGCCGTAGCCGGCGCCGCGAGCGAGCCGAGCTTGCGAGCCAGGCGCTGTGCGTCGTACGGAGCGTGCACTTTGATGTCGTTGTCGAAGTAGACGTACACGTCGCGGCGGGCTCGCGCCGGCGGCGATTCGCGGGAAGCGCGGCGTGCGCCGCGCGTTTGACCGCCGCGGAGCCACGCGCGGACCTTCCGCGCCCACGCCTCGAGCGCACGGTCGGAATAGCCGCTCGCGTAGAGCTCGACGTCGCCGTGCAGCCGCACGTAGACGAAGTCGCCGGTCACGTCCTCCAGCAGCGGCCACTTGCCGGCCGTGTCCGCCACGACGAGCGCCACGCCGTGCCGTCGCAACAGGTCGATGAACTCAGGCTGCACGAAGCTCGGGTGCCGTATCTCGATTGCGTGGCGCAGCTCTCGTCTCGGGTCGATGGCGAGCCGCGTGCGGCCCGCGACGCGCGCGTCGTGCTTGCGCGCGAGCCGCGCCGCCTCGGCGCCGGTGCGCGGCAGCCTGTCGAAGAACGCGTCGAGCCGCTCGCGGTCGTACGCGAAATTCGGCGGCAGCTGCCAGAGAAGCGGCCCCAGCTTGTCCTCGAGCTCGAACAGGCCGGACGCGAAGAAGTTCGCGAGCGCGGCTTCCACGCCGCGCAGTCTCAGCATGTGCGTGATGTAGCGCGAGCCTTTGATGGCGAACACGAAGCCGTCGGGCACCGCCGCTCGCCAGCGTGCGTAACTCTCCGGCCGTTGCAGCGAGTAGAAGCTGCCGTTGAGCTCGATCGTGGCGAACCGCTGCGCCGCGAACTCGAGCTCGCGCTTCTGCGCGAGCCCCTCGGGATAGAAGTCGCCGCGCCAAGGTGCGTAACGCCAGCCGGAGATGCCAACGTACGCGCTCACGCGTACGCTCCGCCTTCATGGTGGACGAGAGCGAGCTTGCGGCCGACTGTGAAGTAGCGATCGTCGGCGCGGGTGCGGCGGGCCTCGCGGCGGCGGCGCGCCTCGCCCGTGAAGGCGTGGCCGTGTGCTTGCTCGAGGCGCGCGATCGCGCCGGCGGCAGGATCTACACGCGCCGCGACCCGGCCAACGGCTTGCCGCTGGAGCTCGGCGCCGAGCTCGTGCACGGCCGGCCCGCCGCCACGCTCGCATGGTCCGCGAAGGCGCGCTCGCCGCTCGTCGATCTCGCGCACGAGCGTTGGATCGTGCGCAACGGCAAGCTCGAGCCGGGCGAAGATCTGTTTCGACGGATGCTCGACGGACTGTCGGCGTCGGGCCGTCCGCGCCGCGACCTGCCGTTCGCCGAATTCCTCGATGGTCCCGCCCGCCGGCATCTGCGGCGTGCGGAGCGCGACCTCGCGCGCACGCTCGTGGAGGGCT
>DASUFK010000156.1:0-8317 GCA_036274615.1 Gammaproteobacteria bacterium | reverse complement strand
CGCGGCGGGCATGCTCGTCGGAGATCCCGCCGCCTTCCCGGGCCGCCTGCCGCGGCTCGCGCTCTGGTACTCGCCCGTGCTGGTCGCGATGGCTCACGACCTCGTGACCAAGCGGCGCATCCACCCGGTGTACTGGATCGGCGCCGTGGCAATGGCCGTGGTGTTCCTGCGCATCCCCTGGGCGCAGACGGATCAGTGGCACGGCATCGCGCGAACGATCCTCGCGCCGTTCCTCTGAGCTGCGACTAGCAAGGCTCCAAGCGCATCACGTACAGTACCGGACACGGGAAGGTGTCGATGCGCGACGAGCGGTCGCTCGCCGCGCACCCCGACGCCGGCGGGGAGCAACACCATGGCGTTTCGCTGGGTCGAGGATCTCGCGCAGGACCTCCGCAAGTCGGCGCGAACGCTGCGCACCCAGCGCAGCTTCGCCGCCACCACGATCGTGACGCTGGCACTCGGCATCGGCGCCAGCACCGTGATCTTCAGCGTGGTGGACGCGGTGCTGCTCGCCCCGCTCGATTACAACGACGCGGAGCAGATCTTCAGGATCCGTACGCTGGACGCGCAAGGCCAACCGACCGGCGCCGTCGGCCCCGCCCTCATGGAACCGTTCGCCGAGACCAGTCAAACGGCCGCCGCCGCGTTCTACGGCTACTCCAACGAAACATCCGTGATCAATCGCGAGGGCACGGCTTTCGCGATTACCGAATACCGGACGTCCGAGCAGTTCTTTCGCGTCTTCACCAACCCGCTGATCCGCGGCCGAAGCTTCGAGCCCGGCGACGAATACAGCAACACGATATTGAGCTATCAGACCTGGCGAGACCTGTTCGGCTCGGACCCGGACATCGTCGGGTCTTCCATCAACGTTAACGGCGACAACCTACGCGTCATCGGCATCGCCGGCCCCGGCTTTGAATACCCGGTGGGCACGGCGATGTGGACGAAGATCTTCACCGGGCCCGCGACTAGGATGCTGGTCAACATGGAAGGCTACGCCCGCGTGCGGCCCGGCATCGCCGCCGCGCAGCTGAGCGCGGAGCTCGACGGCATGGCCGCGGGGATCCAGCTCCGCCCGGGCGACCGCACCATGCAGACCGCCGTCCGGCCGCTGATCGAGGAGATCGTTGGCGACTTCAAAGGCACGTTGTTCATCATCTCGGGCGCTACCGCCATTCTGCTGCTGATCGCGTGCCTGAACGTGGCGAACCTGCTGCTCACTCGCGGCATGGTTCGGATGGGTGAGATCGCGCTGCGCGAAGCGCTCGGCGCAGGGCGCGGCCGGATCTTCCGCCTGCTGATGACCGAGAGTCTGCTGTTGTGCGCACTGGGCGGAGCGCTCGGCCTCGGGCTCGCCATGGGCGCCATACGGGTGGTGCAGGCGATCGGGCCCAAAGACCTGCCGCGTCTCGACACTGTATCGATCGATCAGAACACGTTCTTGTTCGCGACCGGTTGCGTGCTCGTCACCGCCTTCCTCGCGGGCTTCACGCCGGCCGTGCGCCTGTCGTGGAGCGACTTGAGCGGCCTGATCAACGCGGGCGCGCGGGCCGGCGCGTCCGGGCCCGGCCGCAACCGATTGTTCGGCGCGCTCGTGGTCGTGGAGACGTCGCTCGCGGTGATGCTCGTGATCGGCGCGGGACTCCTCGTGCGAAGCTACGCTTCGCTCGTATCCACGAATCCCGGCTTCGATCCCGATCGCATGCTCACGTTGCTCTTGAACGTCCCCGGACGGCTCGACATCCAGAGCGTCAAGACCGATGCCAACGGCAACCCCACGGGGTACGTGGGCACAGGCTACCTGCCGGTGGCGCGCTTCTACGAGGAGCTCGCGCAGCGCATAGCGGCGCTTCCCGGCGTGACGTCGGTGGGTGGAACGGCGTTCGCGCCGCTCAACGCGGGACGATTCCCGAGCACGCCGGTTCCCTACCGGCGCGTCGGCGCCGGCGACCGCGCTCAAGACCAGTCGCCATGGCTCGCCTACAACAATCAGGTCATGCCGGGGTTCTTCACCACGTTGGCAATTCGACCGGTCGCCGGCCGCTTGCTCGAGCCATCCGACACCCGCGACTCGGCCGGCGTGGTGCTCGTCAACGAGGCGTTCGTTCGCGCTTACTTCGACGGCGTGAATCCCGTGGGGCGGCGCCTCGGGATGCCGAACCCCGGAGCAACCCGCTTCGGCGGCGTCGCATTCGGAATCAGCGAGCGAATGATGGACGAGGCGGAGATCGTCGGCGTCATTCCCGACGTGAAGCAGGGCAAGCTCTCGGACCCGGTGCTCCCAGGCGTGTACATCGCGCATGAGCAGTGGACCACGCGCCGGCTGGCCTTGGTCGTCCGCGCTGGAATCGACGACCCCTCCAGCTTGATTCCAGCAATCCGGCGCGAGCTCGCCTCCATGGATCCCACGATTCCGCCCGTGTTCTCCGTGTACTCGGACGTAATCGCGTCGTCGCTCGCGCGGCAAAAGCTCGGAGCGGTTCTGCTCGTCGTGTTCGGCTTCGTTTCGCTGACCCTGGCCGCGGTGGGACTCTACGGTCTCGTGTCCTATTCGGTGAGTCAGCGCGGCAGCGAGATCGCGGTGCGCTCCGCGCTTGGCGCCGACGGCAATAGCGTGCTCAAGATGTTCCTCGGCAACGGTCTGCGCCTGGCCGTGGTTGGGATCGTGCTCGGCCTCATGGGCGCCTTTGCGCTACGGCGCGTGGTCGCGAGTCAGCTCTACGGGGTGAGCGCGCTCGATCCGCAGGTGCTGGCGCTCGTGCCGCTCACGATGTTGTGCGTCGCGCTGGTGGCCTCGTATCTGCCGGCGCGTAGAGCTTCCCGCGTTAATCCGTCGACCGCGCTGCGCGAAAACTAGAGCGACGGCCCGCGCTTCAGCGCGGCGGGTCCTGGAGCTCGAAGGTGCCGTAGCCGAACTGCCAGAAGACGGCGTCCGGCTCCTCGCGGTCGTCGTACTCGTTGTTGACCTGGCGAGTGAGAGTAACCTCGAGCGTTCGCCAGTCGACTTGCGTCGCCGACAGCGTCCACGTCTCGATCCAGCGGCCCTCGAGATCTCCGAGCTCCTTGAACGCCGTGATCACCGCGCTCACGCCGTGAGACTCGAACCGAAACGGCATGTCTACCGGCCGCCACGACGAGCCGCTGCCCAGATACACGTTGACGCCATCACCCTGCAGCACGAGGCGAAGGCCGAGCGGCTGGTCGCCCCAGCGCCACTCTCCGGTGAGATCGTCGATGCCGCCCGAGCGCAGCTGGCCCTGCCAAGTGCCGTTGAAGCCGTCGCCCGGCTTCGCAGCGCCCTGCGCCGCCGCGGTTTGACCCGCGGCGATGCCGGTCACGAGCAGCAGCGCCGCAAGACAAGGGAGATTGCGCGCGAGCGCGAAGATCATTCGGGACATCCTGTCGTCACTCCGCGGAAGTGGGCTGGGCATTCGTCTTCGGCTTCGGCAGCGCGTACGCGATGAGCTCACCCGGATAGTCGTTGCCGCTCACCGCGATCACGAGGTACTGCCGGCCGTCGAGCATGTAGGTCATCGGCGAGCCGCTCTGCGGCGCGGGCAGTTGCAGCGCTGCGAGCTCGCGGCCGGTGCGCTTGTCGTAGGCGCGCAGCATCGAGCCGCGCTTGCCGTCGGGCGTGGGGCCGTAGCCCGGCTCGGCGACGATCAGCAGGGTCTTCGTCGACAGCGTGCCGGGCGGCTGCCCGGAGCGGCCGGTGCGGCCGACGTTCACGCCGGTGAGCGCCGGGTTGTTCTTCACGTTGTCGGGCGTATCGCCGTTCGGTATCTCCCAGAGCTTCTCGCCCTTCGTGAGATCGAAAGCCGCGATGGTCCCATACGGCGGCTTCAGGAGCGGCAGGCCCTGCACGCTCAAGTTGCGCACGCCGCCGAACGCGCCCGCGTCGGGCCCGAGGCAGATGCCGTGCGGCATCTTCGAGCCTTCGGCATAGCGGCAGATCGTCATGCTGTTCACGCCCACGCTCGACGTGACGTACACGATGTGCGCGTCGGGATCGTACGAGCCGCCCGGCCAGTTACTGCCGCCCATCACCATCAGCGTGCTGATCGGCCCGTTCGGATCGTATGGGACAGCGGGCGTGTAGATCGGCCCGAGCTGGTGCTTCGCGACCACGCGCTCGGCTTCGGCGCGCAGCGCCGGCGTGAAGTCGATGAGGTCGTTCACCGCGATGCCTTGATGCCCGTAGCGCAGCGTCGGGATCGGCTGAGTGGGCGAGTACCACTCGCCCGGCACCTTGCCCTGCGGCACCGGCGTCTCGGGGATCGGCCAGATGGGCTCGCCGGTCTCGCGATCGAGCACGAACAAGAGGCCCTGCTTGGTCGCCTGCGCGAGCGCCTTGACGGTCTTGCCGTCCTTCATCGCGTCGACGAGGATCGGCCCTGTCGGGATGTCGTAGTCCCAGAGCGGATGGTGCGACGTCTGAAAGTGCCAGCGGCGCTTGCCGGTCTTGAGATCGACGGCGACGATGCTCTCCCCGTAGAGGTTGGCGCCGGGACGCAGGCCGCCGTACATGTCGCCGTACGGCGATTCCACGGGCAGATACGCGAGCCCGAGCTTCTCGTCGGCCGAGATCGTGCCCCACACGCCGGCGTTGCCGCCGCCCGTTTGCGCGGAGTCGTTGAGCCACGTCTCGTAGCCGGGCTCGCCCTTGCGCGGCACGGTGTGGAAGGTCCACAGCAGCTTGCCGGTGACCACGTCGAAGCCGCGGATGTAGCCGGCGACGTTGTTCGGTTGATTCGCCGGCGCGAGCGGCGTGTGCGCGGCGCCGACGATCACGACGTCGTTCGCGATCGTGGGCGGCGTGTGCGTCCCGATCTGGCTCGTGTCCCACTCGCCGCCCTGGTCGAGCGTGTCGCGTAGATCCACGATGCCGTGCTCGCCGAACTTCTCGATCGGTTGCCCGTTCGCCGCATTCAGCGCGATGAGCCGGTAGCCCGGCGTCGCGTAGAGCACGCGCTTATCGTTGCCGCGTTGCCAGAACGCGAGCCCGCGGCCCGACAGCTTGCGCGGCGCCTGCGCGCCGCGCTCGCCCTCGTTCAGGCTGTAGACCCAGAGCTGCTCGCCGGTGGCGGCGTCGAGCGCGGTGACCGCGCGGCGGGAGCCGGCCGTGGTGTAGAGCACGCCATCCACGACGAGCGGCGTGCTCTGGAAACGATATTCCGGACTAGGCCCGAGGTTGGCGGTGTTGAACCTCCACGCGACCGTGAGCGAGCCGAAGTTGCTCGCGTCGATCTGGTCGAGCGGCGCGTAGCGCGTGGAGCCCAGGTCGCCGCCGTAGGTGGGCCATTCGACATTCGGCGCGGCCCCGGCGCCATTCGGCGCACGCTGTGCCGTCGCCACTCGAGCGCACGCGAGACTCGCGGCGCCGACGAAAACCGCCGTGACGGCGGCGGATCGAAGCGCTCTCATCGTTGTCTTCCCCCCGGATGACGCCACCGCCATTCTAGCGGCGCGTGGCTCGCGCCGCCCAGCGTCCAGCGGCCGCGGCGCACCCCTTATTCTTAACGGCGCTCGCGCTCCTCGCGATAGGCGCGGTCCTTGAAGCGCTTCCCCCGCCTTCGCGGTTGCCTTGCCGGCGCACGGGGGCCTCGCGCCCGCAAGGCACACCGAGCTACTCAGGCGTGAATGTCGCCGGGCCGCTGCGCGATCTGCGGCCAGCTCCGAAGCAACGTCTTATCGAACGTGGCCAGTGCCACTCCTTCGCGCTCGGCGAGCTCGACGAACAGCGTGTCGTACACGGCGACGCCCGTCTGCACGGAGCGCACGAGCGCTCCATGCCAGAGCGCGCGCGTCGCAACCGTGTGAATGCCGAGGCGACGGGCCAAGTGAAGCTTGCTGAGACCTTCGGCGGCTTCCAGCACGCCCGCCCGGATCGACATCCATACCACGTTGGTGAGCTCGGCTTCCCACAACGCCGGTGCTATCGGCTCCCGGAGGCCGCCCCAGAATTCCTGTGTCTCGGCCTCGAACAGCGGGTTGCCGAGCAGGAAGTAGGCGACGACGTTGGTGTCGACCACGACTCTCATTCGCGGCCGGCGTTGATCCAGCGCTCGATCTCTTCCGCGGTGGGCCGGCGCGACTGACGCGTCCACGAGGCTTCGATTTGCTTGAGCACTTGCGACCGCTCCGTCACGTATTCCTCGAGCAGCTCGCGCACTTCCTGCTCCATAGACGTGCTGCGGCGCTTCGCGAGCGCCTTGAGACCGCGAACCACGCGGGCGGGTACGTTCCTGATCGTGAGGGTGGCCACGGTGCTCATGCTAGCACTCTGCTAGCAAACGGGCGAAGCCGCAATGCGCGTTTCCGCGAGCTTCGGCGAGGTATACGCAAAGGCTCATTTGGGCCACGCCGCGGCAAACCTCTATGATGCGCCCCATGCCGCGGCACGGAACCTCGCTATTCGAAGACGCGATCGACGTTCCGCTGTGGCTCGAAGCCGATCGGCTCACTCCACACGCACAGCGCTGCCGCCGCGATCGCGAGATCGGAGCCACGCTCGCAAGCAGCGATCGCGCCGAGCGCGTGCGCGGCTGGTGGCGCGCGATAGCGCCCGACGAGGAAGGAGCCGGTGCGCGCCTCGAGCGGATCCGCCTCGCGATCGCGGGCGTAGTGACGCTCCTGGGCGCGGCCCTCGGCGTGAGCGTGGCGCTCGCGGCGTTCCACTACGACGGCTCGCAGCCGGTGAACGTCGTGCGCCTGATCGCGCTGCTGGTCGTGGCGCCGGCGCTGTTTCTGGTCGCGAGCCTGCTGTTCATTCCCGGCCGCGTGCCCGTGCTGCGCGGCCTGCAGGACCTGGTCGCGCCGCTCAACTTGGGCGCGCTCGCGCTCGCCGTGTTCCGCCGGCTGGCGCGCGCACAGCCCGAGCTCGCGCGCTCGCTCGATTGGCGCGCGGGCCGCGCGGGCGTCGGACGTTTCGCCAAGTGGCAGCTCGTGGGCTGGTCGCAATTGGCCGCGGTCTCGTTCAACCTCGCGGCGCTCGCGACGGCCGCGCTGCTGGTCACGTTCACCGATCTCGCCTTCGGCTGGAGCACCACTCTCGACGCCGATCCCGCCGCCGTCGCTCGCATCGTGAGCGCGATCGCCTGGCCGTGGCACACGCTCGTGCCGAGCGCGGTGCCCTCTCCGGCGCTGGTCGCGGAGTCGCAGTTCTTTCGGCTCGCCGGCGACGGCGGGCTCGCGACGGGCCGAGCGCTCGCGGCGTGGTGGCCGTTCACGCTGCTCACGATCGTCACCTACGGATTGCTGCCGCGCCTCGCGCTGTTCATGCTCGCCGCCGCGCGGCTGCGCGCGGCCGCGCGCGCCCTGCTGCTCGACGACCCGCGCGTCACGGCGCTCGTCGATCGCATGGCGTCGCCCGTCGTGGAGACGGCAGCCGCGGCGCACGCGGAGGCCGCCGCGGCGCGGGCACCCGACGCCCCGCAGTATCGCGAGATCACGGGCCGGGCCCGCGCGGTGATCTGGGAAGGCTGCGTGTCCGCCGCGGCCGGGCGCGCGCACGCGCGGCGGCGCCTCGGCCTCGAGCTCGACGCGATCGTGGAGGCCGGCGGCACGCCCGCGCTCGGCGCCGACCGGCAGGCGCTCGACTCGATAGCCGCGGGCGAGCACGGCGCGGTCGTGGTCTTCACGCCCTCGTGGGAGCCGCCGCTCCTCGAGCTGCTCGATTTCGTGACCGAGCTGCGGCAGCGCGTCGGCACGGAGCACTCGATCGTGGTGGCGCCGATCGCGGACGGCGAGCGCGCCGTCACGAGCGTGGAGCACGACACCTGGGCGCGCGCGATGGGCCGCTTGCGCGACCCGCGGCTCTACGTCGAGGCCGGCGCATGAGCGCGCCGCGCTTCGCCATCGTGGGCCATCCGAACAAGGGCAAGAGCAGCATCGTGGCCACGCTCGCCGAGGACGACGAGGTCGCGATCTCGCCGCACCCCGGCACCACCACGCAGGCGCGCGTCTATCCGATGCGGCTCGACGGCGCCACGCTCTACGAGCTCGTCGACACTCCCGGTTTCCAACGCGCGCGCGAGACGTTGGCGTGGCTCGAATCCCACGATCGCGGCGCCGGGGAGCGCGCGGAGGTCGTGCGCGAGTTCTTGGGCGGGCACGCGGCCGATCCGCGCTTCAGGGACGAGTGCGAGCTGCTGCGGCCCATCGTCGACGGCGCGGGCATCCTCTACGTGGTCGACGGCAGCCGCCCGTACGGGCGTCAGTACGAGGCCGAGATGGAAGTGCTGCGCTGGACCGGACGGCCGCGCATGGCGCTCATCAACCTGATCTCCGCGGGCGATCACGTCGAGGAGTGGCG
>DASUFK010000155.1:0-46139 GCA_036274615.1 Gammaproteobacteria bacterium | reverse complement strand
GATCGCCGCCGTGGAGCTCTACGCGGGCGACGCGCACGGCGCGGCGCAGCTCGCGCTCGGCGTGCTCGGCGGGATCATCGGCTCGGTGTCGGTCGCCGGCAGCTTGATCGCATTCGGCAAGCTCCAGGGGCTCATCAAGCGCAGCTTCCGGTTTCGCGGCCAGAACGTCGTGAACCTGATCCTGCTCGCGGCCACCGTGCTCGTGGGCGCGGTGCTCGTGGTGCACGGCAGCGGCGGACTGCCCGGCCACGTGCTCACGCTGTTCCTGCTCGCGCTCCTGCTCGGCGTAACGATGACGCTGCCGATCGGCGGCGCCGACATGCCGGTGGTGATCTCGCTCTACAACGCGCTCACCGGCCTCGCCGTGGCGTTCGAAGGCTTCGTGCTCGACAACGCGGCGATGATCATCGCCGGCACCGTGGTCGGCTCCGCCGGCACGCTGCTCACGCAGCTCATGGCGAAGGCGATGAACCGCTCGCTCGCGAACGTGCTGTTCAGCGGCTTCGGCGACACCGGCGGCGCGGCCGGCGGCACCGAGGTCAAGGGCTCGATGAAGCCGATCGACGCGGCCGACGTCGCCGTGATGATGGGCTTCTCGGAGAAGGTGATCGTGGTGCCGGGCTACGGCATGGCGGTCGCGCAGGCGCAGCACAAGGTGTGGGAGCTCGCGCAGGCCCTGATCGCGCGCGGCGTGGCCGTGAAGTTCGCGATCCATCCGGTCGCGGGCCGCATGCCAGGCCACATGAACGTGTTGCTGGCGGAAGCGGGCGTGCCGTACGACTTGATCTACGACGCCGACGAGATCAACTCGGAGTTCGAGACGGCCGACGTGGCGCTCGTGATCGGCGCCAACGACGTCGTGAACCCGGTGGCGCGCACCGACAAGTCGAGCCCGATCTACGGCATGCCGATCTTGAACGCCGACAAGGCGAAGAACGTAATCGTGATCAAGCGCGGCCAGGGCGCGGGGTTCTCCGGCATCGAGAACGCGCTCTTCTATCTCGACAACACGCGCATGCTGTACGGCGACGGGCAGGCGAAGGCGGCCGAGCTCGTGCAGGCGGTGAAGGCGCTCTGAAGGCGGCCGGGGGCTCGTGCCGGCGGCGAAGGCACCGCGATCAGGCAAGGTCCTTATCGTTTGCCGCCGGGCGCCTGGGTCGTCGGAAGAACCAGCGCCTCGACGTGGATATCGACCTTGGGCGACTCTCTTTTGTCCTCGATGCTGACGCTAGCCTCGAAGACACGAACCGTTTGAGTCCCTTTCACCGCCTCGAGCTTGTATTGGATTTCCTTCAGCCGCAGCGTACCCGGCACGGTGGTCGTCACGGTCGTGAGATACAGCTCCGTGTCTTTCGGCTTCAGCGAATAGAGCTCGCGTAGGTAGCGTTCGATCCCCTGATTCTGGATCTCTTGGTTCACCTCCTGCGGCGCATACCGAATGCCTTGCTTGCTTTCGCGCCCGGTGCCGGCGCCTTGGCTGTGCGCGCGCTGCCAGCCGGGAAGACCGACTTCGATTCCGCGGAAGAACTCTTCCTCGAAATTCTTGCGCGCGGCCGGCTTTCGCATCCTGCTGACGATGACGAGCTCGCCCGAAAGATTCGTGTACGTCCCTTCTCGCCGCGCGCTGGCGCTCGGGCGTACGACAGGCTCGATCAGATTCTTAGCCGGCTTGACCTTGCGGCGTGTCGCCGGCGTAACCGGGCTCGCTTTCTTACCGGGCGCCGGCGGCTTGGTCGCCGGCTGCATCACCGGCGCGGAAGCGAACTTGTTCATGCCGACATCGCCCTGGGCGTTCGGCCCCGGGGCCAACTTCGGCAGCCGCTGCTCCTTGACGATGGTCGTGGTAGCCGGAGGGGGGGCCGGCGGTTTGTTGAAGGGCGCCACCTGGATCTGAAAAGCGACGATCAGGCTGCGAACTTGCGCCTCGATCTCCTTGAAACCGCTGCCTTCGTACGAAAACGGTTTGCGGCCGCTCGCCGTCTCGCTGTCGTGCCGCGACTTCATCCACTGACCCACCCTCGCGTCGACGGCCTTGAGCAAGAACGCCTTGCCGATGTCGCTGCCCACCCGCACGAGGATCCAGCCGAGATCGGAGAACAGCACGTCGCTCAAGGGCCGCTTTTCCTTGTCCGCCGTGTCCTGCGCCTGCCGATACTCGCGGATCGAGGATCCGATCAATGTGCAGATGACGATCTCGACCCGCTCGTACAACTGCTTCCGCGCGGCCTGGCCATAGTCTGCGGCGCTCCAGGAGCCGGACTTGTAGGCGTTGTCCGCCAATCCCGCCTTGAGCACGTTGAAAATCGCGTGCGCTATCCGCGTCGGCATCTCGGCGGCGAGCCGGTCCAAGAGCCGCTGACCCACGCCCTGAGGAGCTTTCGACTCAAAGATCGCCACGTCGAAAACGATGAAGCTCACGTCGATCGTGAGCCCGATCAGCTCGATGGCGAGCTGCTGCTGACGGTCCAGGTTTTGGCTATCGAACCCCTTCTTGGTAAAGCTCAAGAAGAGGTCCTTGGCGATCGGGGGAAAGTCCTTGCGGATCGCCTCGAAGGTCGTCTGCAAGATTTGGCGGCTAGAGCTGTCGGCAACCCATTCGCCCGTCGCGCGAGCTCCCGCGCGAATGGCCATCAACCCGATACGGTACGCGGCGAGCTGAGTCTTGTTGTTGCCCGCCCGCAGTTGCGCGTAGAGGTCCAAGACCTTGAAGGCCGATTCCTCGACGAACTCGCAGCCGTGCTGGCCGGTCTCCGCCGCCTCGATCAAACCGCCCACCCGCGCCATGACCCGGCGCGTGAGCACGTCCTTTTCTTGGCGGATACGCATGAACTCGATGCCCGTCGAATGGATGACGGGGTAATCGTCGGCGGTCGCGTTACGAAGCGATCCCCAAGCGGAATACGCGCGTTGGCTGAGCCCATCGTATTCGCTCGGCTTGGGCGGAGCCTCGTACCGGCCGCGGGTTTTCTTCCACCAATCCTTGGCGTTACGTATCCCGTGCGAGAGCCACGCTCCGAGCGTGCCGTCGCCCTCGAGGAACTCGTAGGCGACCGCTTGCTCACCCTGGATCGCGCGCGTCAATACGCGCGCCTCGACGAACAGCTTGTCCCGGAAATGCGGGGCATACAGCGGATAGTCGCTCGCGTAATAGCGGTGACTCTTGCCGAACAGAATGAATTCCACCACCGCGCCGCGCGCCAGCGTGTTGGCCTTGCTCGACGCGTTGTGCTGGCGCGCGAGAGCCACCGGGTTCGTTTGCTCGCTGCTCTCGTTCGGCACAAAGAGCGGAAGGTGCTGCTGCTTGCCGCTTTGGTTGGACTTGCCGGCGAACGCCGAGGACGGATAGAGAACGAGCATGTCATCGGCGTCGTACGACGGGGCGAGTCCGTCGTCGCCGCGCTCTACGTAGATCGGCGACGTGTCCCCATAGGTGTAGCCGCTCTCTCCTCCGCTCATACGATTTCGATCGCTCCGCTACACACCGTGGACCCGCGCGAGTGCGTCGCGTGTTTCAGCGTCGGCGATTCCGGTGGGATCCAGGCCTTGCGAATGCTGAAATCGCCGCAACGCCGCGCGTGTGGGTCCATTGGGCTTGCCCGTCACGTCCCCTGCGATGAATCCGAGGTTGTTCAACCGCAGCTGCAAACCAGACCAACTGTCGACCGGGTCCATGCTGCCAAGCGTTATCGTGACGGGCTCGTCGTCCGCGATGCGTATTTCGGCGGTACCGGCGGTCGGCGAAATATGCACGTCCAGTGTCCCCTGCTCGTCGAGCGTTCCTTGGATGACCAGTCCGTCGATCACCACCAGATACGGCTCGTCCGCGCGTGGGTCGCCGTCGTCGTAAAAGCTGATGCGAAGCCGAGCCGGGGTACCGCGGCGCCGAAACCGGTGCTTTTTCTCCGAGGCTGCCTCGACCGTCTTGGGGCGAAGCGCCGGAATCGTCACTCGGTCGCCCGCCAGGAGAACGTTGGGATCGCCGCGCGCGCTTCTGAGCTCGCGATTCTCTGGAAGATACCAGATCGTCTCCCAAAAGAACCCGTTGGCCTCTGCCAAGCTCGAGATGCAGTCGTCCCCATGGACGACGTAATCGCCTTGCCCAACGGGGCGTGTGTCCGGTTCACCGCTTCGGATGCGCTCGGGATCTTCTTCTTCACCAGCCGAGGGGTCGTCGGATGGGTGCATTGTTCTTTCGTTGTGCGGGCGGGGCGCCGGCTTTTATAGCACGCGTCTGCAGCCGGCGATATGGCGCCGCGGGCCGAGCGCGAGCTACAAAGAGGCCCGACGTTGCCCGCAGCGGGGCGCGAGGTCCGAGACGAGGCGTGCCGCCGCACGAAGGCGGCGATGGCGAGAACCTGCGCGCGCGAACGAGGCGCCGCTTGCGGCGTGCTTGAGGGCTACTTCGCGCGCTTCAAAACGCTGTCGATCTGCTTCGTGGTCTCGACGGTGGAGCAGTCGAGCGGCAGCAGTTGATCGAACGGCGCGAGCGTCAGCGTCTGCTTCGGCACGGTCCACGGCTGCGTGAGCACCTTCGGGTCCTGCACCGTGGCCTCGATCTCGAGCGTGTTCGCGTCCACGCGCCGATAACGCTCGGTGATGTGCAGCGCGTCGGAGTGAAACGACACGCGGCCCTCGGCGAACATCCAGGTGTCGTCGGTGAAGTTGGTGACGTCCACGACGAAGGTGTCGCCGTCCCAGCGGCCGACCGCGTCGCCGCGGAACGTCGGCGGCACGTTGTTGCGGTGCGGCCGGCCGTCGGTGGGAACGAGCTGATAGTCGTGAAACGTCTCCGACAGCATCACCACCATCTTCGGCGTGGCGATGATCTGCCCCACCGCGCCCACGTTCCAGAGACGAACGTTGAGCGTGCCGAACGCGGTGCCGACGCAGTGGAGCGTGGGGTCGTCCTGGTCGCTCAGCGTCTTGGCGTGCTCCGCCGCCTCGGGCTTATAGAAGCTCGTGAACGACGGCGGAGGCGCGGGAGGCGCACCGCCGCCGGCCCCTGCCCGCGGCGGTCCACCGCCGCCGCCACCGCCCGGCCGCCGGCCGCCGACGTCGGCCCCGCCCCACCACACGCCGGTGAGGTCGGGATGGCCGTCGGCCATGCGCGGCACGGCGCCGGCCTGGGCCGGCTTGGCGTCGGCCTGCGCCGCCGCGACGTTGAGCGCGCCCAGCGCGAGCCACAAGACGGCGGCGCCCGCGAGCGGCGCGGCGAGCTTCGGCATAGCACGAGTCATCGGTGAATCCTCCGCACGCGTCAGCGCGCGCCGGGCCCTTCCTGCGGGCCGAACAATCCGAACACCTTGCCGTCGGCCGTGGTGAGCTGCCGCAGCATTCCGATGTTCTCCTTCTCGTTGCGGCCGCGGAAGCCCGTGATCGTGACCTCGGCGCCGTTCGGGATGACGTCCGGCGAGTAGCCGTTGCGGATCATGCCGCTCGGCGTGCCCGCCTCGAACGCCCACCGCTCCACGACGCCGGCGTCGTTCTTCACGTCGATGTAGAACCACGAATGCGGATTGGTCAACCGGACCTGCGCGATCGTGCCTTTGACGGTGATCGACTGGTTCATGTCGTAGACCGCGGCAAACGAATGGTGCGCGGCTACCGGCGACAGCGCGCCGACGCCGAATGCCATGCCGGTGAGCACGGTCAGTGCAAGCTTCCTCATGGAGGCCCCTCCTTACTTCTCCGGTCCATTGTCCACGCACGCCGGGCGGTTGCATAGGCTTCGCGAAGCGAACCGGCCGGCAGATGGGCTTCGGACGCCTCGCCGGGGATCGTGCCGGGCGCGAATCGCCGCCAACGGTCAGTCCAGCGCGGCGGCAAACTCGCGGACGATCTCCCCGGCCGGCTCGACCTCGTGAATCCCCGCGACCGACTTGCCCGCCTGCCAATATTCACTGCTCGTGTCGTCCGTCATCAGCGACTTCTTGAGGCGCCGCACCGAGTTGAGCGCGTACCACGTGCGCATCCAGCGCTTCGTCTTGCGGCCTCTGAGCATCCAGCGTGCGAAGCGGCCGGCCCTCGTGCCGAGCCGCTCGACATAGGCGTTGCGGATGACGGCCACCGGAACACCGGTGAGCCGCTCGGTGAGAACGATGTCGTCTTCGTCCGCGTCCACGATGGCCTGCTTGTACGCGTCGCTGGCCTTGCACTCGGGCGTCGCGATGAACCGGGTGCCGAGCTGCACGGCGGCGTAGCCCAGCGCCAAGTGCCGCGCGAACTCTGCCGGCGTGCCGACGCCGCCCGCGCTCACGATCGGCTTGCCGAAGGACGCAAGCTCCTCGAACAGCGCTTCGGGCGAGCTCGGCCCCGCGTGGCCGCCCGCGCGCGCGTTGACGGCAATCAGACCGTCGACGCCGCCATCCACCCCCTTCTGCGCCCACTTGCGCTCGGTGACGTCGTGGTAGACCACGCCGCCCGCCGAGTGCACGCGCTCGCAAACCCATTTCGGGTTGCCGAGCGAGGTGATGAAGAAGCGCACGCCGTCCTCGAGCGCGCCGTCGATCCAGCGGCGCATCCGCTCGAGGTAGGCCTTGTTGCTCGCCTCGATGAGCGCGTTCAAACCGATCGGCTTGCCCGTCAGCGTGCGGATGTAGCGCAAGCCCGCGCGGAATTCGTAGCCGTGCACGTAGGTCAGCGAGATCGGCTGCACCATGCCGAGCCCGCCCGCCTCGCTGACCGCGGCCACGAGCTCCGGGTTCGAGCACGGATACATCGGCCCGCAGATCAGCGGGACCTCAACGCCGGCCTGCCGCGTGAACGCCGTGTCCATCCGTCAGCCGGGGTCGCGCCGCACGGGACCGAGCCGCCAGCGCACGTTGCCCGTCGCGACCAGCGCGCCCTCGCGGTCGAAGCATTCGGCGGTGACGTCGAAATCGCGGTCCGTGGTGACGGCCGGCACCGTCACGCGCGAGACGGCGCGGATCGTGCCGCGCGCCTTCTTGTGGTAGGTCATCGAAAGGGTCGTGACGATGCCGCGCACCGTGGGCGGCAACCCGGCCAGCACCGCGAGCCCGCTCGTGATCTCCGCCAGGTTCACGAGCGCGATCGCGTGGACGGAGCCCAAATGGTTGCGGTTCGAGCGGCGGTCGGGAATCTCGACCACGGCATGGCCCGGCTCGAGCACGCGGATGCGCGGGCCGACGGAGCCCGAGTAAGGCACCGCGAAGCCGAACAGCTTGGCGAAGAGCCACGGTCCGCAAGGCAGCGGCGCGAGGCGACGCCACAGGTCGAGGAGCTTGGCCGGCGTCATGCGCGTGCACGGTAGCACGCCGCCCGAGCCCTCGCCCCGTATGGAACCGATGCCCGCGCGCGCGCCACGCGCCGTCGATGCCGACGGCGCTCCCACGCGTGAATGGAACAGCGGACCCGTCGTATCATCTCGACCCATGAAAACGATCCCCCGACGTTGGCCATGGGTATGCGCGGCGGTGCTCGCGCTGGTCTTTGCCGGCGGCCCCGCCGGCGCTCAGACTTCGCGCCCGCGCGCCCCCGAGTTCAAGGTGGACCCGGCGTGGCCGTCGATCCCGAACAACTGGGTGCTCGGCGAGGTCACGTCGATCTCGGTCGACAGCAAGGACAACGTCTGGGTGCTGCACGTGCCCCAGTCGATCCCCGAGGCGCAGCGCGCCAACGCCGCGCCGCCGGTGCTCGAGTTCGACGGCTCGGGCAAGCTGCTCGCGAGCTGGGGCGGGCCCGGCGAGGGCTTCGAGTGGCCCGGCCGCGAGCACGGCATCTTCGTGGACGCGGACGGCTTCGTGTGGATCGGCGGCCGCGCCGGCTGGCCCCGGCCCACCGCGCCCGGCTTGAGCGACGACATGATCCTGAAGTTCACGCCCGCCGGAAAGTTCGTGATGCAGATCGGCCATCGCGGCCAGAGCACCGGCAATCTCGACACGGCGAACGTGCACCAGGCCACCGACGTGTTCGTCGACACCCAGGCCAAAGAGGTCTACGCGGCGGACGGCTACGGCAACAAGCGCGTCATCGTCTTCGACTCGGAGACCGGCAAGTTCAAGCGGATGTGGGGCGCGTTCGGCAACCCGCCGCCCGCGACCTTCGCGCCGAACGCGGCCACGCCGCAGCCGCAAGAGACGCCCGACGGGCCGGCGGAGTTCGGCTTGCCGCACGCGATCAAGGTGTCGCGCGACGGCGTCGTCTACGTCGCCGACCGGATCAACAATCGCATCCAGATGTTCTCGCGCGAGGGCAAGTTCCTGAAGCAGGTGCGCGTAACGAACGAGGCCGTCACCGGCGGCACCGTCGTGCCGGTTCCGGCGGGCTTCGCGTTCTCGCCGGACAGGGGACAGCAGTACCTCTACGTCGTCGACTCCGGATTCATGCGCGTCGTGATCTTCGACCGCGCCACGATGACGCAGGTCGGCTCGTTCGGCATGAAGGGGGCCGGCGTCGGCGAGTTCGACATCGTCCACCACATGGCGGCCGACTCGAAGGGCAACCTCTACACGGCCGAGATCGTGAACCAGCGGCGCGCGCAGAAGCTCGTGCTGCAGCGCGCGCGCTGACGAGGCCCCCTACAGCTTCGGAAACGAGCTCCGGCGCAGCGCGTCCACGAACATCGTCGCGTTGATGATCTGGTGCGCCTCGCGGTCGCCGCCCCCATAGCCTCCCGGCCAGCGCTTCTTGAACGTGGGATCCATCCCGGCCGCGGCGGCGGACAGCCATTCCGCGGGCGTGGAGACGAGCGTTCGCGTCGCGTCGATCGAAAGCTCGTAGGCCGGGCGCGGGAACGGCATCTTCTCCGGCTTGAACCCGTTGAGCTTGTTGTGCGCCGGGGCCTGGTTGTACGCGCGTATGACCTTTCCGGGGGCACCCCGGCGCGACCATGCCTCGGCGGCGTCCACGATCTGCTCGAGCGCGTGGGTGCCGATCGGCGCGTCGATGGAGTAGACCTCGCGCACCACCTCGTCGCAGAACCGCCGTCCCTTGTTCTTGTCGAGCCACGTCGCAAGCAGCTGGTTACCGCTCGAGAAGCCGCTGACGGCGCAGGGACCGAGATCGGCGGGCGCGATCTGCAGCTCGTGCGTGCGAAGCTCCCACGCATAGATTTCGTGCAGCACGGTGTGCACGAAATCCGCGTCCTCGAATCGCCCGAACGACGCGCCGAATCCCATGGGCATCACCACGGCAGCTCGGCGCCCTCCCGCCGCAACCTGGTGCGGCACGCCCACGTGCTGCAGCGACGAATCGTCGTCCGCCGGGTGATCGCGATAGCCGGAATGCTTGGAGCCGTCGGGATACTTCTGGAGGATCGGGTCGAGGCCGAGCAGCCCCATGTACTTGAGCCCCGCGTCCCAGAGGTAGTTGATGCCGTACGGGTACTTGTCCGCCACGTAGTACGCGCCGAGGATCGGCCGAAGCATCAGCAAGCACGACAGCCGCTTGTCGAGATCCGTGTCGAACAACACGGGCTCGAGATCGCGCGGCAAGCTCACGAGCACCAAACCCGGCACCTTGGGCGAACCGGCAAGCTCGAAGACTCTCAAGTTGGATTGGGGATCTACCGTTCGGAGCTCGTAGCGCGGCGGCGTGCCCGGCTGCTCCACCGGCGGCTCCGCGATCCAGTGTGCCTCGGCCGGCTGCTCGAGGTGAGCGATGATGTCGAAGCTCGGATCGTTCTTGAACACTCGCCACGGCTGCTTGCCCTTGCCCGCGTGCGCGCGCACGGTATCGCGCACCTTCGCGGATACGTCGAGCACGGCCGGCAGAAAGCCGCGGAAGATCGTCATCGTGAAAGGCGACGGGAATACGCCGCCGAGCAGATCGAAGCCTTCCGGCAGAGCCACTCCCGCCACCGCGGCGGGCGTGGGAGCGTCGCGGTCGAAGCGGCCTTCGCCTCTGTAGTTGAAAGCCGCCTCGACGGGATAAACCTCTGCGGTCTTCGGTTGAATCGCGACGCTCAGCTTGTCGTCCACCTCGAGCGCGACGCTGTACATCGCGGCGTTGCCGAAAGTCGGGATCAGTGCCGGCACCTCGGCGCCGTTCAATTTCAAGGTCACGGTGACTTCGTGATCTTGCACGTAGTCGCAGCTTCGGTGATCGGGGGAATGGAATAGGCGAAACGCCTCCACCTTGATGAACAGCGGGGCGGTCACGCCTTTGCCTCCGCGGTGCTCGCGGCGCCGCGCAAGGCGGAGGCTGCCATCGCGCGCGCGTCGTCTTCACCCGGAGCCGCCTGGAAGCTCGACATCGACCTCAAGCTCGCGAGGACGCCGAGCGACACTCGCCGCTTGCCGATGACGAGCTCGAGCAGATAGCCCTCGTCCGGATCGACTTTCGCCAGATCGAACGTGCAATAGCCGGAACCGTCCACGGGCGCGCTCTCCGCCGGAACGGTGAGCACGGCCGCCTCGACGCCGGGCTTACGCACCTCCAGCACGGCTTTGGCGCGCAGCGCCGGCGGAATGAAGACGAAGTACTCGCTGGCGGCGTGGCGCTTGCGCCCATCCTCGCAATCGGTCCCCGCCACCAGGCGATCGTAGAAGCGGCACGCGAACGTATCGTGCGTCTCGCGATATCTGCGGCGCTCGGCGCCGCGCGCGAGACGCGCCTCGGCATCCGACCAAAAGCGCTTGCGGCACTGGGCCGGGCCCTCCTTCGCGCGCGGGCACGGCCAACGCCCCGGGTCGATGCGCGTTCCGGGCCGAAAGAGCAGCACCACCACGCGGCGATTCGGCGCGTTCGCGAGATTGCGCTCGGCATCGGTGAGATTTGCGTCCGAGCTCGCCAGCAGCAGCGCCGGGTTGAACTCGCCGCAGCCTTGCCAGTCGCCGTGCCCACCCGAATCGGCGCCGCCGGCGAGAAAGTCGCTCTTCTCGAGGTGCAGGCCGCCGCACATCCAATCCATGTAGGCGCGGAACAGCCGAGCGCGGTCCGTTCCGGCCGCCTCCCCGAGCACGCGACGCATGCCCTCCACCGCGCGAGGGCTCCAGCGATCTTCGCCGAAGGGGTGCGCGTGCAGCTCTTCCCAGATTCCCACGTTGCGCGTGAGCAGCGCGTAGATCGCCGCGGCGCGACGGCCGGACAGCGTCTTGTTGAAATCCTCGTCGCCCGTGGGGTCGGCGTGACCGAAGATCGATAGCGGGCTCTTGGGATGGTCGGCGACCATCCGCGCGAGACGCTCGAGGTCCGGCTTCAGCGCCGGCGTCGTGAACGACGATCCGAAGTCGAACCCGTGGTCGTCCACCCGCCAGCAAGCGACGGGCCGGATCTCGCCGCGGAGAACGTTCTGCTGCTTGTCCGTCGACGGCGCTACCAGAACGCGCTGGATGGCCGGAGGCTCGCTCTCGACTGCCTCGATCGACTTATCCCCCATGCGGCGAAGAATAGGGTACCCGCCTGGCGACGGTCCATCGTGGCCCCGGCGTCAACAGCCGTGAATCTCTTCGAGCTTGGCCTGCGTCTTCGGTCCGCATTTGCCGTCGACCGCGAGCCCGTGGTCGCATTGAAATTCTTCGACGGCGGATTTGAAACGCGCCGGGTCTTCGTCGTCCAACGGCCCCGCCGCGTAACCCAAGTTGTTGAGGCGCGCCTTTTGTCCGGTGACGGTGTCGACCGGATCGAGGTGCCCGATGTCGATCGCGAACAGCGCGATGAAGCTCGCCTTTGCGCCGGTCAGCCGGAGCACGGCCCGTTGCGCGTGCGGGGCGATCGCTTGCTTGATTACGCCATCGCCGCCGGAGCGGACCCAAGCCGACTCCCCGTCGACCTCGAGCACGCACTCCTGGCCGGCGAACGCTTTGAACCCGAAGTCCTTGAGCACGAGACGGAGCTCGAGTGGCTGCTTGCGCACGACGAACCGGTTGCGCTTGTCCGACGCAGCCGATTCTCGCTTCGCCTCGCGCTCGGGGACGAACAGCTTGTCGCCGGGGTAGAGCACGTTCGGATCGCGGCTCTTCTTGAGCGCCGCGTTCTCGGAGCGATTCCAGATCGTGCGCCAGTCGGCAAACCCGTGCTCCGCAGCGATCTTGGCGAGGTGATCCCCTTGCTTGACGAGGTATTGCATGCCGCGTTGTAGAGTGGCCGCTGCCCGCGCGTAGTTGCCGGCGACCAGAGTAAATGCACGCGCTCGACGCCGGCAACCCATCGGAGGCTCTCGGTTGCGGCCTCGGCCGGCGCTGCCGCACCATCGTGGCATGCGCCTCGCAATCTTCAACGCGCCGGCCGGCGGGCTCCCTGCCGCGCGCGGTCGCGCGCGCCGAATCACGCTCACCGCCGCACTCACCGCCGCTCTGGGCGTGCTCGCGGCGCTGCGCGCCGAAGCGCAAACCGGGGTGCCGCTCGACGGCGTGGAATCCGCGGCTCTGCTCGAGGCGCTGGCGGCCGAGTGCTACGAGGCGGGCCTTGCGGCCGATACACCCAACGGCTCGTCCATGGATTGCAGCGGGATCATCGAGGAACGCGCCGGCGAGAACGGCGCTCCCGATGCCGGCGTGACGATTCGGCAAAAACTGCGCTTCACGGTGCTCGATCGCGCCGACGAGCCGCAGATCGCGGCGGACGCGTGGACCGAGACGGAGGAGCTCGGCACCGTGATCGAGACGCCGATCACGACTGAGACATACCTCGGCCGCGTCCGCGGCGTGCTCGAGCGTGCGGTGCACCGCCTCCGCGCTCGCGAGACGGCGCCCGCGTGGTCACCGCGGTACGAGAGCGAGCAGGCTTTCACGCTCGACGCGCATCTGCATGCGGTGCGGCGTTGCGACCAGGACCTCGCGAGCCTGAGCTCCGAGGCGCTCGGCGCGCAGCTCGAGTCGGTGGGCATCCGGCCGATGAGCGCCGACATCCGCGACCGCTGCGAGCAGCTTTACGAGCGCGTCTACGAATGGGGCCTGGCGCGAGGCACCTCAGAGCCGACGGTCGACGCGTACGCGCGCTACCGTGCGGCGCTGCCGCCGACGCAACGGACGTGCTCGGGGCAGCTCGCGCTCGACGCGGCTGCTTGCCGGTGAGACGCGAGCGCCGGCCTGCGGGCCGGCCGTTTACGGCCGCCCGGGACCTCCGCCGCCGGGGCCCGGCCCTCCGCCTTGCGGCCGCGCGCCGCCGCCTCCGGCGCCCGGCCCTGCCCCCGGCGGCCGCGCGAGCCGCCGCTCGCGCAGCGTGCTGCGCTGCTCCGGTGTGAGCTGCCGGTACCGTTGCCGAAGCTCGGACCGCCGCTCCGGCGGCATGTTGCGATAGCGGCGATAGGTGTCGAGCAGCTGCTGCCGCTCGCCCGGCGGCAAGCGGCGAAACTCCTGATAACGCTGCCGCACCGCGGCGCGCTCGTCGGGCGAGAGCTTCTGCCAAGCCTGGAAGCGCTGATTGGCGGCCGCGCGCTCCCCGCGGTCCATGTCGAGAAAGCGCTGCGCACCGCGCGCGATCTGCTCCTGACGCGCGGCGTCGAGCTCGCTCCAGCGATCCTTCTGCGGCGCGAGCAGGGTTTTCTGCGCGTCGCTCAAGTCGTCCCAGCGCACGCCCTGCGCGCTCGCCGCGCCCGCGAACGCGAGCGCCGCGATGGCTAGCGCTAGAATTTTTTGTGCCCTGGTCATGGTTGTTCCTCGGTGTGCGGCGCCTCGGGTGCGGGCTTTTCCTGTTCGCCGCCGCTCTTGCGCTCGTTGCCGTCCGCTTTACCGTCCTGGCGCGGCTTCGCGGTCTTGCCGCCGTTCGCCCGATCGTTCCGGTTGTCCTTGTCCCATTCGGCGATCTCGTACCATTCCTTGTCGTCGGCTTGCCAGCTGCCGAGGTACTCGAGGAAGTCGAGCCCCGGCGGCTCGGCCGCCGCTGCGTCCTTGCCCTGCGCCTCCGCGCCGGGCGCGATCCACGACGCGCCCAGCGCCACGAATGCCGACGCGAGCTTGCGCATCAACCCACGCCATCGCCTGCTGTCGCCGGCGCGCTCAATTCCGGCTGCTCTTCTAGCCATGCGTAGAACTCGAGATCCTCGTCGAGCATCTCGAGGTCCTCGTCGCCGAGCAGGATGTCGAGGTCCGCAACGGGCGCCACGACTGCCGTCATCGGCGGAGGCTCACTTCGCCACACGAGCAGCAGCGCGGCGAGCGCGACCGCCGCGAGCGCGCCCACCGGTGCGAGAGGCGACTTGATCTTAGGGATCAGCCACCACGACGATCGACGCTTGCGCTCGAGCTCTTGCAGCGCGCGATGACGCGCCTGCGTGAGCTTCGAGCGCGTAGCCGCGTCGATCGCGCCGACGCTATCGTCGAACGCGCGCTTCGTGCGCCGCTCGAGATCGGTCTGCTCAGTCCGCCGCTCGTTCATCCCAATGCTCCTCGCCGTGCTCCTCGAGCAACTCGCGCAGCCGGTGCACGGCCCGCGAATAGTGTGTCTTCACGCTGCCTTCGGTGCAGCTCATCGCTTCCGCCGTCTGCGCCACGTCGAGACCCTCGAAGTTGCGCAGCGTGAACGCCTCGCGCTGCCGCGCCGGCAGCATCAATAGCGCCAGCTCGAGCGCCTGCATCGCGTCGTGCGCCACCAGCTGTTCGAGCGGATTCTCGCCGCTCGGCGCGGGCGCCGCGAGCAACGGATCGGGCTCGTCCTCGCCTTCCGTGCCGCCGAAGAAGCTCAAGACCCGCCGCCGCACGGTGCGGCGCCGCTGCACGTCACGGATCCGGTTCTGCAGGATCCGGTAGAACAACGGCGGCCATTGCTCGCGCGGCCGGTCCGCATACCGCTGCACGAGACGAATCATCGCGTCCTGGACGATGTCGAGCGCCTCGTCGCGGTCGCGCACGCCGAGCAACGCTATGCGGTAGGCCCGGGTTTCGACGTCGCGCAGAAATGCCTCGATGGCGGCTCCCGAATCCAGCGCGTCGTCTCCCCTGGCGCCCGTCGCAAGCTCATTGCGAGGAATGCTCAATGCTAACCCCATCTTTGCCGCTCCGTGGCCGCCTTTCGCGGGACGGTTGACCCTCGAGTCCTCCGCGGACGTCGCCCTATCGGCTAGACAACGGCGGCGCCGCGCGCCGGTTGACACGCTTTCCTATTCGATCATCCCATTCCCATAATCGCGACCCGGCCCGTGCCGCCGGTGCATCGACCGAAGTGAGCGGATGGGCAACGACCGACAAGCCGGCAGCAACGCCTCGAGCTCGGGAATTCGACTCGTCCGGGTCGCGGTTCCCGTGCCGCTCGCCGACGCATTCGACTACCTCGCGCCCCCCGGCACGCCGCTGCCGCCGGTGGGCAGCCGAGTGCGCGTGCCGTTCGGCCGGCGCGAAAGCGTGGGCCTCGTGGTCGACCATCCGGTCAGCACGCCGCTGCCGCACGAGAAGCTCAAGCCGCTGCGCGAGGCGCTCGACCGGCAGCCGATGATCGGCGAGGAGCTCATGGGGACGCTCCGCTGGGCCGCCGACTACTACCACCATCCGGTCGGCGAGGTGCTCGCCCACGCACTGCCCAAGCACCTGCGCGACGGCCGGGCGCTCGACGCGCCCCCGGAGCGCCCGTGGCGGCTCACTCCGCTCGGCGCCGAGCAGCCGCTCGAGCGGCTCGCGCACGCCAAGCAGCAGGCACGCGTGCTCGGCGCGCTGCGCGCCGGACCGCTGACGTCGGCCGAGCTGGCGGAGCGGGACGTCACGGCCGACGCACTGCGGCGGCTCGCGGCGAAAGGTTGGATCGAGCCCGCGGCCGAGCTCGGCGAGCCCCCGCTCGAAGGCGCGGCCGCTCCGAGCGGAGGTGCCCCGGCGCTCGGGCGCGCAGCGGTGCTACCCGAGCTCAGCGACGACCAGCGCACCGCCGTCGCGGCCGTCGCGGCCGACCGCGCTGCGGGATTCCGCGCGTACCTGCTGCACGGCGTCACGGGCAGCGGCAAGACCGAGGTCTACCTGCGGCTCATCGCGGCGGAGCTCGCCGCCGATCGGCAAACGCTGCTGCTCGTGCCCGAGATCGGCCTCACGCCGCAGCTCGTGGGCCGGCTCCGCGACCGCTTCGGCGCGGACCTCGCGATCCTCCATTCCGGCCTCACCGAGCGCGAGCGCTTCGGCGCGTGGCGGCGCGCGCACCGCCGCGAGGCCAAGGTCGTGGTGGGCACGCGTTCGGCCGTGTTCGCGCCGCTACCCGCCGCGGGGCTCATCATCGTCGACGAGGAGCACGACTCTTCTTATAAGCAGCAGACCGGCTTCCGCTACTCGGCCCGCGACTTGGCCGTGGTGCGCGCGCAGCGGCTCGACGTGCCGATCGTGCTCGCGTCGGCCACGCCGTCGCTCGAGAGCGTGTACAACGCGCGCCAGGGGCGCTACCGCAAGCTCGAGCTGCCGCGGCGAATCGGCTCGGCGGGCGACCCGCAGCTGCGCGTGATCGACATGAACGCGCACGCCAACCGCCAATCCCTGTCGACGCCGCTGGTTGCGGCGATCGGGCGGCATCTCTCGGCCGGCAACCAGGTGCTGTTGTTCTTGAATCGCCGCGGGTTCGCGCCCGCGTTGTTCTGCGCCAATTGTCAGAAGGTCGAGCAGTGCACGCGCTGCGATGCGCGGCTCACGGTGCACGCCAAGGCGGGCGAGCTCCGCTGTCATCATTGCGGCGCGAGCCGCGCGCTCGACTGGAGCTGCCCCCAATGTCGCGCCGCGCGGATCCCGGTGGGCGCCGGCACGCAGCGTGTGGGCGACGAGCTCGCGGCGCTGTTCCCGCGGGCGCGCGTTGCGCGCGTGGACCGCGACAGCACGAGCCGCAAGGGCGCGCTGTCGGCGGTGCTCGGCGAGGTGGAGCGCGGCGACGTCGAGATCCTGATCGGCACGCAGATGCTCACGAAGGGCCACGACTTCCCACGCGTGACGCTCGTCGGCGTGCTCAACGCGGACCAGGGGCTGTTCGGCACGGACCCGCGCAGTCACGAGCGTCTCGCCCAAACCGTGCTCCAGGTCGCCGGCCGCGCGGGCCGCGCGGATCGGCCGGGCGAGGTGCTGATCCAGACCCACTTTCCCGCGCATCCCTTGCTCCGCTGCCTGCTCACGCAGAGCTACGCGGCGTTCGCGGAGCTCGCGCTCGCCGAGCGCGACGAGGCGCGCTGGCCGCCGTACTCGCACCTGGCCGTGTTCCACGCCGAAGCCGCGCAACGCGAGCCGGCGTTCGCATTCCTCGCGCGCGCACGCGACGCGGCCCGCGCGGCGAAGCCGCACGCGGCCGAGCTCACGATCCTGGGGCCGGCGCCGCAAGCGATGGAGCGCAAGGACGGCCGCTTTCGCGCGCAGCTCCTGCTGCAGAGCGCGCGGCGCGCCCCGCTGCACGGCGCCGTGACCGCCGCACTGGGCGAGATCCGCAAGAGCGCGGAGGCGCGCAAGGTGCGCTGGAGCCTCGACGTCGATCCGCTCGAGCTGTAGAGGCGCCGCGCGGGCGCGTCCGTTGCGCTCATGTAACCTATAGGTTACTCTCGGTGGCGTCCGCGTGAAGGAGCGTTCCATGCACGATGAACGCGCAAGTCGCCGTTCCAGGCGCCGGCGTTTGACGCCGGAAAAAGTCTTCGTCATGGCCGTCGAGATGACCGTGTTCACGGCGATGGTCGTGTATCGACCGCTCGGCCGCCTCGGTCTCGCGGCTTTCGAAGCGCGCCACGGCCTGTGGCCCGATATCGTTGCCGCCGGCGTGCTCCTCCTGCTGGTGAAATGGGCCTATCTCCGTTTCTTCCGGCGCGAGGAAACCCGAGCGGAGGTCGTCGCGCTGCGGGCGGACATCCTTTCGGGGCGCATGAAGAGAATGTCGCTTGCGGCACGCTGCAGCTTTCTGCTGCTCGCGCTCGCGCTCGTCATCGGCGGCACGCTGATGGGACCCGGCGGCAAGCCCGTGCTCGTGATTGCGGTGCCGATGTTCCTCTTGTTCGCGGCGGCGGAGCTCATGGTCGTGCTGCACCCCGGAGACTCCGTGCTGCCCGACCCGCATGACGAGCTGCTGATGTTCTTCAAGGCGCAGACACTGCAAGTGGGCTACTCCGCGGCGATCCTTTCGCTCGCGGCGCTCTACCTCGTCAGCCTCTTCGGCACCCGCTACCTCGGTTTGCTCGTCGCCGTCGTGCTGGCGCTGTGTCTGATGGTGCCCGCGTTCGTCTACCGCACACTCGATCGCCGAGCGGGGCCCGATGAATGACCTGCGCCTCGCCAATCGCCTGCGCCAATGGCGCGCGGAGAAAGAGCTGACCCAGGCGGATCTCGCGCGGATGGCGGGCGTCTCGCGCAAGACGATCAACACCGTCGAGAACGGCGTGTTCATTCCGTCCGTCCAGCTGGCGCTCGTGCTCGCACGCACGCTCGAAACCACTGTGGAAGCGCTATTCGAGCTCGTGCCCGCGAAGGAGCAGTGACCCCCTCTCGTCACCGCGCCCGGGGACGCTAGGCCCTACGTCGCATCGACCCCTGGCGCGCGCGCCCCGCAAGATGTCGATGTCTGCCGGGGAAAGAGCTCGCGTCCGAGCCGGGCCAGGGAGAATCTCGATGCGCAACCATTCACGACCGCTCAAGGCCACTCTCATCGCGTCCGCCGTTGCCGCAAGCTTCACCGCCGCGGCGCAGGAGGCCTCCGAAACCCCGGTCGTGGATATCGAGCAGATCGTCGTGACCGGCACGCGGGTGCCGAATCGCACCAATACCGAGACCGCGGTGCCCGTGGACGTCGTGTCGAACGCGGCGCTCGAGCACGTCGGCGTGGCGGAGCTCAACCAGACGTTGTCCGTGCTGGTGCCGTCGTTCAACTACCCGCGCCCCGGCCTCGCCGACGGCACAGACACCACTCGCCCGGCCACGCTGCGCGGTCTCGCGCCCGATCAAACGCTCGTGCTGCTCAACTCGAAGCGCCGCCACGCGTCGTCGCTCGTGAACGTGAACGGCACGGTCGGCCGCGGGTCCGCCGCGGTGGATCTCAACACGATTCCGTCGTCGATCGTGCAAAGCATCGAAGTGCTGCGCGACGGCGCGGCGGCGCAGTACGGCTCCGACGCCATCGCGGGCGTGATCAACGTACGGTTGAAGGAGGCGAGCGACGGCGGCGGCGCGCAGCTGTCGTACGGCGCCCGCGACTTCGACTACGACATTCCGGTGGGCGCGGCGCCGGCGAACGCCACCTGGCCCCATCCCACGACGATCAGCCGCAGCGGCACCGACGGGGAGACGCTCACGGCCTCCGCGTGGAAGGGCCTCGGCTTCGGCGAGACCGGCTTCGTGACGCTCGCGGGCGAGTACAAGGACCAAGACCGCACCGAGCGCGGCGGCTACGACTTCCGCCAGCAGTATCCGCTCGTGAATGGCGCGTTCGATCCGCGCGAGGCCACGATCAACCGCTTCAACGCGTGGTACGGCGAGCCGGAGCTGAAGCAGACGACGTTGTTCGCGAACGCCGGCGCCGACTTGAGCGGCGACGCCAAGGTCTACGGCTGGGCGAGCTACCAGGATCGCGAGTCGCGGTCCGCGGGCTTCTTCCGCCGCGCGCTCGACGAGCGCAACGTGATCCAGATCTATCCCGACGGGTTCCTGCCGATCATCGCGCCCGACGTCACCGACTACAGCGCAGCGGTCGGCGGATCGTGGAAGGCGGGCACGTGGGACCTCGACACGTCGCTCGTCTACGGCAAGGACAAGATGCACTTCACGATCGAGAACACGTTGAACCGCTCGCAGGGCACGGCCAGCCAGAAGACGTTCGACTCCGGCGGATACTCCTACGACCAGCTCGTGCTCAACGTCTCCGCCGTGCGCTCGCTCGGCATCGACGCGCTCTACTCGCCGCTCAACTTGGCGACCGGCATCGAGGCTCGTCAGGAGGGTTATTCGATCTTCGCGGGCGAGCCGAGCTCTTGGATCAACGGCGGCGTGCTGCTGCCGAACGGCCAGCCGACGGCGTCCGGCGCGCAGGTCTTTCCGGGCTTTCGGCCGGCCAACGCGGTGAACGCGGACCGCACGGCCGTGGGGGCTTTCATCGACCTCGAGGCCAACTTCACCGAGAAACTCCTCGGGTCGGCGGCGGTGCGCGCCGAGAGCTATTCGGACTTCGGCGACAACGTGTCGGGCAAGATCGCCGTACGCTACGACTTCACGAAGGCGTTCGCGCTGCGCGGCTCGGTGCAGACCGGCTTTCGCGCGCCGTCGCTCCAACAGCAATACTTCGCCACGACGTCGACGAACTTCATCGCCGGCGTGCCGTACGACATCACCTCGTTTCCGGTCAGCGACCCGGTGGCACGCGCGCTCGGCGCCAAGGACCTCGACCCGGAGGAGTCGCTGAACTACTCGATCGGTGCCGTGATGCGGTTCGCGGGCGTCACGCTCACGATCGACGCGTATCAGATCGACATCGACGACCGGATCGTGCTGTCGGAAAACCTCACCCAGGACAACGTGCGTCAGTACCTCCAGAGCCAGGGATTCATCGGCATCGGCGGCGGGCGCTTCTTCATCAACGGCGTCGACACCGAAACTCACGGCGTCGACATCGTTCTCACCCTGCCGCTCCAAACGCGCAGCGGCGGCAAGTGGGACACCACGTTCGTGGCCAACACCAACAGCACCGACGTCACCCGCGTTCCCGCCACGGCACCGCTCGCGGCGCTGAACCCGCCGCCGCCGTTGTTCGCGCGCGTGAACGTGCTGTCGTTCGAGCGGGGCACGCCCGACAACAAGCTCGCGGCGAACGTCAACTGGACCCGCGGAGCCTTCGGCGCGACGATGCGAGCGACGCGCTACGGCGAGGTGCTCGATCCCGATCCTCGCCTCACCGGCACGACGACGGAGCCGATCGGCGCTCAGGACGCGGTGATGGGCTCGCAGACGCTGCTCGACGTGGAAGGCCGGTACGAGCCCACCGAGCACATGACGATTGCCGTCGGCGCCGAGAACCTGCTCGACGAGTTCCCGGACGCGTTCCCGGTGGCGCGCAACTCGACGGGCAACACGCCGTTCTCGAACTACGCGCCTTATGGGCGGTCCGGCAGATACCTCTACGCGCGCGTGACGTTCGGGTTCTGAGGGCGACGATCGAAACGACCGTCGGCGCTCGGGTTAGAATCCGCGTCGCATGGCGAAGAGCAACCGCAGCACACGGCGCAAGGACCCCGCACCCGGTTGGGCATGGATGCTGCTCGGCCTGGCGCTCGGGCTCGTCGTGGCCGGCGGGGTGTATCTGCGCGGCGCGAGTCCGTCGAAGCCGCGCGCCGCCTCGGGCGAGAGCCCGAGTGCCGCCTCCAAGCCGCCCGCGGCCAGCCGCCAGCCATCCACGCAGGCGAGCCGCGCGGCGCGCGCCGGCGACGCGGCGAAGTCCGACGAGCCCCGCTTCGACTTCTACGAGACGCTGCCGAAGTACGAGGTGGTGATCCCCGAGGTCGAGACCGCCGCGAGCCCGGCCGTCCGCGCGAAGCCGATCGAGGAGCCGGGGAGCTACGTGCTCCAGGCCGGCTCATTCGGTGCCGCCGCCGACGCCGAGCGCCTGAAAGCCAACCTCGCGCTGCTCGGCATCGAATCGCGCGTGCAGCGCGTGACGATCGACGACGACACCTATCACCGTGTACGCATCGGACCCATCACGGACTTGAACGCGCTCAACCGGATCCGCAAGCAGCTCCGCGACGCGCGTATCGAGCCCATGGTGATGAAGGTCCCTTGACAGCAGGCGCCGTGAGCCGTTCGAGGCCGGCGCTCGCATCGATTCTCATGGCGGTCGCGCTGGCTGCCGTGTCCGCCCTCCCCGCTGTTTCCGCCGCACAAGGCAGCTTTCACCTCGTGTTCGGAGTCACCGGTTCCTCGGACGGGCGCGATGCAGACGCCGCGACAGCGATCGTGCATACCGCGGGCGGCGACCTCGTGGTGGCCGGCAGCGGGGCGTCGTACGCTTCGGACGACGGCCGGCGAAATACGCATCCGCTGCTCGCCCGCGTCGGCTCCGACGGTGTGCTGCGCTGGCAGCGCATCTACGACGCCCTCGAGAACCGCGATGTCATCGCACTCGGTGCGCGCGGCGAGGAACAGTTCGCGCTGCTTCGGAAGGAATCGCTCGTACGCGACTCGCGATCCGATGCCGTCAACCTCGTCACGGAAGTGACGCTGCACCGAATCGACGACCGAGGAAATGCGTCGGACGCGCTCGCAACCCTAAGGGATCTCGGGAGCGCGGAGGCGGTTCCCGTCATCGCCGACCAGGAGCTGACGCAGTTCTTGCTCTTCGCGCGGGGAGCGCCGACCGGTGTCTCCCGGCCCGCCGCCCAGGTTTTCCGCGTGGATCTGCGAGGGCGCGTCACGGCATGGAGCGTGACGGGCGCCTTGGGGAACGCGCAGTGGCCGCAACAAGTCGGCGCGGATGAGTTCGTCTTTGCGCAGCAGCATCAGGGACCCGAGCACGCGCCGGGCAGCGTCGGCCCGCACACGGATCTCGTGCGACTGCACGCAACCGGCGAGCTCGAGGTCGTCGCGACGGTCGCCGAGGGACTTTGCTATTCGGTTGCCGCATCTCGAAACGGAATGGTCTGCGCTCGCGCTCCGCTGCTCCGGAGCGACCGGAGCAGCGACGTGATCGTCGCCTTTTCGGCGGCGGGACAGGAGCGGTGGCGCCGCGATCTCGAGCCCGGCGTGACCGTCGAGCGGATGCGCTTGCTCGATTCGGGCGACCTGATCTATGCGGATCGGCGAGCCAAGCATCCGGCGGTGAGCCGGCTCGACCCGTCCGGGCGCCTCTTATGGAGCCGGACGATGTCGTCGGCGGGCGAGTACGTGTTTCTCGCGGACATCGACGCGCTCGACGACGGCCGTCTGGCGTTTCTCGGGTCCACGGGCCCGTGGAATGGATTCACCTCGACCGATACGAGCGCGCTGTTGCTCGTAACCGGCGCGCCGGAAAGAGATCTCGGCTCGCTCGAGCCGATCTCGAACATCATCGACGTTTCCCGCGACGCGGGCCGGCGCTAGTCGTCGGTGAGGGACTGGCGGAAGTCGACGCCGAGCGAGCGCAGCTTGCGGTAGAGGTGCGTGCGCTCCATGCCTACGCGCTTCGCGAGCTGGCCCACCTTGCCGCCGCAGAGCAGCAGTTGCTGCTGGAGGTAGGCGCGCTCGAAATGCTCGCGCGCCTCGCGCAGCGGCATCGCGAGCAAGTCCTGCTTGACGAGCGGCTCCCCCTCCGGCGAATCGCTGGTGAGCTGCGCCTCCACCTCGGCCAGCGAGATCTCTTCCTCGCCGCCCAGGATCAAGAGCCGCTTGACCATGTTCTTGAGCTCGCGCACGTTGCCGGGCCACGGATAGTTGCGCAGCCGATTCTGGGCGGCGACGCTGAAGCGGCGGAACGGCAGATTCTCCGCGTCGACGAGCACGTCGACGTGGTAGCGCAGAAGCTCGGGGACGTCCTCCGAGTACTCGCGCAGCGGCGGCACGCGGATCACGACGATGCTCAAGTGGGACAGGAGCTCGCGGCGCACGGTCTCGCTGCGCTCGAAGCCCGGGAAAGCGCTGCAGAGGATTCGCACGTTCAGCGGGCGCTCGCTCGCTTGACCGTGGGGGCGGTAGCTGCCCTGCTCGAGCGCGCCGAGCAGCAGGCGTTGACCTTCCGGCGAGAGATCGCCGAGCTCCCTGATGAACAGCACTCCGCCTTCCGCGCGCTCGAACGCTCCGGGCCGTTTGCCGTCGCCGAGTAGCTGCGCCTGCGCCTCATCTGGCCCGAGATCGCCGCCCATTAGCGCGACGAACGGCGCGCGCGCGCGCGCGCTCTGGCTCGCGAGGTAACGCGCGAACAGCTCGCGCCCGCTGCCGGGTTCGCCCGTGAGCAGCGTGTGGGCGTCGTGTTGCGCCACGCGCGCGATCTGCTCGCGCAACGAGCGCATCGGCTGACTCTTGCCGGCGGGCGCCGTGGTCTGGGGCATGGTGACGCGCCGCGGGTCCTTCGAGCGGCGAACCGAAAGCGCCTTCTCGACCGTGCGCAGCAGCTTCGCGAGCGATACGGGCTTCTCGATGAAATCGACGGCGCCGAGCCTGGTGGCCTCGACCGCCGTGTCCACGGTACCGTGGCCGGACATCATGACCACAGCGCCGCCCGCGCTGTTGTCCGACCACTCCTTCAGCAGCGAGATGCCGTCGGTGTCCGGCATCCAGATGTCGAGGAGGACCAGGTCGTATTCGTGCTCTTTGCGCGCTGCACGCGCTTGCTTCGCGTCGGCGGCAGTCGTGACGTCGTAGCCTTCCTCGCTCAAGATCTCGTCGATCAACGCGCGGATGTTGGCTTCGTCGTCTACGACCAGAATTCGCGCACTCATGCGCGTTCTCTCCTGTGATCGTGTCGGCGGCCGATCGAATGGCCGGCATCCACCGATATTGGAATGAGTATACTGATCTCGGCTCCGCCTTGCTCGCGGTTACGGGCGCTGATTTGGCCGCCGTGCTCCTCGATGAGCTTCTTGACGATCGCGAGTCCGAGACCGGTGCCTTTCGGCTTGCTCGTGACGTAGGGATCGAAAGCCTGGTGGACGATGTCGGCGATGAATCCCGGGCCGTTGTCGAGCACCTTGATCTCCACGGAATCCGCTTCCGTTCCAGGCACGCGCCGCGTCGAGATCTCCACGTAGGCTTCGGTCTGATGCTCCGTGGCCTCGAGCGCGTTGCGCAACAGATTGTGCAGCACTTGCCGCAACCGTCCGGCGTCGGCCTCGATCAACGGCAGGTTGGGCGCGAGCGCGAGCTTGATCGATAGCGGCTTTTCCTGGTGCGCATAGAGCTCGCTGACTTCCGAGATCAGCGCGTTCACGTCGAATCGCGTGACCTCCATGGTCGGAGTGCGCGCGTACTCGCTGAACGCGTTGACCATCTGCTTCATCGCCTCGACCTGCTGGATGATCGTGTGCGTTGCGCGGTCGAGTAAGTCCACCTCGTGCGACTCGGTCTTCAGGTACTTGCGGCGTAGCCGCTCGGCCGACAGTTGGATCGGCGTCAGCGGATTCTTGATCTCGTGTGCGAGCCGCCGCGCGACCTCGCCCCAAGCCGCGTCGCGCTGCGCCTGCAGCAGCGTGGTGATGTCGTCGAACACGATCACGTAGCCGCTCGGCGTGCCGTCGCCGCCGGGAAGCTCGGTGCACGCGCACATGAGCACGCGACGCCCGCCTTCGCCGCGGAGCACCACCTGCTCGCGCCACTCGCTCTCGCTCCGCTGCAAGTGGGCGTGGCAAACCGCGAGGAACTGGGACAGCAGCGGCCGCGTATGGGCCATGTCGACGAGCGACTCGCCCACGTGCGTCTCCAGATCCACGCCCAGGATCGCGCCCGCGGCCGGATTGGCCGTGCGAATGCGCATATCGGGCTCGAACGACACCACGCCGGTCGACAAGCGCGCGAGAATCACCTCGAGCTTGCTGCGCTCCCGCTCGACCTCCTGCTGACTCACGTGCGCTTCTTCGCTCGCCTTCGCGAGCCGCTGCGTCATCTCGTTGAACGAGCTCACGAGGAAGCCGATCTCGTCGCGCGCCGGCGTGGGTACGCGCGTGGCGAAGTCGCCGCGCGCGACAGCGCGCGTGCCCTGCATCAGCTGCTGGATCGGCACCACGAGCCTGCGCGCGAAATAGAACGCGCCGTAAACCGACGCGAGCAGCGAGATCAGGAGCACTAGGGACAGCGCGAGCGTGAAGCCGTACTTCAAGCCGGTGCGCATGAAGCGCCGTTCGCCGAATTGTTTGTTGCTGAGCTGCACCGCGTCGACGAGTGCGCTCAACCGCTCCTCCACCGGGAAGATCGCCTGCACGAACTCGAGGTCGCGCCGCGCCGTCAACGGAGTGAGCCGCACGGCAGCCAGCACTTGATACTGCTCGCCGGGGCGGGGCTCGACGCTCACGTACGAGCGGCCCTGACGTATCTGCAGCAGCAGCTCGTCGCTCGGATAGCGCGGCAGGTCGTCGGCGTCGACTTCGCCCGACGTCGTGGCCAGAAGCTGATTGCCCCCTCCGTACACGGTGATTTGCAGCGCGCCGCTTTCGGCGCGAAAGCCGCTGAGAACGCGCACGAGGTCGTCGCGCGCCACGGTGTTGATCTCCACCGCCATGCGCTCGAGCTCGGACAGCCGCTCGAACTTCTCCGTCTCGAGGGCTGTCTGCCCCCGCTCGATCGCCTCGTTCAAGCCGCGCTCGATGTCGGGGCTGAACCAGTTATCGATTCCGCGATTGATGTATTCGACCGAGAAAATGTAGACGCCCACGAGCGGCGTTACGGCGACCATCACGAGCAGCGTCACCATCCGCGCGCGCAGGCGCGCCCCGGGCACCTGGCGGCGATAGTCGCGGATGAGCTGCGTGAGATTCACCACGATCAGCAGCAGCAGCACGCCGATGCCGAGCGAGTTGACCGCGATGATCCAATTGTAGAGACGCGCGAAGTCGTCGGTGTTCTCGGTGACTCGCGTGAACAGCAGAAGCGCGACGAACCACAGCAGTATTCCGAGAACTGCGGCGAGCGCGACGAGACCGCGCTTCAGTCGCCTTGCAATCGCCATTTGTACCAGTCGCTGGCGAGCGAGTAGTCGCGCCGCCAGAACGCCAGCAAGCGCAGCGGGCCGGGCAGTTTCTCCACGTCGAGCGCGGCGCGCACCCGGATGTCGTACTCGCGGCCGCGATCGAGCAGGGCGGCATCGATCACCGGGAGGTGGTCCACTCGTCCGATGTAGTCCAGCGCCGCAAACAGGCTGCCGAACGACGCCTGGTCGCCGCTGTTCAGGTTCGCGACGATGTAGCGCTCGCTGAGCGCGTGGTACTCGAGCTGGTAGAGCTGACGGAGATCCGCGTCGTCGGCATCGAACCAGAAGCGCCGATTGGCGATGAGCTGTACGTCGATTCGCAACCGCAGCGGCACGCCGAATCGAAGCGCGTCGCGCGCTTCGGTGGGCAGCCGGTACTCGATCAGTGCGTTCAAGTAGTAAACGCCGTCGTCGAGCGCCACGTTGGCCTCGCGCACCTCGAAGTGACCGCCAGGCTCTTCTTGGACGGTTGGCTGCGCCCGCTCGATCAGGCCCTGAGCGTGCACGCCGGCGCAGAGCACCCAGCACGCAAGCGCCGCCGCCAACGCGCGCGTAATGTTCGGGAGGAGCCTATTGTTGCGTGCGGGAGACACTGGGTGATCGCAAACCTTCCGGCTTGGTGAACCAAGCATAATAGAAGGCGTCGCCCGATGCCTCTCCCGGCAGCGTCTGACTAGGGGTTCCGGCGAGCTCGGGAGCGGGCTCCGGGCCGTGATCGGCCGCCAGGAATGCGGCGATTTGACCGTCGTTTTCTTGTCTTAACAGGGTGCAGGTGGCATAGACGAGCCGCCCTCCGGGAGCCAACAGGGGCCAGAGCGCCCGCAGCAGCTCGGCCTGGAGCCGCACGGCCGCGGCCACGTCCTTGGGCCGGCGCAGCACCTTGATGTCGGGATGGCGGCGAATGACCCCGAGCGCGCTGCAGGGCGCGTCGAGCAGGATCCGGTCGAACCGCCGTCCGTCCCACCACTCCGCCGGTCGCGTCGCGTCGCCGGCCACGAGCCGGGCCTCGAGCCCGAGCCGGTCGAGATTCGAGCGCACGAGAGGCAGGCGGGCCGCGCGGTCGACGGCCCAGACTTCCGCGAGATCGCAAGCTTCGAGAATGTGGCCCGCCTTGCCGCCCGGGGCCGCGCAGGCGTCGAGCACGCGCTGACCCGGCTCGAGGCCGAGGAAGTCGACCGCGCGTTGGGCGGCCACGTCCTGCACGGAGACGTCGCCTTCCGCGAACCCGGGTAGCGCCGCCACGGGCTGCGGCTCCGCGAGGACGACCGCGGTTGGCACCGACGGCGATGGCTGCGCGCCGATCCCGGCCGTCCCCAGGCGCTCGAGATATTGCTCCCGCTCGAGCCGGCGCCGGTTGACGCGCAGCCACATGGGCGGAGCGGCGTTGTTCGCCTCGAGGATCGCCTGCCACGCGTCGGGCCGCTCGCGCCGCAGCAGGTCCACGAGCCAACGCGGATGGCTGAATGCCGCCTCGTCGTCGCCGCCGGCTTGCGCGCCGAGCAGCTCGCGCTCGCGTTGATAGCGCCGCAGCACCGCGTTCACGAGTCCGCCGGCATCCCGTAGTCCGAGCAGGGCGGCGGCATCGACCGTGGCCGACACCGCCGCGTGCTCCGGAATTCGGAACTCTTGCAGCTGCAGCAGCCCGATCCGCAGCAGCGCGGCGAGCTCGTCCTGACGCGCCTTCAACGGCCGAGTGAGCAGCCGCGCCGCTTGCCATTCGAGACGGTGATGCCAGCGCAAGGCACCGTAGACGAGGGCCGCGAGCAGCGACGCGTCGCGGGCGGGGAACGCGGGGCTCGCCTCGAGCGCATCGTCGGCGGCCACGCGCTCGCGCACGACGCGCGCGACGATCCGTGCCGCGGCCGCTCGCACCGCCGCTCCCGCGCGCTCGCCCTCAGAAGACAAACTTCGCGCCCGTGACGGAGTGAGCGGCCAGGTACGCGGCTGCATCCATCGCGCGCGCCGATGGCGGTTGAACGCGCGTGAGGCGCAGCGTGCCCGCCCCCGTCGCGACCTCGATGCCCGCGGCGCCGGCCGCGACGATTGCGCCCGGCTCGGCCGGGCCCGCGTCCACGGCGACCGCCTGCCAAACGCGGAGCCGCCGGCCGTCGTCGAGCACGGCCTCCGCCACTGGCCACGGATTGAACGCCCGCACCCGCCGCTCGAGCTCCGCCGCCGGCCGCCGCCAGTCGAGCGCCGCGTCGGCCTTGGCAATCTTCGGCGCCGCCAACGCGCGCTCCTCGCTCTGCGGCAGCGCCCGCAGCTCGCCCGCGAGCAGCGCCGGCAGCGAGTCGGCGAGCAGGCGGGCGCCGAGCTCGGCGAGCCGGTCGTGGAGATCGGCGGCGGTCTCGGCGGCGCCGATCGGCGTCTCGCGCGTGGCATAGACCGGCCCGGTGTCGAGACCCGCGTCCATCTGCATGAGGCTCACGCCGGTGACGGCATCGCCCGCCAGCAGGGCGTGCTGAATCGGCGCGGCCCCGCGCCAGCGCGGCAGCAGCGACGCATGCACGTTGACGCAACCGAGCCGCGGCCAGCGGAGCACCGCGCGCGGCAACAGCAGACCGTACGCCACCACCACGAGCAGGTCCGGAGGCGAGCCCAACAGCTCGAGGACGTCCGTGGTGCGCAGCGTCGCCGGTTGCAGCACCGGCACGCCGAGGTCGAGCGCGGCGGCCTTCACGGGGGAGGGAGTCAGGCGCCGGCCACGGCCCGCCGGCCGATCGGGCTGGGTGAGCACCGCGGTGACTCGGTCGCCGCCCGCGGCGACCGCGCGCAGCGACGGCACGGCGAATTCCGGCGTGCCGGCGAATGCGATACGAGCGGGAGCGCTCAACGCCGCCCGCGCGTCAGATCACGGGTACGGACTTCGGCTCGCGCGCATCCACGTCGCTTCCGGCCCGTTTCGCTTTCTTCGCGGCCTTCTTCTTCAAGCGCTCACGCTTGAGCTCCGACAGGTAGTCGACGAAAAGCTTGCCGTCCAAGTGATCCATCTCGTGCTGGATACACACGGCGAGCAGACCTTCCGCCTCGAGCTCGAAGGGCTTGCCGGCCTGGTCGAGCGCGCGCACCTTGACCTTCGCCGCGCGATCGACGTAATCGTAGAACTCCGGCACGGACAGACAGCCTTCTTCGGCGTTGGTCGTGCCCTCGGCGCTCACGATTTCGGGATTGATCAGGCAGTAAGGCTCCTTGCTCTCGGTCCCCACGTCGACGACAAGGATTCTCTTGTGAACATTGACCTGGGTCGCGGCAAGACCAATGCCGGGTGCGGCATACATCGTCTCGAGCATGTCGGCGACCAGCCTCTGGATCTCCGCATCCACTTTTGTGACGGGGTCGGCGCGGATTCGGAGGCGCGGGTCCGGATACTCCAGTATTGGGAGTCGTGCCATTGTCGTTCGGCCTCGATTTCGTGTATAACGCCTCGAAGTCTGCTTAAGCCTCTGACTTTACAGGGATAGTAAGGTTCCTGACGAGTTAGAGGGCGGCGCGCGACAAGGTGTTTCCGGTCGCGGCCGGTGTGGGGTCGAGTATAGCAGCCGGGGTCCGAGGACCGCCTCGAACAGCCTCGGGTTCTTGAGTTACTAGGGAGCTCATCGCCATGTTCCATGCGCGCAAGCCGCTCGTTCGCTCCGCTTGTCTGGTTGCCCTGTCGGCGGCCGGTGTCTTCATCGTGACCGCGGGACTCGCGCAAGAGCGCGCCTCGCGGCTCGAGCTCGCGGCGGTGGGCCAGCCCTCCTCGCCGCCGGCGCTGAATCCGCGCCATCCCGACAGCTACACGGTCAAGCGCGGCGACACGCTGTGGGACATCGCCGGCATGTTCCTGCGCGATCCGTGGTACTGGCCCGAGATCTGGCAGATCAATCCGCAGATCGAAAATCCGCATCTCATCTTTCCGGGCGACGTGCTGTCGCTCGCCTACCTGAACGACGGCCGGCCCGTCGTCACCGTCGAGCGCGGGCCGTTCAGCGGCGGCGGTGGAGTCGAGCGCTTGTCGCCCCGCATCCGCGAGGAGCCGCTCGAGGAAGCGATCCCCACGATCCCTTACGAGACGCTCGCCGCGTTCCTCGCGCGGCCTTCCGTTCTCGACAAGGACACGCGCCGCAACGCGCCGTACATCGTCGCGCAACGCGAGGGCTTGCTCGGCAGCGCCGGCCACGACGTCTACGCTCGCGGCACCGACGCGCCCGTCGGCTCGGTGTTCAACGTCATCGCGATTGGCAACGAGCTCCGCGATCCCGACAACAAGGATGTGCTCGGCTACCAGGGCATTTACGTCGGCCAGGGACGCGTCGATCGCACCGGCGATCCCGCCACCGTGCACCTGATCGACAGCGCGCGCGAGGCCGCAGTCGGCGACCTGCTTCTGCAGGAAGAGGACGTTCTGCCGTTCAACTTTCTGCCGCATGCGCCGCAGCAGCAGGTCGAAGGCCGCATCATGTCGGTGCTCGACGGCGTGTCGCTGATCGGTCAATACCAGGTCGTCGTGATCAACCGCGGCGCCAACAGCGGCCTCGAGCCCGGCAACGTGCTGCGCGTCTACAAGACCGGCCGCACGATCCGTGACGACGTACCCGGACATGGCGTTTTCCACCAGAAAGTGCGCTTGCCGGACGAACCGGCGGGGACCATGATGGTTTTCCGCACGTTCGACCGGATCAGCTATGCGCTCGTCATGGAAGCCACCGACGCCATCGCGGTGCTCGACACCGTCCGCAATCCGCAATAGCAGCAGCCCCGGTCTTTCACACCCTTCGCGGCGATGGCCAGGGACGCCTGGCTAACGCTGCTTTACGCCGCGCGAGGCGCGCACGCCAGCCGATGGCAGCGCGCGCTCGCGGCGTTCGGCTCGCCCGAAGGGATCCTCGCCGCGCGGCCGGGCGCGCTCGCGGCGGAAGGCCTGCAAGACGACGAGATCGCGCGGCTGTCGTCGCCCGACGCAGCCGCCATCGATCGTTGGCGCGAATGGCTCGCGGGCGCCGGCCACGATCTGATTGCCCGCGACGATCGCCGCTATCCGCCGCTGCTCGCGCAGCTGAGCGACCCGCCGCTCGCCCTCTGGGTGCTCGGAGACAAGGTCGATCTCCTGATCGCGCCGCAGCTCGCACTGGTCGGCAGCCGCAACCCCACTGCCGGCGGCCGCGACACGGCGCGGCAATTCGCGAAGTACTTGTCGCAGCACGGGCTCACGATCACGAGCGGGCTCGCAATCGGCATCGACGGCGCCGGCCATCGCGGCGCGCTCGAGGGACCGAGCGGCACCGTCGCCGTGCTCGGCAGCGGCATCGACGTAATTTATCCGCGCGAGCACCACGCGCTCGCGCGCGAGATCGCGGAGCGCGGCGTGCTCGTCTCGGAGTATCCGCCCGGCACCAAGACCGATAAGTTTCACTTCCCGCAACGCAACCGCATCATCGCGGGCCTCGCGCTCGGCACGCTCGTCGTCGAGGCAACACGTCGCAGCGGCTCGCTGATCACGGCGAGGGCCGCGACGGAGAACGGGCGCGAAGTGTTCGCGATACCGGGGTCGATCCACAATCCTCTCGCCCGCGGGTGTCACTGGCTGATTCGTCAGGGCGCGAAGCTCGTCGAAGAAGCGCCGGACATCTTCATCGAGCTCGCGCCGCAGCTCGCCGCGTTGCTCGCCGTCGACGTCGAAACTTTGCGTGCGAGCGCGCGCCGCGAAACCGCGCAACCGCTGCAAACGTTCGACGATCCCGCGTACCGCAACGTATTGTCGCTCCTCGGTTTTGCGCCGCAATCGATCGGCGACTTGAGCGATCGCGCTGGATTGACGACGGCGGAGCTTTCCTCCATGCTCCTCGTCCTAGAATTAGAAGGGTTCGTCGAGGCGTTGCCCGGCGGTCGCTACTCGCGTCTGGCCAAGAGGGAGTGATGAAAGAAACCGTTCTCGACGTGCTCATGTACTTGTTCGAGTCCTTCGTCGATAGCGACGACGAGCCAGAACCCAACCGCAACGAGCTCAAAGAAGAACTGGACCGCGCTGGCTTCGGCGATCGCGAGATCGACCGCGCGCTCGATTGGCTCGACGGCCTGAACGCCACCGAGGCCGCCGGCAGCACGCCACGTTCCACGGCGATTCGACTCTACGGCGACAACGAGCAAGAGCGGCTCGACACGGGCGCCCGCGGCTATTTGCTGCATCTCGAGCACATTGGGATCTTGCAGCCCGCGCAGCGCGAGCTCGTAATCGATCGGCTCCTGGCGCTCGACCACGACGAGATCGACGTCGAGCAAACCAAGTGGGTCGTGATGATGGTCCTCTTCAGCCAGCCGGGCCAGCAAGAGGCCTATGCGCAGATGGAGGACCTCGTATTCGCGGGCGACTCGGCCTGGCGCCACTGAAAGCGCGGCCTGCCGCCGCGCCCGTCCCCGGAGCTTTAACCTCGCGATTGGTTTCGGCTATCCTGCCGAGCCTCGCGAAACGGCCGTCGTCCCGAAGTACGTAGCAGGCGTGCCGGCGGCGAGTCCAGTGCGTACGGAACGCGCTTCGTAGACCATGGCCAAAAATCTCGTCATCGTCGAATCCCCCGCCAAAGCTCGCACGATCGAGAAGTATCTCGGCGGGGATTTCGAAGTGCTCGCATCGTACGGGCACGTGCGCGACCTCGTGCCGAAGGAAGGCGCGGTGGATCCCGACAACGACTTCGCGATGAAGTACCAGCTCATCGAGAAGAACGAGAAACACGTCGAGAAGATCGTCAAGGCCGTGAAGAAGGCGTCGGCCGTGTATCTCGCCACCGACCCCGACCGCGAGGGCGAGGCGATCTCCTGGCACGTGTACGAGGTCTTGAAGGACCGCGACGTGCTCGACTCGAAGGCCGTGCACCGCGTCGTGTTCCACGAGGTCACGAAGCGCGCCATCCGCGAGGCCATCGACCAGCCGCGCGATCTGTCCGGGCCGCTCGTCAACGCGCAGCAAGCGCGGCGCGCGCTCGATTATCTCGTGGGCTTCAATCTCTCCCCGCTGCTCTGGAAGAAGGTGCGCCGCGGATTGTCCGCGGGTCGCGTGCAAAGCCCCGCGCTGCGGCTCATCGTGGAGCGCGACGACGAGATCTCCGCGTTCAAGGCGCAAGAGTACTGGACGATCGAGGCCACGGCGGAGCAGCACGCCCAGGCGTTCCCTGCGCGGCTCGCTGTTTTCGCCGGAGAGAAGGTCGAGCAGTTCTCCTTCACCGACGAGGGCGCCGTGCGCACCGCCGAGCAGCGGATCCGCGACACGGCACAGGGCACGCTCACCGTCGCGAAAGTCGACAAGAAGCAGCGCCGCCGCAATCCCGCCGCGCCGTTCACCACGTCCACGCTCCAGCAGGAGGCGTCGCGCAAGCTCGGCTTCAGCGCGCAGCGCACGATGACGGTAGCGCAGCGGCTCTACGAGGGTATCGACATCGGCGAAGGCACGGTCGGTCTCATCACGTACATGCGCACCGACTCGGTCACGATCGCCGACGAGGCGCTCGTGGAGCTCCGCGAAGTGATCGCCAATCGCTACGGCAAGGACAACCTGCCCGACGAACCGCGCCGCTACACCACCAAGGCCAAGAACGCGCAAGAGGCGCACGAGGCGATCCGGCCCACGTCGGCGGCGCGCGCGCCCGACGACTTGAAGCGCTATCTCGACCCGAATCAGTTCAGGCTCTACGAGCTCATCTGGAAACGCACCGTGGCGTCGCAGATGGTGCCGGCGATCTACGACACGGTGGCGCTAGACCTCGCGGCAGGCGCCTCGCCCGAGTCCGACATCTCGTTCCGCGCCACGGGCTCGGTGCTCGTCACGCCCGGCTACATCGCCGTGTATCAAGAGGGCCAGGACGACACGGTCACCGACGAGCAGGACCACATCCTGCCGGCGGTCGTCGAGGGCGACCGGCTCGCGCTCAAGGATCTACAGAGCGCCCAGCACTTCACGGAGCCGCCGCCGCGCTACTCGGAGGCCACGCTCGTCAAGGCGCTCGAGGAATTCGGCATCGGGCGGCCGTCGACCTACGCGTCGATCATCTCCACGCTGCGCAATCGCGAGTACGTCGAGATGGAGAACCGGCGCTTCATCCCCACCGACGTCGGCCGCGTGGTGAACCGTTTTCTCACCGAGTATTTCTCGCAGTACGTGGACTACGAGTTCACGGCGCGCATGGAGGATTCTCTCGACGCGATCTCGCGCGGCGAGCGCGAGTGGGTGCCGCTGCTCGAGGAATTCTGGAAGCCGTTCACCAAGCTCGTCGAGCACACCGAGAGCAACGTCACGCGCGAGCAGGCGTCGCAAGCGCGCGTGCTCGGCACCGATCCCGCGAGCGGCCGCCCCGTGAGCGTGCGGATGGGCCGCTACGGCGCGTTCGTGCAAATCGGCACGAAGGACGACGAGGAGAAGCCGAAGTTCGCGGGCCTGCGTCCCGGGCAGAAGATGGACAGCATCACGCTCGAGAGCGCGCTCGATCTGTTCAAGCTGCCGCGCGAGCTCGGCGCCACGCAGGACGGCGAGCCCGTGTCCGCGAACATCGGCCGGTTCGGCCCCTACGTCCGCTACGGCAACAAGTTCGTCTCGATCCGCGGCGACGACCCGTACACGATCACGTTCGAGCGGGCGCTCGAGCTCATCGCCGAGAAGAAGATCGCCGACGCGAACCGCCTCATCCGCGACTTCCCCGAGGCCGGCATTCAGGTACTGAACGGCCGCTACGGCCCGTACGTCACCAACAAGCAGAAGAATGCGAAGATCCCGAAGGACAAGACGCCGGCGGAGCTGACGCTCGAGGAATGCCAGGCGCTGCTCGCCGCGGCACCCGAGCGGCGCGCGCGAGGCGCGCGCAAGAAGGCCCCGTCGAGGCCCGCGGAGCCGGCCGCCGAAGCGCCCGCGCAACCCGCCAAGGCCGCTCCGGCGGCTGCGGCCGCAAAGAAGAAAAAGAAGAAGACCAAGAAGAAAGCCGCGCGCAAACCGCGTGCCACAGCCACGGGCGGGGCCGCGCAAGACGGCGCCAGCCAGCCGGCCGTCGAGCCGGCCGCCGGGCCCGACACGGGCGACGGTCAAACCTGACGTTGACGTCCGCGCTGCACATCGCCCGGGCCGCGCGCATCGTGCAGCGCGGCGGCGTGATCGCCTATCCCACCGAAGCCGTGTTCGGCCTGGGTTGCCTGCCGCAGGACCGCGCCGCGGTGGAGCGCGTGCTTGCGATCAAGCGCCGCTCGTGGCGCAAGGGCTTGCTCCTGATCGGCGCGGACCTCGAGCAGATCGAGCAATTCGCCGTGTTGCCGCCGGAGCCCACGCGCAGTGAAGTGCTCGCGAGCTGGCCGGGCCCGGTCACGTGGGTGCTAAGGGCCCGGCCGGCGGCGCCGCGCTGGCTCACCGGCGGCCGCGACAGCGTGGCGGTGAGGGTCACGGACCACGCGCTCGCGGGCGAGCTCTGCCGCAAAGTGGGCCAGGCGATCGTATCCACGAGCGCGAACCTCAGCCGCCGGCCGCCGTTTCGCCGCTTGCTGCCCCTGCGCCGCGGCCTCGGTGGGGCCGTCGACTACGTGCTCTCGGGAGCGCTCGGCGGGCTTGCGACGCCCACCACGATCCGCGACGCGCACAGCGGCGCCGTCGTGAGGCCGTAGCTCATAACCGATCCCCCCGCACGGCCCGCGCCGGCCGCATGGTTGCGTGCCGAATTCACATGCGCGCCTCTCGCCTGTGGTAACGTTTCGCGCAGTCGGCGCTGACTTCAAAGCGGCCGGGGCACATCCCCGATCACAAATCGAACCATAGACCGAGCGATGCGCATACGAGCGGCCGCAGCCCTATTGGCCGGCTTCTGCCTGACGGCAGCGGCGAGCTCGACGGCGCTCGCGCAAGCCACGATCGTGCCGCTCGTGAAGCCGCTGCGGCTCGCGGCTCCGGTGCGCCCCGTGAAGGGCGGCTCGGCCGTGTACATCGTGAAGCTCAAGGACTCGGGCGCCGCGAGCTACATGGGCGAGATCCCGGGCTACTCCGCCACCAAGCCGATGGCCGGCGAGCGCATGCGCCCGCACTCCGCGGGCGTCGAGAGCTATGTCCAGCACCTCGAGCAGACGCACGACCGGCTGCTCGCATCCGTCGGCGCTTCGACCGCGAAGGTGTACAGCTTTCGCTACGCGATGAACGGCTTCGCCGCCAAGCTCGACGCGGCGCAGGTCGCGCGGCTCGCGCAGATGAGCGAAGTCGAGCGCATCTGGCCCGACACGGAACAGCACATCGACACGAACAACAGCGCGGTCTTCCTCGGGCTCGAGAACCAGTCGGGCGGTTTGCGCGCCGATCTCAAGCTCCGCGGCGAGAACGTCGTGGTGGGCGTGATCGATAGCGGCGTCACGCCGAGCCATCCGTCGCTGCTCGACACGGAAGACCGCACGCCGAAGACGTGCACGACGCAGTGGGCGAAGTCGTCGTGGCTCGGCGTGCTGCTCTGCATGCACTACAAGCGCAACCCGCCGACCGTGCAGGTCTACGATCCGCCGGTGGGTTTCCGCGGCATCTGCCAGCCCGGCGACGGCTTCGGCCCCGGCGACTGCAACAACAAGGTCGTCGGCGCGCGCTGGTATCTCGACGGCTTCCTGTTCCGCAACGAGCTCGACCCGCACGAGTTCCGCTCGCCGAAAGACGCCGACGGCCACGGCACGCACATCGCTACGATCATCGCGGGCAACACGGTGGACGCGCACCTGCTCGGCACCCGCGTCGCGCGCGTGAGCGGCATCGCGCCGCGCGCGCGGATCGCGGTGTACAAGGCGTGCTGGCTCAAGCCGGGCGACATCCGCGCGACTTGCGCAACTTCCGACCTCGCGCGTGCGATCGACGACGCGGTCGCCGACGGCGTCGACATCATCAACTACTCCGTCGGCAGCCTCGAGACGAATCTCACCGATCCCGACGACATGGCCCTCTTGAACGCGTTCGACGCGGGGGTGCTGTCGGTGGTCGCCGGCGGCAACGACGGGCCGGATCTCAACACGATCGGCTCGCCGAGCAGCGCGCCGTGGGTGATCACCGTCGCGGCGTCCACGCAAACCGGCAACCTGTTCGACGAGGCGATCGAGATCACCGCGCCGCCGGACATGACGGGCCTGATGTCGATGCGCGAAGGCGCGTTCACGCGGCCGCTCACGAACTTGGGCGTCGAGGAGACGCTGATCGAGGCCGACGACGGCGACACGAGCGGCCCCGGCGGCTCCACGCGCGACGGCTGCCAGCGGCTCGTCAACGCGCCCGAGCTCGAAGGGCACGTGGCGCTGCTGGTGCGCGGCACGTGCGAGTTTCAGGTCAAGCTCAAGAATGCGGCGGCCGCGGGCGCTGTGGCGGCGATCGTCTTCAACAACGCCGGCGCGCCGATCGTCATGAACGGCGACGGCGGCAGCGTCGAGATCCCGGCGGTCATGATCGACACGGCCGACGGTGAGGCGCTGCTCGACGCGCTCGCGGCCGGCGACGAGGTCAAGGTCAAGCTCGCGCGCGGCATCTTCACCACCGTGCACGAAGACGGCAACGTGGTGGCCGACTTCTCGTCGCGCGGGCCGTCGCTCTCCGACGCGAATTTCCTGAAGCCCGACGTCACCGCGCCGGGCGTCGACATCCTGGGCGGCGCCGCACCCGACGCACCCAACAACGGCCTGCACGGCGAGACCTACCAATATCTTTCGGGCACGTCGCAGGCGGCGCCGGAAGTGTCGGGCGTGGCAGCGCTCATCAAGGAAGCGCATCCCGACTGGTCGGCGGCCCGAATCAAATCCGCGTTGATGACCACGGCCTATCAGCGCGGCGTCGTGCGCGAGGACGGCGACGCCGCCGACCCGTTCGACGTCGGCGCGGGCCACATCGACGCGAATCGCGCGGTGGACCCGCGGCTCGTTTACGACAGCGACCATCGCGACTACGCCGCATATCTTTGCGGGCTCGTGAAGCCGCCGTACCCGGACGCGGACTGCGCCGCGCTCGCCGCGCAGGGTTTCCCGAGCGAGCCGCAAAACGTCAACGAGCCTTCGATCGCCGTGGCCGAGCTCATCACCGGCGACTCGGTGCGCCGGCGCGTGACGAACATCGGGCCGCCCGCGAGCTTCACCGCGCAAATCAATCCGCCGCAAGACCTCGATCTCGTGGTCGAGCCGTCCACGCTCGTGCTCGGCACGGGCGAGAGCGCGGAGTACACGGTGCGCTTCGTGGACCGCGGGGCGGGCCGCGACCTCTGGTGGTTCGGCCAGCTCGGCTGGTCCGACGGCACGCGAACCGCCGTGAGCCCGATCGCGGTGCAGCCGGTCACGATGCGTGCGCCGCGCGAGCTCCGTCTACGCGGCGGCAGCGGCACCACGCGCATGCCCACGGCCTTCGGCTACAGCGGCCAGTACGCCGCGGGCGTGCACGGCTTGCGCGCGCCGTTCATCGACCAGGCCACCGGACAGGTGCCGCGCGGCTTCGTCGACGACGATCCCACCAACCACTTCTCGTTCCGGCTCGACGGCGGCGTGAGCGCGCACGGCATCAACGTGCCGCCCGATCAGCTGTACCTGCGCGTGTCGTTGTTCGACGCGTTCACCGACGGCCGCGACGACCTCGATCTGTATCTGTTCTATTGTCCCGACCAGGATTGCACGCAGGTGGCGCAGAGCGGCGGCTTCACGTCCGACGAAGAGATCAATCTCGTGCGGCCGAAGCCGGGCCTGTATCTCGCGCTCGTGCACGGCTTCGAAACGGACCAGGTGTCGGGCGGTCCGGGCTCGAACTACTCGTTGTTCACTTGGTCGATCGGCGTGAACGACGACGTCGGCAACCTCGACGTTGCCGCACCGCAAACGGTGGCGAACGGCGAGCACCTCGACATGGACATGACCTGGTCGGGGCTCGACCCCGGCACGCGCTACATCGGCGCCATCTCGCACACCACGCCGTCGGGCGAATACGCGCTGACCGTGGTCAACATCGCGACGCCCTAGCGTCCGGCATCGCTTCGCGCGATCGCCACAACGGCCGTAACCGGCCTATTTGGCCCGGCGTTGCGGCGCCCGTTTTTTTCGCTCCCCCACGGCCCCCGACGACGCCGCGCGCAGCAACCGGCGAAAGGTCGGGCACTCCATGTGGCTCGGCGCCGTGCACGCCGCGGCGTGCCGCAGCCCGTCACGCAGAGCCGTGAGCCTGCGGATCTGCCGGTCCATGTCGGCCGCTTTCGCCGTCAGAAGCTCGCGGTCGATGCGCGGACTGCCGTCGGGCGCGAACATGGCCGCGATCTCCTCGAGCGAGAACCCGGCCGCGCGCCCGAGGGCGATCAGCGCGAGCCGCTCGACCACCCGAGCGTCGAAGGTGCGCTTCAGCCCGCGCCGCCCGACGGACGCGATCAACCCCTTCTCCTCGTAGAACCGCAGCGTCGAGGCCGGCAAACCTGCACGCTGGCCTACCTCCGTGATGTCCAGATCCCGCACCGCTTGACCTCAAGTTGACTTGAAGTGGCATATTGCAGCCACGAGCCTTTCAAGGCAAACATCAGGAGAAATGCCATGGAATCCGTACGCGTCGCGAACGAGGAACAGACCGCCCTCTGGAACGGCCTGGGGGGCCGAGGCTGGGTGGACGCGCAAGCCGCGCTCGACCGGATGCTGCGCCCGTTCGAAGACTTGCTCGTCGAGTCGACGAGCGTCCCGCCGGGCGGCCGCGTGCTCGACGTGGGCTGCGGCACGGGCAGCACCGCGCTCGCGTTCGCGCGGCGCGTGGGGGCGACCGGCCGCATCGTCGGCGTCGACCTCTCCGAGCCGATGCTCGCGCTCGCCCGCGAGCGCGCGGCGCTCGAGCGCCTGCCGGCGACCTTCGTTACCGCCGATGCGCAGGTCAACGCGTTCGAGCCCGCGAGCTTCGACGCGATCGTGTCGCGCTTCGGCGTGATGTTCTTCGACGACTCCGTGCGCGCGTTCGCGAACCTGCGCCGCGCGGCGCGAGCCGGCGCCGAGCTCCGCTTCGTCGCCTGGCGCTCCGCCGCGGACAATCCGTTCATGACGGCGGCCGAGCGCGCCGTGGCGCCGCTTCTGCCGGATCTGCCGGCGCGCGTCCCGGGCGCGCCGGGGCAGTTCGCCTTCGCGGACGGCGGCCGCGTGCGCCGCATTCTCGAGCAGAGCGGGTGGACGTCGATCGACGTGGCGCCGATCGACGTGGCGTGTGCCGTGCCCGAGCAGGACTTGCAGCGCTACCTCACGCGCGTCGGCCCGATCGGCCGCGTGCTCCAGGAGGCGGACGAGTGCACGCACGCGCGAATCACTGCAGCGCTCCGTCCGGCGTTCGCGCCCTATGTTCACGGTGCCGAGGTCCGCTTCAACGGCGCGTGCTGGATGGTGAGCGCTCGCGCGGGCTGAGCCGGCTCGCCGGGGCCGGGCTCCGCGCCATCGTCGCCCGCGTTGGTCGTGCGCGACGGGTGCGGGGTCGGCCCTCCGCGCTCAGCGCGAAGGGGAGTCGGACCCCACCTGCCCGTAGCGAAAGCAGTCGCGCAGGTGATCGTTGACGAGGCCGGTAGCCTGCATGTGGGCGTAGATGATCGTGGAGCCGACGAACTTGAAGCCGCGCGCCTTCAAGTCCTTGCTGAGCGCGTCCGACTCCTTGCTCGTGGGCGGAACGTCCTTCTGCTTCCTCCAGCGGTTCACGATCGGCGCACCGCCCACGAAGTCCCAGACGTACGCGTCGAACGTGCCGAACTCCTTTTGAATGGCGAGGAAGCCGCGCGCATTCGCGATCGCGGCCTCGACCTTCTGGCGATTCCTCACGATCGCGGGATTCGCGAGCAGCCGCTCCACGTGGCTCGCGCCGAAGCGCGCGACCTTGACGGGGTCGAAGCCGGCGAACGCGCGCCGATAGCCCTCGCGCTTGCGCAGGATCGTCCACCAGCTCAAGCCCGCCTGCGCGCCCTCGAGCAGCAGGAACTCGAAGTGCCTGCGGTCGTCCCGCACCGGCACGCCCCACTCGGTGTCGTGATAAAGCTGGTATGCGGGGTCGATGCCCTCGCTCCAGGCGCAGCGCTTCAATTCCGCGGCACACATGACGCTCGACTCCTGCACAAACGTCCCGGGTTGGCAAAGGTACAGAAAACGCCGCAGAATCGGGAGCCGCAAAAGGGGGCTGAATGCAGAAGAATGAAGCGCCGCCCGACCGCTACGCGGTGGTGGGGTACCCCGTGGCGCACAGCAAATCGCCGCTGATCCACCAGCTGTTCGCGCGCCAAACCGGCCAGCACATGACGTACGAGCTGCTCGAGGCCGAGCCCGAGGACTTCGAGACCGCCGTGCGCGGCTTCGGCGCGGCCGGGGGCAAGGGGCTCAACGTCACCGTCCCGCACAAGGAAGCCGCGTTCGCGCTCGTCGACGAGATCAGCGAGACGGCGAACACCGCCGGCGCCGTGAACACCGTCTCGATCGTCGACGGCAAGCTGCGCGGCGACAATACCGACGGCGTCGGCTTCATCCGCGACGTCACGGTGAATCACCGCCAGCCGCTCGCGAGAGCGCGCGTGCTCGTGCTCGGCGCGGGCGGCGCGGCGCGCGGGATCATGGGGCCGCTGCTCGAGACCGAGCCGCTCGAAGTGGTGATCGCGAATCGAACCCAGGAGCGCGCGGACCGGCTGGTCGCCCAGCTGGGGTCGCCGCCTGCGCTACGCGCCGCCGCCTTCTCGGAGCTCGCGGCGCTCTCGGCCTTCGACGTGGTGATCAACGCGACCTCGGCGGGGCTCAAGGGCGAAATCCCGCCGTTCCCGGCGACGCTCGTGGGGCCGAAGAGCTTCTGCTACGACATGGTCTACAGCGTGCACGACACGCCGTTCGTGGTCTGGGCGCGCCAGCACGGCGCAGCGCGCGCGGTGCAGGGCTGGGGCATGCTGATCGAGCAGGCCGCGGAGTCGTTCTTCATCTGGCGCGGCGTACGGCCCGACACCCGCCCCATCCGCAAGCAACTCGCCGGCCAGGCCTGAAAAATAGGGACAGGTTACTTTCTTGACCGGAACTGTCGGCAAGCTCCCTCGGCAACCCGAGGCGAGAAAGTAACCTGTCCCTATTTTTCAGCGCATCGTGACCATTTCTTCGGCGCTCGTGGGGTGGATCGCGATCGTGTCGTCGAAGTCCCGTTTGCGCGCGCCCATCGACACCGCCACTGCGAAGCCCTGGATCATCTCGTCGGCGCCCGGTCCGACGACGTGGCAACCGACGATCCGCTCGTCGGGTCCCACGCACACGAGCTTCATCGCGGTCTGCGGCTTCATGTCGAGCAGCGCGTAGAACATCGGCACGAACTCGGTCTGGTAGACCTTGATCGTCTCGCCGGGGAAGCGCTCGCGCGCGAGATGCTCCGGCAATCCCACGGTGCCGATCGGCGGATGCGAGAACACCACCGTCGGCAGCAAGTCGTAGCGAAGGTGCCGGTCCTTTTGACCGCCGAACACCCGGTCCGCGAGCCGCCGCCCCGCGGCGATCGCCACGGGCGTGAGCTCGGCGCGGCCGGTGACGTCGCCGACGGCGTAGATGCCGGCGACGTTGGTGTTCTGATACTTGTCGACGGGGATCCAGCCGCTCGCGTCGACGGCCACACCGGCGCGGTCGAGCCCGAGGTCACGCGTGCTCGGCTCGCGGCCGACCGCCCAGAGCACCGTGCTGAATCCGGCGAACGCGCGCCCGTCGGCCGTATGCAGAGCGAGGCCGTCGCCATCGCGGGTCACGCCGCTCGGCACAGCGCCGGTCACGATCTCGATGCCGGCCGCGCGCAGGTTCTTCTCGAGATGTTGCGCCACGAGCGCGTCGAACGTGCGGAACATGCCTTCGTAACGCACGAACACCGAAACCTCGCTGCCGAGCGAGCGAAACGCGCTGCCGAGCTCCGCGGCAATGTAGCCGCTGCCCACCACCGCCACCCGCTTCGGCAAGCGCTCGAGGTCGAAGAAACCGTCGGACGTGATGCCGAGGCCCGCGCCGTCGACGGCGGGCACCTTCGGGAAGCCGCCGGTGGCGACCACGACGTGCTCCGCCCGGAACGTCTCGCCGCCCGCCGCAAGCTCCTTCGGGCCGGTGAACCGCGCGGCCGCCCGCAACGTGGCGATGCCCTTGCGGTCGAGATTGCGCGCGTAGATGCCGTTCAGCCGCTGCACGAAGGCGTCACGCCCCTTCTTGAGCTTCGCCCAATCGTGGCCCGAGACGCGGACGTCGAAGCCGTACCCGGGCGCGGCCTCGATCGCGCGCGCGATCTCCGCGGCGTTCCACATCACTTTCTTCGGCACGCAGCCCACGTTCACGCAGGTGCCGCCGAGCCGCGCGGGCTCGAACAATGCCACGCGCGCGCCGTACTCCGCCGCACGCTGCGCCGTCGCAAGGCCGCCGCTGCCGCCGCCTACCACGATGAGATCGAATGCTTGCACGCCGTCACCCTCGACACTCCGGTTCGGGCGAAGCGTACAGGAGTGGGCCGCCGATCGGAGTTCCGTCGCGGAGTATCTTCGCCGGGTTCTCGGTTAGAGTAGCCGCCCGCTTTCGCGCTACAGTCTCGGCCATGATCCAAGCCACCGAACAAAATCCGCTGCTTGCGCCCGGCCCGCTGCCGGCCTTCACCGCGATTCGGCCGGAGCACGTGGAGCCCGCCGTGCGGCAAGTGCTCGCGGACCAGCGCGCGGCGCTCGCGGTCGCCGAGCGCGTCACCGAGCCCAGCTTGGGCTGGCTTCGCGGCCTCGAGCGCATCAACACCGAGATCCACCGCGTATGGGGCCCGGTGTCGCACTTGAACTCCGTGGTCTCGAGCCCGGCGCTGCGCGACGCGTTCAACCGCTGCCTGCCGCTGATCACCGAGTTCGGCACCGAGCTCGGTCAGAACGAGGCGCTCTACGAGCAATTCGGCGCGCTGCAAGCCAAGGTCACACCGCGCGAGCCCGTGGAGACGCTGCTGATCGCGCACGCGCTGCGCGACTTCAGGCTCGGGGGCGTCACGCTCAAGGGCGCCGATCGCCAGCGCTTCCGCGACATCATGCAGACGCTCGCGGCGCGGCAGGCGAGCTTCGAGCAGAACCTCATGGACGCGACCGACGCCTTCCGCCATCACGAGACCGACCGCGGCGCGCTCGCGGGGTTGCCCGAGCTGATGCTCGAGCGCGCCCAGAGGCACGCCGCGGAGCGCGGCGTCGAGGGCTTCCTGCTCACGCTCGACCCGCCCACTTACATGGCGGTGATGGCGCACGCGGAATCGGCCGCGCTGCGCGCGAAGTACTACGAAGCCTGGGTCACGCGCGCGTCGGATCGCGGCCCGAGCGCCGGCCAATGGGACAACGGCCCGCTGATCGACGAGATCCTCGCGTTGCGCCACGAGAGCGCGCGGCTCGTCGGCTTCGAATCCTTCGCCGAGCTCTCGCTCGTCACCAAGATGGCCGAGTCGCCCGCCCAGGTGATCGACTTCCTGCGCGACCTCGCGCGCCGCAGCAAGCCGGTGGCGGCGGAAGAGCTCGCGACGCTCGCCGCGTACGCCGGGCGCAAGCTCGAGGCGTGGGACGTCGCCTTCTACGCCGAGCGCCTCAAGCAGGAGCGGCTCGAGCTCGCGGAGGAAGAGCTGCGGCCGTACTTCCCGCTGCCGCAAGTGCTCGACGGGCTGTTCGGCCTCGTCGGCAAGCTGTTCGACGTGACGATCGCCGAGGCCTCGCCGCCGAGCGTGTGGCACCCCTCGGTGCGGTACTACGAGATACGCGGCGCGGACAACCGCGCGATCGGCAGCTTCTACACCGATCTCTTCGCGCGCCCGAACAAGCGCGGCGGCGCGTGGATGGACTCGTGCGTGAGCCGCGCGCGCCGGGACGGCGGCACGCAGTCCCCCGTCGCTTATCTCGTTTGCAACTTCAATCCGCCCGCGGGCGACACGCCTTCGCTGCTCACGCACAACGAGGTCGTGACGCTGTTCCATGAGTTCGGCCACGGGCTCCACCACTTGCTCACCGAGGTCGACTATCCGTCGATCGCGGGCGTCAACGGCGTGGCCTGGGATGCGGTGGAGCTGCCGAGTCAGTTCATGGAGAACTTCACCTGGCGGCCCGAGGTGCTCGGCACGCTCGCGCGGCACTACCAGACGGGCGCGCCCCTGCCGGCGGAGAAGATCGAGACGATGAACCGCTCGCGCACCTTCCTGTCGGGCCTCGCGATGGTGCGCCAGCTCGAGTTCGCGCTGTTCGACTTCAGGCTGCACCACGAGTACTCGCCGGCGGCCGGCCCGCGCGTGCACGAGATCCTGGCCGACGTGCGGCGCGAAGTGGCCGTGGTCGAGCATCCGCCGTACAACCGCTTCCCGAACACCTTCGCGCACATCTTCGGCGGCGGCTACGCGGCCGGTTACTACAGCTACAAGTGGGCCGAGGTGCTCGCCGCGGACGCGTTCGCCGCGTTCGAGGAGTCGGGCGTGTTCGACCGCGCCACGGCCGCGCGCTTCCGCCGCGCGATCCTCGCGGTGGGCGGCAGCCGCGACGCGCTCGAGGCGTTCACCGACTTTCGCGGGCGCCCGCCCAAGCTCGACGCGCTGCTCCGCCAGGCCGGCATCGCCGGCGGCTGACCGCGGTTCGCGTCGCCCATCGCACTCGCGACGGCGCGATGCTCACCCTGGTGCTCGCGGTAACCGCAAGCGCGGACTGTCCGGCGGCGTGTGAGCGCCGTCGCAGAATTCACGC
>DASUFK010000154.1:0-9564 GCA_036274615.1 Gammaproteobacteria bacterium | reverse complement strand
CCCGAGCGCGAGGCGCAGGTGCTACGCCGCGTGGTCGAGCGCAACGAGGGGCCGCTGCGCAACGAGGAGATGGTGCGGCTGTTCCGCGAGCTCATGTCCGCGTGCCTCGCGCAGGAGGAGCCGCTCAAGGTCGCGTTCCTGGGTCCCGAAGGCACGTTCACGCAGTCCGCCGTGCTCAAGCATTTCGGCCACTCCGTGCACGCGCTGGCCGTGGCCACGATCGACGAGGTGTTCCACGAAGTGGAGGCCGGGGTCGCCGACTTCGGCGTCGCGCCCGTCGAGAACTCGAGCGAAGGCACGGTCAACATCCACACGCTCGACATGTTCCTCTCGTCGCCGCTCAAAGCGTGCGGCGAGATCGAGCTCAGGATCCATCAGCACCTCATGGGCAAGATGGACGGATTGAAGGCGGTGCGGCGCGTGTGCTCGCACCCGCAGTCGCTCGCGCAATGCCGCGCGTGGCTCGCGGAGCACCTGCCGGACGTCGAGAAGATTCCCGTGGCGAGCAACGCCGAAGCGGCCCGTCGCGCGCGCGACGAGGACGGCACGGCCGCGCTCGCCGGCGACGCGGCGGCCCAGCTCTACGGCCTGAAGATCCTGTTCAGCAACGTCGAGGATCAGGCGGACAACACCACGCGCTTTCTGGTGATCGGCCGCAAGCTGTTTCCGCCGAGCGGCAACGACAAGACCTCGTTGCTCGTGTCGGCGCGTAACACCGAAGGGCCCGGCGTGCTGCTGCATCTCCTCGACCCGCTCGCGCGTCACGGCGTGAACATGACGCGCATCGAGTCGCGGCCTTCGCGGCGGGCGAAATGGGACTACGTATTCTTCGTGGACCTCGACGGTCACGCCGAGGAGCCGGCGGTGGCCAAGGCGCTCGCCGAGATCCAGAAGAAGGCGACCTTGTTCAAGGTGCTCGGCGCGTATCCGAAGGCCATCCTCTAGCGCCGTGGCAGGTCATCCGCACAGCTTCCGCGCACGTCCGGTGGACGGCGTCGCCGGCACGATCACCGTACCCGGCGACAAGTCGATCTCGCACCGCGCGCTGATGCTCGGCGCGATCGCCGAGGGGCCCACCACGATCTACGGTTTCCTCGAAAGCGAGGATTGTCTCGCGACGCAAGCGGCCTTAGAGGCGCTCGGCGTGCGCATCCGCAAAACCGCGAACGAGGTGCGCGTCGAGGGCGTGGGCCCGCACGGGCTGCGGGCGCCGGCGTCGGTGCTCGATCTAGGCAACTCGGGCACGGCCATACGCCTCATGACCGGCCTCCTGGCCGGACAGCCGTTCGCCACGGAGCTCACGGGCGACGCGTCGCTCCGGTCGCGGCCGATGGAGCGCGTGGCCGGGCCGCTGCGCTCGATGGGGGCCGACATCGCAACCTCGAATGGCACGCCGCCGATCAAGATCAGCGGCGGTGCGAACCTCCGCGGCATCGACTACACGCTGCCGATGGCGAGCGCGCAGGTGAAGTCGGCGCTGCTGCTCGCGGCGCTCGCAGCCGAGGGACCGACCACCGTTCGCTCGCCGGGCCCCAGCCGGGATCACACCGAGCGCATGCTGCAGAGCATGGGCGTGCACCTGGACCTTGCGGAAGAGGGCGCCGGACACCGCGTCACGCTCACGGGGCCGGCGTCGTTGCGCGGGCGCGAGATCAGCGTGCCCGGCGATTTTTCTTCCGCTGCGTTCTTCATCGTGGCCGGCTGCCTCGCGGCAGCGGACGGTCTGCTGATCAAGAACGTGGGAGTGAATCCCACGCGCGTGGGGCTCCTCGCGATCCTGCGCGAGATGGGAGCGGACGTGGAGCTCGAGTCGCAGCGCCGGCTCGGCGCCGAGCCCGTGGCCGACATCTTCGTGCGCCAGAGCCAGCTGCGCGGCGTCGACGTGCCGCCCGAGTACGTGCCGCTCGCGATCGACGAGTTCCCGATCCTGTTCATCGCGGCCGCGGCCGCCCGCGGCCCCACCACCGTCCGAGGCGCCGAGGAGCTCCGCAAGAAAGAGACGGACCGCATCGCCGTCATGGCGCAGGGTCTGGCGGCGCTCGGCGTCGGCGTCGAGGAACGCCCCGACGGTCTCACCGTCACGCCCGCCGGCAAGCTGCAAGGCGGCACCGTGGACAGCCGCGGGGATCATCGGATCGCAATGTCGTTCGCGGTGGCCAGCCTGCTCGCGAAGGCGCCGATCGAGATCCTGAACACGGCCGAGGTCGCCACGTCGTTCCCGTCGTTTCTCGACGCTGCGGCAGCCGTGGGGCTCGACGTAGGCGCGGGCGGCGACAACGCGTGACGCCTCCCGTCCCCGTGGTCACGGTCGACGGGCCGAGCGGCTCCGGCAAAGGAACGATCGGCCGCGGTCTGGCCACCCGGCTCGGCTGGCACTTGCTCGACAGCGGCGCCCTCTACCGGCTCGTGGGCCTGGCCGCCGCCGCGAAAGGCATGAGCCTCGACGATCCCGAGGCGCTGGCCGCGGTCGCCACCGCGATGCAGGTGCGCTTCGGCGCGGATGCGGAGCGCGTGGAGCTCGAGGGCGCCGACGTCACGGCGAGCTTGAGGACCGAGCGCGCGGGGGAGGCGGCCTCGCGGGTGGCCGCGATTCCGGCCGTTCGGGCCGCACTGCTCCAGCGCCAGCGCGATTTCGCGCGGCCGCCGGGCCTCGTGGCCGACGGCCGCGACATGGGCACGGTGGTCTTCCCATCCGCCACGCTCAAGGTCTTCCTCACGGCCAGCGCCGAGGAGCGCGCGTCGAGAAGGCATAAGCAGTTGAAGGAAAAGGGGATTGATGTTAGCCTGCCCGACCTTTCTTGGGACATAGCGCAACGCGACGCCCGCGACGCCAGCCGCTCGGTGGCACCGCTCAAGCCCGCATCGGACGCGCGAGTGATCGACTCGACGCGTCTCACGCCCGAGGAAGTCATTGCCCAGATCTTGAAATGGCTCGGAGAAGTGGGCATTCGATCAAATCGGGCCTGAAACGTGCATCGACAGGACGTCGATGCCTTGTGAAACAACCCATGAGGGCAGGATGCCCCGGTGGTCTCTGGAATAGATATGAGTGAATCCTTTGCTGAACTGCTAGAAGAAAGCTTCGCGAATCAGAAGATCAAGCCGGGCGCCATCCTCACCGGCACCGTCGTCGGTCTCAACGCCGATATGGTCATCGTCAATGCGGGGCTGAAGTCCGAGGCCGTGATACCGGCCGAACAATTCTTCAACGAGCGCGGCGAGCTCGAAGTCAAAGTCGGCGACGAAGTGGAAGTCGCGCTCGACACGGTCGAGGACGGCTTCGGCGAGACGCGCCTGTCGCGCGAGAAGGCGAAGCGCACGCGCACCTGGACGCGGCTCGAGGAGTCGTTCCAGAAGGGCGAGATCGTCACGGGCATGATCAGCGGCCGCGTACGCGGCGGCTTCACCGTGGACATCGATCTGGTCCGCGCGTTCCTGCCGGGCTCGCTCGTCGACGTGCGGCCGATCCGCGATCCGGCGGCGCTCGAAGGCCAGACGCTCGAGTTCAAGGTCATCAAGCTCGACCAAAAGCGCAACAACGTCGTGGTGTCGCGGCGCGCGGTGGTCGAGGCCGAGTACAGCGCCGAGCGCGAGTCGCTGCTCAAGAATCTGCAAGAAGGCACGGTGCTCAAGGGCGTCGTCAAGAACCTCACCGACTACGGCGCGTTCGTCGATCTCGGCGGCATCGACGGCCTGCTGCACATCACCGACATGGCGTGGAAGCGCGTCAAGCATCCGTCGGAAGTCGTCAGCGTCGGCCAGGAGCTCGAGGTCAAGGTGCTCAAGTTCGACCGCGAGCGCAATCGCGTGTCGCTCGGCTTGAAGCAGCTCGGCGCCGATCCGTGGGCCGACCTCGCGCGGCGTTACCCGCCGGGCACGCGGCTGTTCGGCAAGGTCACGAACATCGCCGACTACGGTTGCTTCGCGGAGATCGAGGAGGGCGTCGAAGGCCTCGTCCACGTCTCCGAGATGGATTGGACGAACAAGAACGTCAACCCGCATAAAGTGGTTCAGATCGGCGATGAAGTGGAAGTCATGGTCCTCGATATCGACGAGGAGCGCCGCCGCATCTCGCTCGGCTTGAAGCAGTGCAAGCCGAATCCGTGGGTGGAGTTCAGCGAGAACTACAAGAAGGGCGACAAGGTTTCCGGCCAGATCAAGTCGATCACCGACTTCGGCGTCTTCATCGGGCTGCCGGGCGGCATCGACGGCCTCGTGCATCTCTCCGACCTGTCGTGGGACATCGCCGGCGAAGAGGCCGTGCGCAACTACAAGAAGGGCGAGGAGCTCGAGACCACCGTGCTCGCGATCGATCCCGAGCGCGAGCGCATCTCGCTCGGTGTGAAGCAGCTCGACAAGGACCCGCTCTCGCTGTTCCTCGCGGACCATCCGAAGGGCAGCATCATCAAGGGCACCGTGCAAGAGGTCGACGCGAAGATGGCCATCGTGGCGCTCGACAACGGCATCACCGGCCAGCTGCGCGCTTCGGAGATCTCGCGCGATCGCGTGGAAGACGCGCGCACCGTGCTCAAGGTGGGCGATACCGTCGAAGCGAAGTTCACGGGCGTCGACCGCAAGAACCGCGTGCTCTCTCTGTCGATCAAGGCCAAAGAAGCGCACGAAGAGGCGCAAGCGATTCAGAACTACAAGAGCGACGCGGGCCGGCCCGCCACCGGAACGAGGCTCGGTGACTTGCTCAAGGAGCAGCTCACTCCGGAATAGAGCTCTTCGAGGTCGTACGGCGAGGCGCGTAGGAGCCGGGAGGAAGGTCTGTACCCATGACAAAGTCCGAGTTGATCGAGTCGATCGCCCGCAGCCAAAAGCATTTGCCGGCCAAGGACGTGGAATTGGCCGTCAAGCACATCCTGGAGCTCATGAGCGAAGCGCTCGCGAGCGGCGAGCGCATCGAGATTCGTGGGTTCGGCAGTTTCTCCCTGCACTATCGCCCGCCGCGGATGGGGCGCAATCCGAAGACCGGCGAGGCCGTGGCTCTCGCCGGCAAGAACGTGCCCCATTTCAAACCGGGCAAGGACTTGCGCGAGCGCGTCAACGAGTCGCGCCACCTGCCGGTACGCAACTAGCCCCTGCGCGGTCATCGCTCGACGTAACGCTTCGACGTTTACGAGCGCGCCCTTACAATTGGGCGGTCCGTAGGGGTCGAGGATGCCCGCCTTGGTCACGTTGCGCCGAATCGCGTTCGTGCTCGCTTTGATTGCGTTCATGCTCGCGGCCGCGGTCTTCGTCTACAGCAACCCGGAGCCGATCACGGTCGACGTCGGATTCGTGCGCCTCGAGCAAGTCTCGATGGCGGGCGCGTTCGCCGTCGTGTTCGCCTGCGGTTGGCTGTTCGGCCTGCTGTCGGCGGGCATTGCGCTGTGGCGCACGGCGAACGAGAAGAGGCGGCTGCGCCGCGACTTGCGTTACACCGAAGCCGAGCTCAGCACAGTTCGGGCATTGCCGGTGGACCGTGCCGACTGACGCCACGTTCCTGCTGGCCGCGCTCTTCATCGTCTTCGGCGCGCTCGGTTTCGCCTACAAGATCTACAGCGATCGCGACCGCGAGCTGCCGCCGCGGATCAGCGCCGACTACATCCGCGGCCTCAACCTCGTGCTGAGCCGCAAGACCGACGAGGCGCTCGAGCTGTTCATCCAAATGGCCAAGGTGGACGAGGACACGCTCGAGACGCACTTCGCGCTCGGTCACCTGTTCCGCCGCCGCGGCGAAGTCGAGCGCGCGATTCGCGTCCACGAGAATCTGCTGGCGCGGCCGAACTTGAACGAGATGCAGCGCCATCAAGCGGTCTACTCGCTCGCCGAGGACTACTTGGGCGCCGGCTTGTTCGATCGCGCCGAGAAGCTGTTCGCCGAGCTCACCGACAGCCCAACCGTGGCGGAGAGCTCCCTCGAGAAGCTCGTCTACATCTACGAGCGCGAGCGCGAGTGGCAGAAGGCGATCGAGGCACAGCGCAAGCTCGAGATGCTGCGCGGCGCGAAGACTACGCAGGTGGCCCATTACTATTGCGAGCTCGCGGACCAGGCACGCGCCGCCGGCAACCGCGATCTCGCCCGCGAGTACCTCAGGAACACGATCCGCAGCGAGTCCGGGCAGCTCCGGGGCAACTTGATTCGCGCAGGGCTCGCACAAGAGGACCGCGACTTCACGCAAGCGATCGGACTCTACGAGCAGGCGATCGAGAAGGATCGCAATTTCATCACGGAAGTGCTGGCGCCGCTGATGGAGTGCTACCGCAGCATCGACAAGCTGCCGTACTTCGAGGCGAAGATCGAGAAGCGGGTGGCGGCCGACCCGTCGCTGCGCCGCGATTTCGCGTTCGCCGCGATCCTGGGCGACCTCGCTTCACAGTCGCCGGCACTTGCCGGCTGCGTCGAGAGCTTCGTGCTCGACAATCCGGTGCTCGTCAATCTCGTCAACGCGGCGGAGCTCAAGACCATGCCCGCGGAAGAACGGCGCCGGGCGATCGAGCGCATCACGGTGGGATTGCGCCAGATCGCTTCGTCGAGCGCGCGCTATCGCTGCGCAAACTGCGGCTACAGCACGCAGCGATTCATCTGGCACTGCCCGAGCTGCAAGCTTTGGGAGACCGTGCGGCCCATCCAGAGCCTGCCGCTCGAAGCCGTGCTCGGCTGAAGCCGCCGAAATTCTCCGCGAACTCCACAGATTGCGCTGCTGCCGGGCGAGGGCGGCGCCGCCTACGATGACTCCGCGTTTTTTTTCACGGAGGAGCACGTCGATGAAGAAGTGGGGTCTACGGATCGGGTATCTCGCCTTGTGCAGTCTCGCGTCGTTCGGCGCGTTCGCGGGTCCGGTGAACATCAACACCGCCGACGCCGCCACGCTCGCGGCGGAGCTGCAGGGCATCGGCCCGGCGCTCGCGGAAGCGATCGTCAAGGACCGATCCGAGCACGGCAAGTTCGAGACGCCCGACGCGCTCGCGCGCGTCAAGGGCGTCGGCACGCGGATCGTCGAGATCAATCGGGCCAACATCCTGGTCAGTGATCCGGCGGCGACGAAGCGCTGAGCCGGAGCAGACGCCGGACGGGCGGGGCGCCCGGCACCCGCGCCCGTCCGGCGTCCTTTCGCGCATACAACCCACCCGGGGTGCCGCTCCGCTATCATGGTGCGGAGTAGCTGCGAGGTGCTTGGATGCGCAAGATTCGTACCGCCGTGTTCCCGGTCGCCGGCCACGGCACGCGCTTCCTTCCCGCGACCAAGGCGTCGCCGAAGGAAATGCTGCCGATCGTCGACAAGCCTTTGATCCAGTATGCCGTCGAGGAGGCCCTCGCGGCAGACGTCGAGAAGCTCGTGTTCATCACGGGGTCCTCGAAGCGCGCGATCGAGGACCACTTCGATACGGATGCCGAGCTCGAGCGCCAGCTCCAGGAGTCCGGCAAGCACGACTTGCTCGCGCTCATCGAGAACATCGTTCCGCCCGGCGTCACCTGTCTCTACGTGCGGCAGGGCATGCCGCTCGGGCTCGGTCATGCCGTGCTGTGCGCGAAGGCGGCCGTCGGCGACGAGCCGTTCTTCGTGCATCTCGCCGACGACCTGATTTACAGCGACGTGCCGTGTCTCAAGCAGATGCGGCTGCACTTCGAGAAGCACGACACGAGCGTGCTGGCGGTGGAGACCGTACCGCACGATCAGACCGGCAGCTACGGAATCGTCGCGGTGCAAAACGAGAAGTCCGGCGCCCAACGGGTCACGCGCATCGTCGAAAAGCCGAAGCCGAAGGACGCGCCGTCGAACCTGGCGGTGGTCGGGCGCTACATCTTGACGCCGGCGATCTTCGCCAAGCTGGAAAAGACCCAACGGGGCGCGGGCGGAGAGATACAGCTCACCGACGGCATCGCGAGCTTGCTCGGCGACGAGCCGGTGCACGTGCTGCCGTTTCAGGGCGTGCGCTACGACTGCGGCAGCAAGATCGGCTATCTGCGCGCCACCGTCGAGTACGGCCTACGTCATCCCGAGCTCGGCGAAGGCTTTCGCGCCTACCTGCAGAGCGTGTGGGAACGCTGAGCGGTCGCGAAGCGAGGCCCGCTCACCAGCGCTCCGCCGCCGCGCGGATCTCCTCGTTGTGCTCGCCGAGCCGCGGCGGGTAACGGCGATACGTCGGGCCGTCGGCAGCGAAGCGAATCGGCACGGCCAGGGATCTCACCGTGCCGATCAGCGGGTGCTCGAGCTCCACGATCATGCGCCGCGCGCGGATGTGCTCGTCGCAAAGCGTCTCGTCCGGGAAATTGATCGGACCCGCAGGGATTCCGCCCTCGACCAGCCGCTCGACCCAATGCTCGGCGTCACGCGTCGCGAGGATCTCCTCGATCAGCGGGATCAACGCGTCGCGATGAATCGTGCGTTGCGCGTTCGACGCGAATCGCGGGTCGCGGCCGATCGTGGCCGTAACGCCCAAGATCTCGCAGAACTTCGCCCACAGCCGCTCGGTGCCGACCGCGATGATCACCGTCTTGTCACGGGCGCGCATCGGCTGATAGGGCGTGACGTTCGGGTGCGCGTTGCCGAGGCGCGCCGGGCGCTTGCCGGTGGCGAACCAGCTCGCGGCGACATTTGCGAGCCAGCTCGTCTGGGCATCGACGAGCGCAACGTCGAGGAACTGCCCCTTGCCCGAGCCACCGCGGCGGTCGCGCGCGTAGAGTGCGGCCAAGACCCCGAGGCACGAGTAGAGGCCGCCGGAGATGTCCGCCATCGGCGTCGGAAAGCGGCTCGGCCCGCCGTCCGGCGGCCCGGTGAGCGCCATGAGCCCTGCCTCGCCCTGCGCGATGATGTCGTAGCCGCCGCGGTCGGCTTTCGGCCCGGTGTGCCCGTAACCGCTCACGGCCGCGTAGACGAGAGCGGGGTGCTTCGCGCGCAGCGCGTCGGGATCGAGCCCCTGGCGAGCGAGCGAGCTCAGCCTCGGATTGTTCGTTATGAACACGTCGGCGCGCGCGACGAGCCGGTGCAGCAACTCGAGATCCCGCGGCTGCTTGATATCCAGCTCGACACTGCGCTTGTTGCGATTGACGGCGAGGAAGTACGCGCTCTCGCCCTCGAGAAACGGCGGCCCCCAGCCGCGCGCCTGATCGCCGACCTCCGGCCGCTCCACCTTGATCACGTCAGCGCCGAGATCGCCCAGCAACATCGAGCAATAGGGACCGGCGAGCGCCTCGGTCATGTCGAGCACTTTGATGCCGTCGAGAGGACTCACGTCTACCACACACACTCCGATGTCACGGAAAATAGGGACATGTTACTTTTCCTGCGCACCCGCTCGCTCGGAGCGGCCGCGTGCTGCGGGTGAATAGCTGCGGCCGAACCTCGAAGGGGTCTTCCCGAGACCGTCGCCGCACAGGGATGTGCGGCGAGGAGCCCCAGGGACGGTCTTCCGGCGTGTCTCGGGAAGACCCCTTCGAGGTGCGGCCGCAGCTACCACGGCGCGTGGACGGCCGCGGCGCGGCGGGTGCGCAGGAAAAGTAACATGTCCCTATTTTCCGTGACATCGGAGTGTGTGTGGTAGACGTGAGTCCTCTCGACGGCATCAAAGTGCTCGA
>DASUFK010000153.1:0-3262 GCA_036274615.1 Gammaproteobacteria bacterium | reverse complement strand
AGTCCGCCACAGCGCGCCGGCGCGGCGACGATGGCGGGACGGAAGTCTAGGGGCGGCACCTGAACGCGGACTGAAGCGCTGTTCAGCGACGCAGGGGCCGCTCGCCGTCCGGCGCGGGCGCGTGCAAACGATCTGCAAGGTCCCGCTTTCGCCAAATGTTCGTCTCGCGCGCGCGAACTGTGGCCGGTTGCACCACTCCCTCCGCACCGCCGCGGCAGCGTCCGCGCGATCGATTTTTTGTTGCGGAGCAGGGCGTTAACGCGCTCCCGCGAGCGACGGCACGCTACTTGCTTGAGGCACCGCGACAACACAGGAGCAACGTCATGAATTTCGTCACTCGGTTGGCCATGCTCGCCGCGTTCACCATCGCGGCAACGGCCGGCGCGGAAGAATCCAGCTCGAACGACGATCGCGTGCGGCTCGCGCGCGCCGAGCTCGCGAACGCGCAAGCTGCCGACTCGCTCACCCTCGACGACTACGCGGGCCGCTACGTCACGCGCGGCGGCGCGGAGTTCTTCGTCGTGCGCGACGGCGACTCGTTGACGATCGTCACGCCCGCAAGCTGGATCATCGAGGAATCGCCGCTCGTCGCCGATGGCGACGGCGAGCTCGTCGCACCGAAGATCGCGGCACGCGTGTCGTTCGCGATCGACGCGGGCCGCGTGACCGGGCTCACGGCGTATCCGCAAGGTGCCGCGCCGATCGCGGCCGTGAAGGCGCCGCTGCGCCGCGGAATCGTCACGATCCAGGACGTCGACGCGCAAGAGGCGCTCGCGTTCAAGTCGCGCCGCGGCTTCGTGACGATCGAGGACGTGTACGACGCGCCGAGCGTCGCGGCGGCCAGGTAGCGGCGTGCGCGGCGGCGGAAACCGGCGCTACGCCCGTGCCCTGCGGCGCGCGGGCCCGCGGGTTGCGGGCCCGGCGCTGCGCTTCGCGGACGTCTTGTGCCGCCGCGCCGCGGATTTTTCCTCGCCGGGCTTTGCGGCGTAGAGCGGCGGCAGCTCGTGCACGCCTTCCGCCGGTAGGAACGGATTCACCACGCGCACGGTGCCGTAGTGACGGCCGTGCTCGAAGTCCTCCGACAGGATCTCGGCAACGCCGTTGGCTTCGGCGTAAGCCCACAGGTGAGCGTCGAACCACGACAGGCCGTACATTGCGGTGCCGCTCAACGCCGTGAGCAGCAGATTGACGTCCGGATAGAGCACGCGGTAGTCGTCGACGAACTGTTCGGCTTCGAGGCGCGCCGTGTCGAGCGGCAGCAGCGGCGCTCCGGCGAGGTCCGGCCGCGGCCGCGTTACGGCCGCGACGAACTCCACGATGCATTGATGCGCGAGCACCACGCTGTCGTCGCGCAAGCCGTCACGCAACAGCTCTCGTGCCCGTGCTTGCTTGGCCGGGTGGCGAGGATCGAAGCAGTAGACGAGGACGTTCGTGTCAACGAGGCTTGCCACGCGTGTAGAGATCCTCTCGTGTCCAATCGCGCGCGCCCCGCGCCGCGGGAATTTTCATGCGCGTCTCGCGCTCGCGCTGCCGGGCGACGGACGCGTCGAAGCGCCGCAGCCGTTCTGCGAGACCGAGCCGGGGCCCGCTCGAGTGACGGCCCGGAGGAACGAGCCGGATGCAGTCGCCGGACGGCACGAACTCGATCTCGTCGCCGGGCGCGATGCCGTATTGATCGGCGATGTGCTTCGGGATCGTGACCTGGAGCTTGCTCGTGACCTTGGCCATGTCCTTACTCTAGCAAGGACACAATCCTTGCTCAACGCACGGGCACGCGCACGCACGGATCGCGTTCGGAAAAGGTTTGTTAGAGTCTCGTCATGACCGACCGCACCTTGCTCGTCGCGCAGGATGTTTACGAATACGCCTTGGCCGTCTCGCCGCCCGAGCATCCCGCGCTCGCGGGCTTGCGCGAGGCCACCGCCGCGGTGGCGCACAACGAGATGCAGATCGGTCCCGATCAAGGCCGGTTCATGGCGCTGCTCGTGCGGCTCATCGGCGCGCGCCGCTGCATCGAGATCGGCACCTACACCGGCTACTCCGCGCTCGCGGTCGCTCTCGCCCTGCCGCCGGACGGCAAGCTGATCGCCTGCGACGTGAACCGGGAATGGGCCGACGTGGGCCGCAAGTTCTGGCGCGAGGCCGGAGTCGAGCCGCGCATCGACCTGCGGATCCGTCCGGCGCTCGAGACGCTGGACGCGCTGCTCGCCGGCGGCGGCGCGGGCACGTTCGATTTCGCGTTCGTCGACGCCGACAAGCCGAGCTATCCGGCGTACCTCGACAAGCTGCTGCAGCTGCTGCACATCGGCGGCCTCATCGCCGTCGACAACACGCTCGCCGTATCCGGCGAGCCGATCATGCGTCAGCAAACGCAGACCGCGAAGGCGCTGCGCGCGTTCAACGAGATCGCACGCCGCGACGAGCGCGTGGACTTCGCGCTGCTCACGATCGGCGAGGGCCTCACGCTGCTGCGCAAGCGATGAGCGCCGCGCCGTACGAGACGATGGACGTGGGCGGCGGCCGTCACGTCAAGCTGTGGACGCGGGGCGTGCCCGTGGACCCGAAGGCCCGGCAGCAGCTCGCGAGCACCGCGAAGATGCCGTTCGTGTTCAGCCACCTCGCGGCCATGCCGGACGTGCACGTCGGCATCGGCGCGACCGTGGGCTCGGTGCTGGCGACGAAGGGCGCGATCATCCCTGCGGCCGTGGGCGTGGACATCGGCTGCGGCATGATGGCGGCGCAAACCACGCTCACGGCGTCGGACTTGCCGGAGTCGCTCGGCAAGATCCGCTCGCGCATCGAGCGCGCGGTGCCGCACGGCTTCGTCACGATCCCCGGCCGGAGCGTGAAGGGCGCGTGGGCCGTGGCGCCGGACTCGGTGGTCACGCGCTGGCGCGGCCTCGCCGGCCGGCTCGACCGCATCGAGGAAAAGTATCCGCGCCTGAAGACGAAGCGCCCCCAGGATCAGCTCGGCACGCTCGGCGGCGGCAACCACTTCATCGAGATCTGCTTGGACGCCGAGCAGACCGTGTGGGCGATGCTGCACTCGGGCTCGCGCGGCATCGGCAACCTCATCGGCCAGACGTTCATCGAGCTCGCGCGCAAGGACATGAAGAAGCACTTCGTCGATTTGCCGGACCGCGACCTCGCGTATCTCGTCGAGGGCACCGAGCACTTCGACGACTACGTCGAAGCGATGCACTGGGCGCAGGACTACGCCGCGGAGAATCGCCGCGCGATGATGGACTCGGTGCTGCGCGTG
>DASUFK010000152.1:0-8562 GCA_036274615.1 Gammaproteobacteria bacterium | reverse complement strand
AGTGCAGGACGCAACCCGCGGCTGGCAACGGCACGGCACCCGAGCAGGCCGTCGACGAGATCGTGGCGTCGCTGCCGGGCCTGCCGAACGTGCCCTTCGCGCACGCCGACGCGGAGCGCTGGGCCGCCGCGGCGAGCTTCGTCACGGTCCACGTCACGCTGTCTCCGGGTCTACCGCTCACGGAGGTTGGCGCGCACGGCCGCGACGTGCACGTGGAGCGCAGCGGCGACCGCTACCTGCTCGAGACCGGGCGCGTACCGATGAACCGCGACCTGGTGCTTGCTTGGCGGCCCGCCGTCGGCGCCAGTCCCGCCGCGGCCGCGTTCACGCAGACGCTCGACGGCACCACCTACGCACTGCTGATGGTGCTGCCGCCGAACGACACGCACGCCTACCGGCATCAGCCGCGCGACGTCGTGTACGTGGTCGATACGTCGGGCTCGATGGGCGGCTCCTCGATCGAGCAGGCGAAAGCCGCGCTGCGCGACGCGCTCGGACGGCTCACGAGCGCAGACCGCTTCAACGTCATCCAATTCAACTCGTGGACGTCGAGCCTTTACGCCGCGCCGAAGCCGTTCGACGCGTCGACCTACGACGAGGCGCTGCACTGGGTGGACCGGCTCGGCGCCACCGGCGGCACGGAGATGGAGCCCGCGATTCGCGCGGCGCTCGCGCAGCCGGCGGCCGAGGGCTTCCTGCGTCAAGTGATCTTCTTGACCGACGGCGGCGTCGCCGACGAAACGGGTCTGTTCGCGACGATCAAGCGCGAGCTCGGCAACGCGCGGCTCTTCACGATCGGCATCGGCGCCGCTCCGAACTCGCACTTCATGCGCAAGGCGGCGCAGTTCGGCCGCGGCACGTACACGCACATCGGCACCGGCGCGGAAGTCGGGACCGCGATGACGGCGCTGTTCGCGAAGCTCGACCGCGTCGCGCTCACCGACGTGCTCGTCGACTGGCCGAACGCGGTCGAGCTGTACCCGCCGCAAACGCCCGATCTCTACGCGGGCGAGCCGCTGGTCGTCACCGCGAGCTTCCCCGCGCGCGGCGCCGCGCCGCTCGAGGTGCAGGTGTTCGGCCGCATCGCGGGCACGCAGTGGTCGGAGCGAGTGGCGGCGGAACCGGCCTCGTTGCCGGGCGTGGCGAAGCTCTGGGCACGGCGCAAGATCGAGACGCTCGTCGACAGCCGCGTGGACGGCATCGACGAGAAGCTGACAGCCAAGCTCGTGCTCGACGTCGCCCTCGAGCACGAGCTCGTTAGCCCGTACACGAGCCTGGTCGCCGTGGACAAGACGCCGGCGCGGCCGTCGTCCGCGCCGCTCGATCGGCAAGTGGTGTCGAACATGACGCCCGACGGCGCGCAGTGGGGCGGATTCCCGCAGACCGCGACCGGGGCGCCGCTCTATCGCTGGCTCGGCGCGCTGCTCCTCCTCGTCGCGGCCGCCGTCGCTGCGGCACGCGGCGAGCGGCGGCTCGCACGGCTGCCCCCTCGGCCCGCGAAAGCGGCGCGCTGAGCCGGCGACCCTGGGTAACGCGGGAGACAACCGATGAGCGCGATCTGGCACCAATCGATAACGTCCTCGATGCGCCCGCGCTCACTGCGCTCGATGCGCGACCGGCTGCTGCACGGCGTGCCGCCGATGCTGCGCGTGCCACTGCCCGGCCGGCTCGCGGCCCTTGGGCACGCGCGCCGGCATTGGTGGCGCGCCGTGCTGCTCGCCGTCGCGCTCGCGGGAGCCGCACTGCTCGCAGCCGGTTTGTGGATGCCGGCAAAGGCGGAGCTCGCGCAGCATCTCTTGAACCGCGCGTGGGTCGCGGCGCGAGCGAGCGGCGGCGCGGACCGCGTGCAACCGTGGCCGTGGGCCGACACTTGGCCGGTGGCGCGCCTGCACTTCGCGTCGCGTGCGGAGCCGCTCACCGTGCTCGCGGGCGCGTCGGGCCGCAATCTGGCGTTCGGCCCCGCGCTCCTGGACGGCAGCGCGGACATCGGCGCACCCGGCCTGAGCGTGATCGCCGGCCACCGCGACACGCAGTTTGGCGCGCTCGCCGATCTCGCGCTCGGCGAGCGGTTCGAGCTCGAGCTGCCGGACGGCTCGTCGCTCGCGTACGAGGTCGCGAACATCGACGTCGTGGACTCGAGCACCGCGGCGTTGCGGCTCGACGGCGAAGAGTCCGCGATCGCGCTCGTCACCTGCTGGCCGTTCGACGCGCTCGCGCCCGGCGGCGCGCTGCGCTTCGTCGTCACCGGCCGCCCGCCGACGCACTGGTGATCGAGCGCGCTCCGGCGCCTGACGTGCTAACGCATGCCTTCCGCTATCGCCTTCAGCGCGGCCTGCCGCGCCTCCGCGTTTGCGGAGCCGGACTCGATCAACGGCGCCCAGTGCTGGCGCAGCAGCGGCAACTGCTTTCCCCAGCGCGGGTTGGTGTACGGCCCGGATTCACCGTAGTGCTTGTAGCCCGGCGCACCGTGCCGCTCGAGGACGGCGGCGGTGACCGTGCCCACCGTGAAGAAGATCATGTCGTGCCAGAAACGCTCGGGAGGCGTCAGCCCGAGACCTCGAAACGCTTCGTTCAGCTGATTCGAGAGCGGCGGCTCGAGGGTCTCGAAATGTGAGGCTTCGTGGAAGATCACCTCGAGGCCCTGCGGCATGCGGTTGCCGGGAGCCGCGCTCGAGATCGTGCTGCGCCCGCCCGTCGTGTAGCCGCCCACGTCGTTCGAGTAGAGCACGACGTCGACCGGGATCTTGCCCGCGGGCCAGCGGCCGCCGTAGGCGGCCTCGAGCCGCGGCACCATCTCCTGCTCGACGTTGCGGAGCACGCCTTGGACGGACTCGATCCAGGCGCGGTTCTCCGCGTCGTGTGCGCGCCACCAATAGCGCCGGTAGACCGGGAGCGCCGCCTCCAACGCGCCGAGCAGCGGTCGATCGGCGGCTGGAACGGTGTCCGGCGCCGCGGCACCCGCGGCCCAGTTGCGCACGGCGATCATCCCGTCGTCGAAGATCACGCTGCGACGCACGGTGCGCTCGTACGCGGATACGGCCGCGGACCACGCGCGCTCGTCTTCGTCGTCGAGCAGCGCGCGCCACGAATCGCGCTCTGCGACCGGCAGCGCGTACGTGGGCCACGCGCCCCGATCGGCGGCGGACCACGCGATGAGGAAGTGATGCAGATTGGAGCGCTCGTCGCTGCGTAGCTCGAATCGTTGGGTCGCAACGACCACGTCCGCCAGCAGGAGCGTGGGATGAAACGCGATCGCCAGAACGAAGAAGGCGCGAACCATGACGGCCTCCGAACGACGAACGATGGCGGATTCTAACTCCGCGAGTCGGAGAGCGTCCGGCCGAGACGAATCTCGCTCAGACGCGGGCGAGCGCGGCGCCGCGCGCGAGCGACTCGAGCTTCGCCCAAGCGATCTGCGGATGGCAGCGCCCGCCGAAGCCGCAGTCCGCGCCGGCCATCACGTTGTCGGCGCCCACGAGGCGCGCGAAGCGTTCGATGCGCTGCGCGACGAGCTCCGGGTGCTCCACGACGTCGGTGGAGTGCGTGACGCAGCCCGGCGCGATCACTTTGCCGGCGGGCAGCTTCACGTTCGCCCAGACGACGTACTCGTGCTCGTGGCGCGCATTCGCCGCTTCGAACAGATAGGTGCGCGCCTTCACGCGCAGCATGAGATCGACGACGTCCTTCATCGGCAGGTCGTGCGCGTGCGGTCCGTGCCAACTGCCCCAGCAGAGGTGATAACGGATTCGTTCCTCGGGCACGTTCGCGAGCGCGTGATTGAGCGCGTCGATGCGCAGCGCGCAGTAGCGGCGGTAGCGCTCGAGACCCATGGGGATGCCGATCCGGTCCCAAAGAGCGAGCAGCCACGCGTCGTCGATTTGCACCTGGAAGCCCGCGTTCGCGATCGCCTCGTACTCGGTGCGCAGCGCTTCGGCGAGCGCGAGCACGAATTCCTCCTCCGTCGCGTAGTGCTCGTTGCCGCGATAGGGCTCGAGGCTCGCGGGCGCGGTCGAGGTGATGAAGCAATTCTCGGTGTCGGCGCCCACCACGGCTTTGAACGCGTCGATCTCGCGTGCGAGCGCCGCGTGAGCGGCGTAGCGGATCGGGCCGGTGCACACCCAGTACGGCCGCTGCGCCTTCATGCGGCCGTCCTCCGCGTAGAAGAGCGTCTGCTTCTGCGCGGCATAGCGGTAGAAGTCGGCGAACTGCTCGCGGTCGGCACCCTGCAAGATCAGCGGCCTGCGGTCGGACGCGGCGCGCTGCTCGAAGCCCCCGAAGCGCTCGTCGAGGAAGCTCAGCCAGTCACCGCCCTTGGTGAGCTCGCCTTCGTTGATGACGTCGAGGCCGATCGCGCGCTGCTTGTCCACGACCCAGCGGACCGCGTCGCGCAGGTCGGCATCGCCGGCCGAGCCGTCCGCGGCGAATCCGTGCGGCTCGGGCAGGCTGCCGACGTGCGTGGTCTTGATCCTAGTCACGCCGGCTAGTGTCTCACTTTGCGCGGGAGCGTCGAGACGCCGCCAAATTGCGACACGGTGGTAGCGCGGAGGCGTCGCCGAAGGCGATTCGTGCGCCGCCGCAGGGCGGCGCGCGGCGTAACGCTAGAAGCCGCCGCCCTTGCGGAAGCCGCCGCCGCCGAAGCCGCCGCCCTTGCCGAACCCGCCGCCGCCAAAGCCGCCGCCCTTGCCGAAGCCGCCGCCGCCCCCGAAGCCGCCGCCGAATCCTCCGCCCCATGGGCTCGGGCCGCGAGGAAAACGGCCGCTGCCGAACCCGGGATCGGCGCCGAGCTGGCGATGCCGCTGCTGCTTCGACAGCGCGTCCCAGAGGCCCGGCACGCCGAGCGTGCCCGCGAGCAGCTGGCTGAACAGCGCCGCGATCAGCGCGCCGTTCACGAACTCCGACGTCACCGCGTCGTAGCGATGCTCCTTGAAGCGCTGGCGGACGTCCTCGAGCTTGGCCGTGCGATCGCGGTGCGTGTCGTGCAGCGCGCTCAAGCGCGCAACCTCCTCTTGGAGGCGCGGCATCTCGGCGCGGATCGCCGCGAGCTGGTCGAGCGCAGCATCGTCCTCGGGGCTTTCCGACTGCGCCGCGCGCTCGCGCAACGTCTTCATCTTCTCGCGGCGAAACGTGTCGGAGAGGATCTCGGTGCAGCGCTGCGAGTGCTCGTCCACGCCCGACGCGAACTTGCCGCGCTTCTCGACGAGCGCCGCGATCTCGGCCTCGCGCTGCTTGATGGCCTCGTCGATCGACGCGAGCTCGGCGCCGACCTTGGCGAGCTCGGCCTCGCGCTCGGGAACGCCCGCGATCCCGGCCGCGGCGATCTCGACCTCGCGCACCGCGGCGACGTCGTCGTCCGCGACCTTGCGCATTCGCTGCGCGTGCTCCTGAAAACGGGCCGGCAGCTCGCTCAGCATCCAGTAGTTGCGCCGCAGCGGCTCGTAGTCCACCACGCGCGCCACCCAGCGATCGAGCAGACGCGGGAAGCCGAACGCGCGGTACTGCGACGTGCCGTAGCCGCGCTTCCAGAGATACGCGAACAGCGGGTCGGCCTCGTACGGCTTGCCCTTCTCGACTCGGTCCTGCTGCGCGGCCTGCGACTTCTCTTCCGTGACGTCGGCCACCTTGTCCGACGCGTCCGCCGTGGCCAGCTTCGCGGCATAGGCCGCGTCGACCTTGAGATGGGCCTGCGCGTCCGCTTTGGCCGCGTCCACGGCTTTCTCCGCGGTTTCGACCACCGCGTGCTGCGCCGCGCGATCCTGCTCGAGCTTCGCGAGCCCTTCCTGGGCCGCGGCGAGGTCCTTGCCGAGCGCCACCTGCGCGTCGGCGCGCTGCGCGAGCACTTCGCGCACCTGCCGAGCGGTGTCGTCGAGCTCCGTGGCGAGGTTCGCGCTCTCGATTTCCTTGAGCCTGAAGCGCGCGAGCACGGCGTACACGCCGAGCTCGGATTGGCGCAGGCCCTCGAGCTGCGCGCTCATGCGCTCGAGCCGCGCGTTCACCGTGTCGAGCTCGCCGCGGGTGTCGCCGAGCATGCGTTCGATCATTGCGAGGACGTCGCTGCCGCTGGACATGTCTCTCACCACTTCAGGATCGCGCCGCCGTTCGTCTGCACGGAGTACGTCGGCTCGAGCTCGCCGCGGCGCTTCAGGCCCACGACGTCGTTCTGGATGATGCCGTCGTCGCGCTTGTCGGCGACGGCCCGGTCGAAGTCCTGCTTGTCCACGTGCAAGGCCCAAGTGCTGACCACGCGGGTCGCACTGTCTTGCTCGCTGCGAACGCGAACACGCACGGCGTTCCCTTGCGGGTCGAGCGCTTCGACCACCAGGTAGTAGCTTCGTGCGCCCGGGTTGTCGTTCGGCTCCATCCAGAAGCCGCTTTCCTGACCCGGCTTCGACACGATGTGCAGCTCGTATTGCTGCTGGAGCCGGTAGCTCAAGTCGCGCAACTCGCCGACCGACGAACGAGCGGCGGCGTAGTCGTGCTGGTCCACGGCGGCTGCGCCGCCGGCGAAGATTGCTTGAGCGTTGCCGAGCACAGTCTCGTCGTTCGTCGAGACCACCACGCCTTGATGGGCGCCCATGAGGTCGTGCACCAAGTCCGTGGGTTCGCGCATCGCCGGCCCGCGCACGAACACCTGGAAGCCGATCGCAGCCACCGCCACGAGCGCGACCGCGCCGCCCACCCACTTGCCCCAGCGGCCGCGCGTGACGTAGAGCGTCGCGAGCGTGCGGCCGAGGCCGGGCTCCGGGCCTTGATAGACGAACCGGTCCTCGCGCAGCGCGCGCACGCCCTGCTGCAGCACCTCGTCGGTGACCACGATGCCCTGCGCGGTGTAGATCTCGCGGAGCCGCTCGAGCAGGCGCGCGTCGCGGTCCTCGGCCGGCACCTCCGTGGCCGCGCGCAGCGCCGGGCCGCGCACCGAAAGCTGGTACGCGAGCGCGAGGCCGGCGACGAGCCCGAGGACGGCGAAGGCCCACTTGCCCCAGCGGCCGCGCGTGACGTACAGCGTGGCGAGTGTGCGCCCGAAGCTCGGCTCGGGGCCCTGGTACACGAACCGATCCTCGCGCAGCGCGCGCACGCCCTGCTCGAGCACCTCGTCGGTGACCGCGATGCCTTGCGACGTGTAGATCTCGCGCAGGCGGTCGAGCAGCCGCGCGTCGCGGTCCTCCGCCTCCACCTCGCGCTCGAGCACGAGCTCGCGGTGACGCAGCGTGTCGACCACGTCCATTGCGAGCATGAGCTCGTCGAGCGGAGCGTCCTTCTCCTTGACCACTACTTCTTTTGCGGTTGCGTTCATCTGCTGGGCATGGTGTCAGACCCCATTTCGATTGGTGCGTTCGCCAAGGCTGGCCGGATCGCGCGAAATGGGGTCAGACACCGTCGTCCTCATCTAACTCGGACGGGCTCGGGCGTCTTGCGCGGCGACTCGATCGCGAGCTGGTTGCCCTGCTGCACGAGCCGCGCGAGCCGCTGCTTGCCCGTCTCGACGGCCTCGCGAATCTCGGTGGCGTTGCGCGTGGAGAGATCGCGCATCTCGGCGATGATCTGCCGCGAGCGCTCCTGGTAGTTGATCACCGACGTCACGAGCTTCTTCACGGCGTCCGCGCGGATGGTGGGGCCGTAGCCCGCCTTGAGCGCGGCCTCCTGCACCTTGCCGCCGATCTCGGCCAGATCCTCGAGACTCCGGCTCACGCCTTCCTTCATCGCATCGAGCGTGCGCGTGCTCTCGTGCAATCCGTGCAGGCCCGTGAACGACGCCGACAGCGCCGTGAGCACCGTCTCGTTGGTGCCGAAGAACGACACGGCCTGCTTGTACACGCGGTCCTTCGCGTTGGTGGTCTGCACGAGGCGGCCCATCACGACCTCGGACGTGTTGTAGCCGACGGTGAGGTTGTCCGACAGGTCCTTGCAGATCTGATAGCGGTCCTCGGCGCGCTGCACGTTGCGCAGCTCCTCGTCGCGCGCGAGCTCGAGCTTGGCGCGTGCCACGAGATCGCCGGTGCTCGCGGCGTCCACGGCCTTCATCGCGGCCTCGAGCTTCTCCTGCTCGGACTTGAGCTCGGCTTCCGCGGTCTTCAGCACTTGCAGCGCGAGGATCTCGGCTTCCTTGAGCGCGCCGCGGAAATCTTGGTACGCCGTGAGGATCAGGTGCTCACGCTCGATCTGGTCGTTGGTGTCCTTCGCGACCTCGAGGTAGGTCTTCTTGATCTTGTCGAAGCGGCCCGCGATGTCGCCGCGCGTGGCCTTCTGCCACACGTTCTGCAGGCGCTCCCAGGTGTTGATCTTGCCGTCCTCGAGCTGGTCGACCATGGTCTTGGCGTCGTCGCGGATGCTGTTGAACGCGTCCGTGATCTTCGAATAGCGGTCGGAGATTTGCATCGCCGTGACTTGCTCGCGCACCACTTGGTTGAACAGCGACGCTTGCGAGAGCGTGCGCGCGATCGCGACCACCTTGTCCTCGTCGAGATCCGACACGCGGTTGAGCAGTGCGATGATCGGCGCTTCCTCCGGCTTCTCGGGCACGAGGCCGAGATCGCGGAGTCGGGTCATGGCTTTGTCGAGATACTG